>NZ_WIXR01000030.1:0-85528 GCF_019425585.1 Burkholderia sp. COPS | reverse complement strand
CGGCCGCCGCCCGGCCGCCGCCCGGCCGCGCTGGCGTGCCGATACCAGCCACACGGCGGGTTGGTTCTATCCGCGCCCCAATCGTCCTGATTTACTTGAGCCTCCCGCTACCCGCGTAGCGTGGCGCCCCGTCGCGCCGCCGCGCAGGTTGCGTTCCATGACATCCGAGGAATCTCATGACCGCCGACTCACGCCCCGATCAATTCGTCCTGACGCTGTCGTGCCCGAGCGCGGCCGGCCAGGTCGCCGCCGTCGTCGGCTTTCTCGAGCGCCATCGCTGCTACGTCGATGCGCTGAACGTGTTCGACGACGATCTCAGCAATCGCTTCTTCGTGCGCTGCGTGTTTCATCCGACCGATGAAACGCTGCAGATCGACGCGCTGCGCCGGGAATTCGGGCCAATCGCGACCGCGCTCGGCGGCGGCGGCGAAGGCGACACGCAATGGGCAATTCACGACGTGAATGCACGGCCGAAGGTGCTGATCATGGTGTCGAAGCTCGAGCACTGCCTCGCGGACCTGCTGTTCCGCTGGCGGATGGGCGAGCTGAAGATGGACATCGTCGGCATCGTGTCGAACCATCCCGACTTCGAGCCGCTCGCCGCGCAACACGGCCTGCCGTTCCGCCATTTCCCGATCACGGCCGATACGAAGGCTCAACAGGAAGCGCAATGGCTCGACTTCTTCGAGTCGAGCGGCGCCGAGCTCGTGATCCTCGCGCGCTACATGCAGGTGCTGTCGCAAGAGACGAGCGCGAAGCTCGCGAACCGTGCAATCAACATCCATCATTCGTTCCTGCCCGGCTTCAAGGGCGCGAAGCCGTATCACCAGGCGCATGCGCGCGGCGTGAAGCTGATCGGCGCGACCGCGCACTTCGTCACCGACGATCTCGATGAAGGCCCGATCATCGAGCAGGTCGTCGAGCGCGTCGATCATGCGCTGCGTCCGGAGCAATTGCTCGCGGTGGGGCGCGACGTCGAATGCATCACGCTCGCGCGTGCGGTGAAGGCGTTCATCGAGCGGCGGGTGTTTTTGAACGGCGATCGGACGGTGGTGTTTTCGTAAGCGGGCGGGCTTCGCCGTCCGTCACGCGGAAGCCGACGGCACGCGCGCACGCGCCGTGCCGATTCGTCGTGCCCGGTGTCGCAGATAGAGGTTGTTGAGGATCAGCGCCACGCCCGTCAGCGCGGCGCCCAGGATCTGCGCGCGGTTGGGCACGACGCCCGTGACCGCGGATACGATGAATGCCGTGATGGGCACGATGTCCATGAACAGCACGCCGTTCATCGGCCCGAGGTTCCGGTTGCCCGTCATCCACAGCAGGATCGCGCCGAAGCCGGCCACCGGCCCCATGTACGCGAGATGCGGCAGCACCGCATGCACCGCGGCGAGTGACGGTGCCACGATCCGGTGCGTCGCGATCAGCACCAGGTTGACTGCGACGATCGTGGTCAGTCCAAGCCACGTCGTGAAGGTCGTGTATTTCAGTGCCGACCATTTCGTGAACCGCGCTGCGCCAAACGTATAGACGACCCAGCACAACGCGCCGACGACGATCAGCGCGTTGGCCGCGTAGTGCTGCGGTTCGTGCAGTGCGGCGATCACGTCGCCGCGCGTGATGACGAGCGCGACGCCGGTAAAGGACAGGACGACGAACAGCACCGACACCGGCGCGGGCGCGACGCGCCGCACCAGTGCGTTGAGCAGCAGCCCCATCATCGGCTGCGTGGCCATCATGATCGATGCGGTCAGCGCGCCCTCGTCGCCGGCCAGCTGCTGGCCCAGGAACACGAACGACCCGAATCCGCAGAAGCCGACCGATCCGAGCAGCCATGCGAGCGCCACGGGTTCTCCGGCGGAACGAAACGCACCGGGCCCTTCGACGACCCGCAGCAACACGAGGAAGCACATCCCGGCGATCAGGTAGCGCAGCGACGTGAACGTAAAGGGATCGATGTACCGCAACGCATCGGTCATCACCGGAAACATCACGCCCATCAGGATCGTTGCGGTCACACATGCGACGACGCCTTTCCCGTACGCGTTCGCGGCGGGCATTGCGAGTGTTGCGTCATTCATGACCGATCATTCCCAAATTGATTGAAAAATGAGGCCGGTACGGCTGCGCGCAGCGGCAGTGTCGTATTGCGTTCGTTACCCTGTTTGCCTGCCCTTCACGGTCGCGATGCGGAGCCTCGGTAAGCCTCGCATTTGAAACCATTCATTCTCAAAATAACCAAAAAAATCAGGTCAGTGCCCGCATCGCGATTTCGACGATCGATGCCAGCTCCGCCTCCGATGCACTCGACTTGCCCAACACACGCATGCCCTGGATCAGGCACAACAGGAACCGGCCCACCTCCTCCGGATCGAGATGCCGGTCGAAATCGCCCGACTGCTGGCCTCGCGCGACAGCCAGGCTGAATTGCGAGCCAATGCGCAGCAAGGTCGATTCGATGTACGGGCGCAGCGCGTCGTCGCCGGGCAGGAGTTCGACGGCCGAATTCGTGATGAAGCAGCCGCGCCGCTCCGACAGGCGTGCGCCGATCTCCGTGTAGTACAGGAGCGCCGCCTTGAGTGCCTGCCGTGGCGGCAGATCCGCCGCGAGACGCTCCTTGAGCCGTGCGATCGCACCCTCCGCATAGCGGTCGAACGCGGCGACCAGCAACCCGTGCTTGTCGCCGAAGGTGCGGTACAGGCTGCCGCGAAAGACACCGGTCGCCTCGCACAACGCGTCGATCGATGTCGCGTGATACCCCTGCTCCCAGAACACGCGTGCCGCCGCGTCGATCACCTCGTCGGTGTCGAATTCGCGTGGGCGGCCCCTGTCACGGGAGCTGGGAGAGGTCGGGCTCATGAGTCCGGATATTAGAACCGATCATTCCCAAAATCAAGCTCGAACACCGAAAGTCGTCGACGACCAGCTCACCGCGCAGCAGAACTCCCCTTGTCACAGCTCGCGGCAGAGCAGGCATCGTTACAGAAAATACAGTCTCAAGGAGCAAATCCGTTCGACGACTCGCACCCGGACAACTGGTTGCCGGTATACGTTCATGCCAAACTGATGACGGTCGACGACGCATTCATGACGCTGGGCTCGGCGAACGTGAACATCCGAAGCATGAACGTCGATAGCGAGCTCAATATCTGTCACGAGAACAGCGATGTCACGAAGCCGTTGCGAAGGAAGCTTTGGGGGCTTCACACCAAAAACCAGGGCGCCCAGGATGATGTCACGAGCGCTTTCACTGGCTGGACCATGGTTCTCGGCCAGAACAAGATCAACGAAGACAAAGGGCTTGCTCCGTTTGCATCGCTTGTCAAATTCGCGAGAGCTTCTGACAGTCGCACCTACGACGATTGATCGATGAAAAAATACATACTGCTTATTTCATTTGCCGTACTCGTCTGTGCCTGCTCGAAAAAGGATACTCCCGTGCCCCAATCGACCCAGCTACCCGATCTGAACACCGTGCACGCCAATCTCGCATTCAACTGCGCGCATGAGGCTGATCATCTCCCGGCGCTTGATCCGAAAGCTGACCTTCTGTACCAGTACGCCAGATACCTGCAAAAGCAGAGCGGACCAAAAGACTTCGACGATATCGTCCGTTACTATCGGATCGCGGCAGCATACGGTCACTACAAGGCGAACAACAACGCTCAACTCCTGATTTCGCAAGAACTGGCCCACTCGCCCAACGCGCCGAAAGAATCCGTGGACCTTGCAGCACAGCTCGTCGAACAAGGCATTCCCGCCGGATACTATGACATTGGCCACTATCTCGAGATTGGGTACGGCCTGAAACAGGATCCGGACGTATCGTTGCGTTACTTTCGCAAAGCGGCTGACTTGGGAAGCCCGCAGGCCCAGTATTACGTTGGGGAACTACTCGCTCCACGAGACAATGCACCTGCCATTGCAAAACAAATGCGGGAATGCGCTACGGCGCAAGGCTATGGGAAAGCAGCTTTGATGCTCGGACTGGACTTGAAGACCGACGGGGCATACCCGGAGGCGCTGAAGACCTTCCAGAAAGGCGTCGAGGCCGGAAGTACCGAATGCGCGTTTACACTGGAAAATGCATTTCGAGGGCCGTCGAAATCCGACACGCTGTATTACCTGTCGCTCTCGAACGATCCTGAGCGCTCCAGACGATATCAAGTGATCGGCAAATTCATCAACAGCAACGATGGCCGTAACCCCAAGGTTCCCGATATCGACAAGATCGTCCCTCTGCCGCCGGCCAAGCTCCCGCCCTGGGACGGTACCTTCCAGTGGCAAAAGGAGCAGGATGCCGCCGCGCCTCCGCAAAAGCCTTCTGACGAGATGATCAACGAAATGGCGAAGGCGAAGCACCTCGATCCGGCGACGGGCTTGCCGCTCGCCGGCGTACAGGACAAGACTTCGGCTGAGCCGCAACCGGCAACCCTCGCGGCTCGACTGCCGATCGGAACGGTCGCTCGCACCGGGGAACGCTGCCCCGAAGACGGCGTCTGGTGTGCGGCGCTGAAGGAAGGCCAGGCTGGCGACTCGGAACGACGGTTCCTGAAGGGCGATACGCAGCCTTCGATCATCGTGCACGAATCAAGAGCGCTTCCGCTTCTCGATCGCGTGATCGGCATGCGCCAACAGACCACGCAAGTCGCGTGGCGGCTTGTGTCGTACCTCGATCAGGCCTGACGCACGCGCGCCGGGCAATCGTGAAGCGCAAGCAGTGCACCAGCTCCTCTCGCGTCGGACCCGTGTGCGGTTTCCGTGTCCGGCGCAAGAGTCGCCTTGCTCACCACCCGCTCACTTCACCCACGCAAAGTAATACGACAACCAGATCGTGAGCCCTGCCCCGACCAGCGCCGCATACGGCATCAGGTTGAGCCACATCGCTCGCTTCGGCACCTCGAGTTCCATGTCGCGCTGCATCTGCGCAGGGAACCGGCCGCGATCCTGCCAGTAGTGGCGATAGAGAAACACCGGCACGATCAGCAGCATCGCGATGAGCCCGTTGCGCAGCGTGCCTTCGCCCTGCAGGTTCGCGCCCGCGCCGACATAGACGAGGTTCGCGTAGCCGCAGATCGAGCCGGCAACGAGCAGCCATGTCGGGCAGCGGAACGGCCGATCCCAGTTGCCGCGGTCCATCCGGTGGATCCAGCCCGACTGAAGATTCAGGAATACGAACAGCATGTAGCAGACGTTCGAGATCGACAGCACCGTCATGTAGTCCGACATCATCAGCAACACGAGGTTGAAGCCGAGATCGGTCCACATCGCGCGCGTGGGCGAGCCGTGCTCGTTCACGTGCGACAGGTACTTCGGCAGCCAGCCGTCGACCGATGCCTGGTACAGCGTGCGCGACGAGCCCATCATCGACGTCATCACGATCAGCAGGATCGACAGCATCAGCATCACGACGACCGCGTTCGCGACCCACGCGCCGCCGCCGACGATCTTCGCCATTGCGGCCGCGACGCCGGTGCCGTCGCCGATCGACGGATCGAGCATCGCCTGCGTGCCGAGCGCACCCTGGAACGCCATCGGCACGAGCGTCATCACGACGAGGCACAGCGCGCCCGACCAGAAGATCGCCTTGGCGGTATCGCGACGCGGGTCGCGGAATTCGCGCGTGTAGCAGACGGCCGTCTCGAAACCATACGACGCCCAGCCGGCCATGAACATCGCACCGAGCGCCATCGTGACGCCCTGCCCGTTCCACGAGCCGAACGTCGCGGTCGTGAGATTGCCCTGTGCGTCGTGACCGAGCGGCAGCAGCGGGAGCAGGTTCGACATCGGCACGTCGCCCGTGACGAACGGCACGATGCCGACGATCAACAGCGGCGTGAGCGACGCGATGCCGAGAATGCGCTGCGTGCGCGCCGCCTTCGATGCACCGCTGTGTTGAAGCTTGAACGTGATGAGAAGCAGGATCGTCGCGATGATGAACGTCGCATTGATCCGCAGGGACAGACCCGGCTTGATGAACCCGAGATCCGCAACCTTGAGCTGCCAGTGCAGCACCGCCGCGTCGGCGGGAAAGAGACTCGTGAGCGCATAGCTCGCCGCGAGGCCGCAGCCGAGCGCGAGCATCGGCGACCACGCGAGCCAGTTGCACCACACGGAAACCGGGGCAATCAGCTTGCTGTAACGAACCCAGCCGATCGCGCCATATACGGACGCGCCGCCCGATTTATGGGGAAATAGCCCCGATATTTCCGCATAAGTCGCGCTCTGAATCAGCCCCATCGTGATCGCGGCGATCCAGATCGCCCACGCGGGCTGGCCGATCGTCGCGCATACGCCGCCGATCGTGAACAGCACGCCTGCGGGCACGCCGCTCGTTACCCAAAAAGCGTCTTTCCAAGTCAGGCCACGATGCAGCGTGTGGCCCGTCGAATCATGTGAGATGGTTGCCTCAACATCACTGGTGCTGTTCGCACGCAGTCCTGCCTGACTCATCCAATTCCTCCTGTGATGACTCCGCACAAGGGCCGCAGTGTAACAACATACCGGCTTTCTTGCAGAATCAAAAAAATAATTCCGGGATATGATCGCATCGCAGTGCAATTATTTCGCTATCCTGCCGATCAATCCCGGACTGTCTCTTCGTCTTTTTATTGCGGCGAATCGTGGCGGCTTATTGCGCGCCTTCCGTCCACGAATTCACGCGGTCCGCATGCGCTGCAATCCATGCATCGGCAGCCGCTTCCGGCTTCGAGCCGTTCTGGATCGCGAGCATCACGCTGTCGATCTCGCCCGGCTTCCACTGGAATTTCTTCAGGAACGCAACGACCGGCTTGGCCTTCGTTTCGAGCTGCGGGTTCACGACACTGTCGACATGCTCCGCACCGCCGAACACCTTCTTCGGATCCTCGAGGAAGCGCAGCTTCCACTTCGCGAACATCCAATGCGGCGCCCAGCCGGTCACGATCACCGGCTTGTTCGCGCCGACCGAGCGCGACAACTCGGCCGTCATCGCGCTGCCCGAGCTCGGCATCAGCGTGTAGTTCAACCCGTAGCTCTTGATCGCGTCGTCGGTCTTGCGCATCACGCCCGCACCTGCGTCGATACCGACGATCCGGCCGCCGAAGCTGCTTTTTTCGGCATTCAGGTCGTCGATGCTCTTCGCCTTCACGTACGCGGGCACGATCAGGCCGATCTTCGCATCGGGGAAATTCGCGCCGAGGTCGACGACCTTGGCCTTGTACTCGTCCCAGTACGAGCCGTGCGTGACCGGCAGCCACGCGGACAGCGTCGCGTCGAGGTCACCGCGCGCGACGCCCTGCCACATGATGCCTGCAGCGACCGGCACGAGCTTCACCTCATAGCCGAGTTTCTTCTCGATCACGCGCGCCGCGACGTTCGACGTCGCCACGCTGTCGTCCCAGCCTTCGACGTAGCCGATCTTCAGCGTGGGCTTCGTATCGGCGAGCGCCGATGCGCTCAGTGCCACCATCGCCGACAGTGCGCCGGTCCACATCAGTTTTCCGAACAGCTTCATGGTCGATCTCCTTGAAATGCGCACCGTGCGCGTTGTCTCTCTAGGTTCTTCAACCACAAATCCGCGGTATCGTTGTTTTCCGACGGATGCTTGTCCGGACGCGACGCGCCCGGACAGCCGATGGCGAGTTTCGACTACTTGTCGATCACGAGATCCGACAGCGGCTTGCTGCAGCACAGCAGCACCATCCCCTGGTCGATCTCGCGCTGGCGGATACCGCCGTTGTGCTTCATTTCAACCTGCCCCGACACGAGCTTCACCTTGCAGGTGCCGCACATGCCCTGCGTGCACGAGGCCGGCAGCCGCACGCCGGACTGGCGCGCCGCATCCAGCACGTGCTGCTCCGAGCCGCATGAAATCTCGCGATTGCTCTTTGCGAAGCTGACCGTGTACTGCTTCGTATCGGTGTCGGCGCCTTCGGCGGGCGGGGCGAGATCGGCGAGCAGCTCGTCGCTTGCGGTCTGCGCGAGCGTTTCGAACGAGAAGCTCTCCTCGTGATACTGCTTGCGATCGAAGCCGGCTTCGTCGAGCAGGTCGCGCACGGCCTTCATGTACGGCGCGGGGCCGCACGTGAAGATCTCGCGCTCCATGAAATCCGGTGCGATCAGCTTCAGCAGCGGCAGCGTCAGGAAGCCCGTGACGCCCGGCCAGTTGGTGCGCGCGCCGACGCGCTCGACGACGAACGACGTGCGGAAATTTGTGTGGTTCGACGCGATCAGGTCGAGCTCGCGCGCGAAGATGATGTCGTCCGGCGTGCGTGCGCTGTGCACGAACAGGATGTCGCGATCCTCGGCGAGATCGTGGTGCGCGCGGCTCATCGACATCAGCGGCGTGACACCCGAGCCCGCCGACAGGAACAGGTACTTGCGCGCCGGATGTCGTGCGCACGTGAATTCGCCGGCCGGGCCGAGTACGCGCACCGGTGCGCCCGGCTGCAGGTTGTCGTGCAGCCAGTTCGACACCTTGCCGCCCGGCACGCGCTTCACCGTGATCGACACCGTGTGCGGCCGCGCGGGCGACGACGAGATCGTGTAGCAGCGGTTGATCGTTTCGCCGTCGATGTCGAGCTCGAGCGTGAGGAACTGCCCGGGCTCGAACGAGAACGAGCGGCCCTGCGGCGAACGGAAGAAGAAACTCTTCACGTCGTGCGTTTCCTGCCGCACATGGCAACACACCAGCGTTTCCTCGACGTCGCTCGTCCAGCGCTCGGGAAGGGCGTTCCAGAACGCCGGGCGTGTGACCCGGCTGTCCACCGGCTCGAAATTGGCCGCATCTCGCATCATCTGTAACTCCGCTTCAGTGCTGGGTACTACGCGCCGGTTTTTTCGGCGAGCCGGCCGATGTACCAGGCCGAGAATTTTTCGACGAGACCCTCCGTGAACGGCGAGTACGGGCCCGGCTCGTACGCGCTGCTGGTCGCGCCGCGCTGCGAGAACTCGACGAGCGCGCGATCCTGGTCGTTCGTGGCGTTCCACACGGCCGTCAGGTTCTTCACGTCGTAGTCGATGCCTTCCTTCGCGTCCTTGTGCACGAGCCACTTCGTGCGCACGAGCGTCTTGCCGGCCGACAGCGGGATCACCGAGAACGTCACGATGTGATCGCTCATGAAGTGGTGCCACGAGTTCGGCTGCGTCCAGAACGACAGCCCGCCGAGGTCGGCCTTGTCGAAGCCGCCGAGCAGCTTCTTCGACGCGACCTTCGCGTCGAGCGTCTGCGATTCGCCGTGGCGATCGAGCGGCAGGCGCTGCGTGCGGAAACCCGTCACGTCGAGCAGCTTCTCGATCTCGGCGGACGGCAGGCCCATCTCGGCCCACTCCTTGCCGCGCCGCACGCAGGTTTCCGCAAACGCATCCATGCCTTCCGCGTTGGCGTCGGAACGCTGGTAGCCGAAACCGTATTCGTACAGCGAGATGGTGAGCTCCGGATGGTTCGCGACGCAGTGATAGCACTCGCGGTTGTTCTCCATCGTGAGCTTCCAGTTGCCTTCCTCGATGATGTCGATCTGCGCGGCGATCTTCGTGTTCGGCAGGTCGTGCGGCAGCAGGTACGGCTCCATCTCGGCGCGCAGCTGCGCGAAATCGACCGGCGGCTCGTCGGCGAGGCAGATGAAGATCAGGCCCGCGAGGTTCTCGACGTGCACCGACTTCAGGCTGTGCTTGCAGCGGTCGAACTTCTCGCCCATGTGCTCGGCGAACATCAGCTGGCCCGTCAGGTTGTAGGTCCAGCTGTGGTACGGGCACACGATGTTGCCGACCGAGCCCTTGTCCTCGTTGCACAGGCGCGCGCCGCGGTGACGGCACACGTTGTGGAACGCGCGGATCGCCATGTCGTCGTCACGCACGATCAGGATCGAATCGCTCCCCAGCTCCACGGTCACGTAGTCGCCCGGCTCGGGAATGTCCGGCTCGACCGCCACCTGGATCCAGTGCTGGCGGAAAATCGCCTCCATGTCGAGCGCGAAAATGTCCTCGCTCGTGTAGAACGGCGCTTCGAGGCTGTAACCTTCCTTGCGCCGCTCGATCAATGCACGAATGTCTGCCGATACTTTCATCGTTTGCTCCGGATTCCTTGCATCCCTGGGTTCTTGCCGACAGGCATCAAAATCAGTAGTCGATGAGCTGATGCTCGCGCAAATACGCGAGGATCACTTGTGCTTTTTCGACCGAACTCCCTTCATTTACGACGTTGCCGCCACGGCTTTCGGTCGTCGTCGCGGACAGCATCCGGGCATGCCCGGAGCGCTTCTCGGCGGCGACCAGCTTTACGGGTTTACGCTCGACCGGGCCGACCGTCCACGCAGCCGCGTCGGCGTCCGCGCCGGGCGCCGCGAGCGCGGGCCGGATCGCGCCGGCGCGCAGCCGCGCATACGCGTAACGCGGCTCGGCATTCGCGAGCGGATGGACGGCGACAACGGCCGGCAGTGCCGCGTCCACGCGCCGCCGCAGCCCTTTCGGCAAAAATTGCCGGACCGCCGCACGGCCGCCCTCGACCGTCACGTCGACGGCCGAGCCGACCAGCGGATAGCCAAGCGCCGCGGCGATGCGATACGGCAGCATGCCGGTGTCGTACGCGCCCTCGGCGCGCGTGCCGGTCAGCACGAGGTCGTAGCCGCCGATACGCGCGGCGAGCGCGTGCACGGCATCGTCGCCGTCGCGGCAGGCCAGCACCTCGACCTCCCGTGCGCCGAGCGCGAGATATTCGGCAAGCGCCGCGTTCGCGGGATCGCCGGCGTGGATCACGTCGAGCGTCGCGCGATGCCGCTCGGCGAGCTGGCGGCCGGTTTCGAGCGCGGCCGCGTCGTTGCGGCTGTAGCGCGCGACGCCGCTGACCGGATGACGGCCGACGGACACGAGCACCGCGATGCGTTGCAAGGGACGGGGGGCGTTCATGCGGCGACTCCTTCCGGTTCACGGGTGCCGACCGCGGCCGGCGATTCTCCACGCGCGGCGCGCGCGGCCTGCACCTGCTCGATCAGCGCGGCAATCGTCGCCTGCGCATCGCCCACCACCGTCAGGTTCGCGCGTTTCGCGATCGGTGCGCTGCCGTCGAGGTTCACCGCGATCACGTGGCGGCAGTCCTTGATCCCCTGCAGGTGCTGCACCGCGCCCGAGATGCCGAACGCGATGTACACGCTCGCCTCGACCGTCTTGCCGGTCGCGCCGACCTGCTTGTCGCGCGTGAAGTGACCGTTGTCGACCGCGACGCGGCTCGCGCCGATCGCCGCGCCGAACACGCCGGCCAGCCGCTCGAACGCACCGATGTCGGATACGCCGTTGCCGGCCGACACGATGAAATCCGCTTCCTCGAGCGCGACCTGGGCCGCGTCGATTTCATCGAGGCCGAGATC
Source organism: Burkholderia sp. COPS (assembly GCF_019425585.1). Classification (NCBI taxonomy): domain Bacteria; kingdom Pseudomonadati; phylum Pseudomonadota; class Betaproteobacteria; order Burkholderiales; family Burkholderiaceae; genus Burkholderia; species Burkholderia sp. COPS. The sequence continues at coordinate 74,189 of NZ_WIXR01000030.1, read as the reverse complement.
GCGATACGGCTGCGCGGCGTCATGGGCCGGGCGGATGAAGTCGGCAGCAAGACGCTCGCCCGCGCCGACGAACGGCAGCTTCGCGTCGACCGCGTTCTGCGCGAGCAGGACCACGTCGGGCAGCGCACGGGTGGCGAAGGCGCGCCCGGCCTGCGCATACGCGCCGACATGCTTCGCGTCGATCTCGACGACATGAGTCGCGACGCTCGCGCCGGCGGCCGCCGCATAACGCCGGCCGAGATCGCCGTCGCCGGTCGCGTTGTCGGGCACGAACACGTGTTTCGGCGCGAGTGCGGCCACACAGGCCTGCAATGCTTGCAGTTCGCTTTCGGGATCGAACGTGCGGCGATCGAAGCCGGTCAACTCGACCAGCTTGTCGACGCCCAGTTCGGCCACGTCGTCCTTCAGTTCGCCGAACGCGAGCAGCGCGACTTCGGTCTGGGCATCGGCGAGCAATGCGGCGGCAGCGATCGCCTGCCGCGAATGATCGTCGAGCGCGCCCCGTTCACCGTGCGCCACCACCAGCATCACGTGCTTCGGGTCCTGCACCGCGCGGCGCGGCTTCGTGGCCGCTGCGCCATGTCCGTGCGCGGACCACTGCGCGGCGTTCGCATCGGCGCTGCCTTCCTCGCCGAGCGTGATGCGCTTGAGGCCCGCGGCCGTGATGATGAACGGCCGGCGCGGATCGATTCGTTTGATCGTGTTCATCGATTCACTCCAGCGAGGCGGCGACGAGTTCGGCCACGTCGAGCACGTCGGGGCGCGGGCCCACGACGCCTTCGAGCATCGCCGTGCAGTTCGGGCAGGCAACCGCGACCACGTCCGCGCCGATCGTGCGCGCGTCGGCGATGCGGATGTCGGGAATGCGCTGCTTGCCGGGAATGTCGGTCAGCGGCGCACCGCCGCCACCGCCGCAGCAGCGGCCGCGCATGCCGTTGCGCTCCATCTCGACGACCTGGATGCCGATCGTCTTCAGCAGCTTGCGCGGCGCTTCCGTCTCGCCGTTGTAGCGGCCGAGGTAGCACGGGTCGTGATAGGTCGTGCGCTTCTCCTGCAGCGCCTCGACGGCCTTCGGCGCGATCTTGCCGCTGTCGGCCAGTTCGGCGAGAAACGTCGTGTGATGCTTGACCGTCACGCGCAGCCCGAGCGCACGGTATTCGTTGCGCAGGCTGTGCATCACGTGCGGGTCGGCCGTCACGATCTGCTTGTACGACAGCGTGCCGAGCGTGCCGATCAGGCGCTTCGCCATCTGCTGGAACGTCGCTTCGTCGCCGAGCCGGCGTGCGACGTCGCCCGTGTCGGTTTCGGTCGAGCCGAGCACCGCGTAGTCGACGCCCGCCTTGTTCAGCACCTTGACGAACGCGCGCAGCGTGCGCTGGTAGCGCATGTCGAACGCGCCCTCACCCGCGACGAACAGCACGTCGACCGGCTTGCCGGGCTGCGCGACGGGCGCGCTCAGGTCGACCGACCAGTCGTAGCGCGCGGCCGTGTCGTAGCCGCCCATCGTGCCCGTCTCGCGCAGGTTCGCGAGCACTTCCTGGCCCTTGCCCGGCACCGTGCCGTGCACCAGCGTGCGGTTGCGGCGCATGTCGACGATCGCGTCGACGTGCTCGATCAGCATCGGGCATTCCTGCACGCATGCGCGGCAGGTCGTGCACGACCACAGCGTCTGCTCCTCGATCAGGCCGGACACGATCGGGCCGTTCGGCTCGCCGCGATGCTGGCCGACCGCGAGGCCCGGCGACGGGCTGCCCGCGTATGCCGCATCGGTGCCGCCCGCCATCCCGACGACGAGATCCTGGATCAGCTTCTTCGGGTTCAGCGGCTGGCCCGACGCGAACGCGGGGCACGCGGCTTCGCACTTGCCGCACTGCACGCACGCGTCGAAGCTCAGCAGCTGGTTCCAGCGGAATTCGACCGGCTTCTCGACGCCGTACTCCTGATGCTCGATGTCCGGCAGCTTCAGCGCGGTCGGCGGCGTGGCCGTGCCGTTGCCCGTGAACGATTCACGGGTGGCCGCGAAGCGTTCCTGGCGCGGGTGGAAGGCAAGGTGCAGCAGGCCGGCGATCGCATGCTTCATCGGGCCGCCCTTCGCGGCGCCGACCGTCATCGTGAATGCGCCGACGCCGATCAGCAGCGCGCAGAGCACCGCGAACGCGCCCGACATCGCGCCGGTCGGCACCAGCATGAACAGCACGAGGCCGAGCGCGAACGAGCCGAGCAGCCACGGCAGCGTATTCCACGGGCCTTTCGACAACCGTGCGGGCACGTCCTTCGCCGCGCGCCGGCGCCACACGAACACCGCACCGACCAGCATCGCGAGCGCCGCGAGGAAGATCAGCTTGTCGAGCCACGGCGAGTAGATCGCGAGGCCGTAGTTGATGAACACCAGCGCGAGCGCGCCGATCGCGCCGCCGGCCGTCGCGACGTGGGTCTTCGCGATGTACGGATCGCGGGCGACCACGTGGTGCAGGTCGACGAAATAACGCTTCGGGATCGCGAACAGGTTCGCGACGCCGAACGCGCCGGGCGCCGTGGCGCGGCCGAGCCGCCAGTAGGACGAGCGCTTCGCGACCGCGAACGCGAGCCCCGCCACCGACAGCCACAACATGGCAGTAATGAGGAAGGACGGGTTCATCGTTTAGAAATCCTTTACGAGACGCAGCGAGTCGTAGATCGCACCGTGGACGTTGTGCATCGAGATGCAGTCGCCGACACGGAACAGCAGGAAACGGCCGTTGCCGAGTTCTTCCGACAGGCACGGCTGCGGCTCGGCCGCGAACAGCGTGTGCGGATCGATCTGGCCGCGGTTCACCGATTCCGGCTTGAGCTTCCAGTACAGCTCGTCGTTCGGCGACGAACCGTTCTCGATCACCACCTGGTCGACGGCGCGTTCTTCGAGTTCTTCCGTGTACTCGTTGCGCAGCACGGCGATCAGCTTGCCGTCCTCTTCATAGACGCGATCGAGCATCGTGTTCGGCGTCGGGATCACGCCGAACGCATACAGCCGGCGATAGAAGATCGGGAACGTCGTGCCGCCGCAATCGTCGGCGACCTTCACGTCCGGCGTGACGACCTCGACCTTCGAGCCGCGACTCGCCATGAAGTCGGCCACGCCCGCGCCGGCATGCGTGCTCACGCCGTCGAACAGCAGCACGTTCTGCTTCGGCTCGACCTTGCCGGTCAGGATGTCCCACGAGCTGACGGCGAGGCCCTCGGTCACGCCCCAGCCCGGCACCTGCCACGTGAAGCTCGACCCGCCCGTCGCGAGCACGACGATGTCCGGCTTCTCGGCCATGATCATCTTCTCGTCGGCGGCCACGCCGAGGCGGCGATCGACGCCGAGGCGCTTCGTTTCCATGTCGAACCAGCGGATGATCCCCGACATCTGTTCGCGCTGCGGCGCCTTCGCGGCGATCATCACCTGGCCGCCCACTTCGGCGTTCTTCTCGAACAGCACCACGTCGTGGCCGCGCAGCTTCGCGACGCGCGCCGCCTCGAGGCCCGCCGGGCCCGCGCCGACCACCACGACCTTGCGTTTCGGGCCGCGCGACTTCTCGATGATGTGCGGCATCGTCGCTTCGCGCGACGTCGCGGCGTTTTGAATACACAGCACGTCGAGGCCGTTGTACTGGCGGTCGATGCAGTAGTTCGCGCCGACGCACTGCTTGATTTCGTCTTCGCGGCCGTCGCGGATCTTGATCACCATGTGCGGATCGGCGATCTGCGCGCGCGTCATGCCGACCAGGTCGATCATGCCGGTCGCGAGCAGGCGCTCGGCCTGGCCCGCGTCGCGGATGCTCTGCGCATGCATCACCGGAATCTTCACGACCGACTTGATGCCGGCCGCGAGGTGCACGAACGGCTCCGGCGGCAGTGCCATCGGCGGCATGCAGTTCGCGATCGTGTTGTGCGTGTCGCCGCCCGAGCCGACCACGCTCAGGTAGTCGATCAGGCCCGTCTCCGACATCGCCTGCGCGATTTCCTTCAGCGCTTCGTGATCGAGGCCGTCCTCGTGGAATTCGTCGCCGCACATGCGCAGGCCGACGCAGAAATCCTTGCCGACCGCCTCGCGCACGGCCGTCAGCACTTCGATACCGAAGCGCAGGCGGTTTTCCAGGCTGCCGCCCCATTCGTCGGTGCGGTGGTTCGAACGCTTGCTCCAGAACTGGTCGATCAGGTGCTGGTGGGCGGCCGAGATTTCGATGCCGTCCATGCCGGCCGCCTTCACGCGCTTCGCGGCCGCCGCGAAATCGCCGATGATGCGGCGGATTTCCTCGATCTCGATGATCTTCGCGTTGCCGCGGTGCACGGGTTCGCGCACGCCCGACGGCGACATCAGGTGCGGCCAGTGCTCGCCGTGGAACGACGAGCGGCGGCCCATGTGCGTCGCCTGGATCATGATCTTCGCGCCGTGCTTGTGCATCGTGTCGGCGAGACGCGTGAGCGGATCGATGATCTTGTCGGTCGACAGGTTCACCGATTTCCACCAGCCCTGCGGGCTGTCGATCGACACCGGGCTCGACCCGCCGCAGATCGCGAGGCCGACGCCACCCTTCGCCTTCTCTTCGTAGTAGCGGATATAGCGGTCGCCCGGCAGGCCGCCCGGCTCGGCATACACCTCCGCATGCGCGGTGCTGACGATCCGGTTGCGCAGCGTCAGCTGGTTCAGCTGCATGGGTTTGAACAGGTGGGGATAACGCATCGCTGGCGACCTCTGGCGTTCGAATGTCTCGTGTTGCGGGTGTTGTTCTGCTTCAGTGAATCAATGCGTCAGTGCGCGATCGGCGACACTTCGAAGATGCAGTGGTCGTGATGCTCGGCCGCGCACTGCACTTCCTTCGAGAACGCGCGCGGCGCGCCCTTGCCTTCCGGCGTCGTGTCGTTGACCCAGTCCATCGCGCCCGCGAACCAGCCCGCGAACATGTAGCAGAGCTTGCCTTCCTTGCCCGGCTGCTGGAGCACGAACGACGAGTGGCGCAGTTCGATCTTCGCGCGCGCGCTGGCCGGATCGGCCTCGATGATCGAGAACAGGCCCCAGCCGCGCTGCGACAGGCGCTTCAGGTAGTGCTCGAACACGGCCATGCCGCTCAGGCCGTGCAGCTTCGCTTCCTTGTCGCACCAGTGGTAAGCGGACTTGTAGCCGGCCTTGTAGAGGATCTCGGCATACGCTTCGACGCCGAGCGCTTCCTCGACCGCGACGTGGTTGTTCGTGAAGAAGTGGCGCGGCACGTACAGCATCGGCAGCGCGTCGGTGGTCCAGACGCCGGTATCGGGATCGACGTTGATCGGCAGTTGCGGTTGCATCGTGGTGACTCCGTGAGGAAATGGGTCGCGCGGCTCAATGCGCGGGCGCGACATCGTCCGCGTGCCCGCGCGGCTTGCGCGGGCACGTCCCGATTTTTGTTGTTGAATCGCTGCGGGTGAGGCGGTCCGGCGTTCGCGGCGCTTACGCGCCCCAGACGTCCTTGAACACGCGCACCCAGTTCTCGCCCATGATCTTGCGGATGCGCGACTCCTTCCAGCCGTGGCGTTCCATCGCGGCAGTCAGGTTCGGAAATTCGCCGATCGTGCGGATGCCGTCGGGGTTGATCACCTTGCCGAAGTTCGTCAGCTGGCGATAACGACCCTTGTCATGCGTGAGCATGTCGAAGAATTCCTTCGCGTAGTCCTGCGTGAAATCCGTGCCGATGCCGACCGCGTCCTCGCCGATCAGGTTCACGACGTAGTCGATCGCCTCGATGTAGTCGTCGATGTTCGCTTCGATCCCGCGCTTCAGGAACGGCGCGAACATCGTCACGCCGACGAAGCCGCCCGCGTCGGCGATCTCCTTCAGCTGTTCGTCGCTCTTGTTGCGCGGATGCTCCTTCAGGCCCGACGGCAGGCAGTGCGAATAGCACACCGGCTTCTTCGAGAACGCGATCGCTTCCGACGACGTGTTGCCGCCCACATGCGACAGGTCGACCATGATGCCGACGCGGTTCATCTCGGTGATCACTTCGCGGCCGAAGTCCGACAGGCCGCCGTCACGCTCGTAGCAGCCGGTGCCGACCAGGTTCTGCGTGTTGTAGCAGAGCTGCACGACGCGCACGCCCATGTCGGCGAACGCCTCGATGTAGCCGATGTTGTCCTCGAACGCATGCGCGTTCTGGAAGCCGAGGATCACGCCGGTCTTGTCTTCCTTCTTCGCGCGGAAGATGTCTTCCGTCGTGCGCACCAGCGTCAGCAGCTCGCTGTTGTCGCGGATCTTCTTCTTCATCACGCCGATGTTGTCGACGGTCTTCGTGAAGTTCTCCCAGACCGACACCGTGCAGTTCGCGGCCGTGATGCCGCCGCGGCGCATGTCTTCGAACACCGGCTTCTCGAACTTCGAGATGTTCAGACCGTCGATGATGATGCTGTCTTGATGCAGCGTGCTCATGAGTAGCTCCAGTATTGTCGGGTCGGTCGGATCAATAGATCGGGAAGCGTTCGCACAACGCGAAGATCTCGCGGCGCACGCGCTGTTCGGTGGCGTGGTCGCCTTCCGGGTTCGCGCGCAGCGCGTCGAACACTTCCAGGATCAGGCGGCCCACCTCGCGGAACTCCGCGACGCCGAAGCCGCGCGTCGTGCCGGCCGGCGTGCCGAGGCGGATGCCCGACGTGACGGTCGGCTTCTCGGTGTCGAACGGAATGCCGTTCTTGTTGCAGGTGATGCCCGCACGCTCCAGCGCCTGCTCGACCGGCGCGCCCTTCAGGCCCTTCGGGCGCAGGTCGACCAGCAGCAGGTGGTTGTCGGTGCCGCCGGTCACGAGATCGACGCCGCCCGCCTTCAGCACTTCGCCGAGCGCCTGGGCGTTCGCGAGCACGTTGTCGATGTAGGTCTTGAAGTCCGCATGCAGCACTTCGCCGAACGCCACCGCCTTGCCGGCGATCACGTGCATCAGCGGGCCGCCCTGCAGGCCGGGGAACACGGCCGAGTTGATCTTCTTCGCGATGTCCTCGTCGTTGGTCAGCACGAAGCCGCCGCGCGGGCCGCGCAGCGTCTTGTGGGTGGTCGACGTGACGACGTGCGCATGCTCGACCGGGTTCGCGTGGCGGCCCGCGGCGATCACGCCGGCGATGTGCGCCATGTCGACCATCAGCTTCGCGCCAACGCTGTCTGCAATCGCGCGGAAGCGCGCGAAGTCGAGCGCGCGCGGGTATGCCGAGAAGCCGGCGATGATCAGGTTCGGCTTGTGCTCGTGTGCGAGCGCTTCGACCTGGTCGTAGTCGATCAGCATCGTGTCGCGGTTCACGCCGTACTGGACCGCGTTGAACCACTTGCCCGACAGCGCCGGCTTCGCGCCGTGCGTCAGGTGGCCGCCGGCATCCAGCGACATGCCGAGCACCGTGTCGCCCGGCTTCGCCAGCGCGAGCATGACCGAACCGTTCGCCTGCGCGCCCGAGTGCGGCTGCACGTTCGCATAACCGGCATTGAAGATCTGCTTGACGCGCTCGATCGCCAGCGCCTCGACTTCGTCCGCGAACTCGCAGCCACCGTAGTAGCGCTTGCCGGGATAGCCTTCCGCGTACTTGTTGGTCAGCACCGAGCCCTGCGCCTCGAGCACGGCTCGCGACACGATGTTTTCCGACGCGATCAGCTCGACCTGCGACTGCTGACGCTCGAGTTCCTTCAGGATGGCGCTGCGCACCGGCGCGTCGCGCTCGGCAAGGGACTGCGAGAAGAAAGGCTGGGTGTTCGACATAGTGCGTCCGTGACGAAGAATAAGGGGCTGAAACCGAAGCTCAAGGCCCGCCCTGCCTGGGTTTCCCGCTCGTCCCGTACAAGGCTGCCGACGGCTCTATTCTTGTCGTTCGGATTTTCGGCGGATTGATGAATTTAGACGCGTTCTTTGCCTTTTCCGCCATCCGCGTCCGTTTTATACAAGTGACCGGTCGTGCTTTTTCGGATGACCAAGCAAATCGCCGTCGACGGTTCACCTATGAACAGGCACGCCGTCGGTGCGATTGCCGCCCGGTCGGGGTGCACTCCGTCACGAATACGGTGCAGTGCAGCATGCGGCTTTCAGCCATACAACGTATGGAGCTAGGGTTTAGCCGTATGGCACGCTTGTTGCGCTGGCTCACACAATACCGCAGCCCGATCCGTGCCCCGGGCCTATAGCTATTAGAGATTTCAGGAAGCTCCCCATGTCCCCCGACCGCACAGCGTCGCTGTCCCACTTCGCGTTCATGCCGTTACCGAATTTCACGATGATCGCGTTCACCAATGCGATCGAGGTGCTTCGGATGGCGAACTACCTGAGCGGCCAGCCGCTCTACCGCTGGTCGGTCATCAGCCCGGAAGGCGGCCCGGTCACCGCGAGCAACGGCCTGACGGTCGATACGGGCCCGGCCGAGTGCGTGGGGCAGCCCGACATCGTGTTCGTGTGCGGCGGCGTCGACGTGCAACGCGCGACCACGGCCGCCCATCTGTCGACGCTGCGCCGCTTCGCACGCGCGGGCATTCCGCTCGGCAGCCTGTGCACGGGCACCTATGCGCTCGCGAAGTCGGGGCTGCTCGCGGGCTACGCATGCGCGATCCACTGGGAGAACATGTCGGCGCTGAAGGAGGAGTTTCCGGATACGCGCTTCCTGAAGGAACTGTTCGTGATCGACCGCGACCGCATCACGTGCACGGGCGGCGTCGCGCCGCTCGACATGATGCTGAACCTGATCGCCGCGCGCGTGGGCACCGCGCGCGTCACGCAGATCGCCGAGCAGTTCATCGTCGAACACGTGCGCGACACGAGCGCGCAGCAACGCATGCCGCTCGTCGCGCGCCTCGGCTCGGCGAACAAGTCGCTGTTCGAAGTAATCTCGCTGATGGAGAACAACATCGAGGAGCCGCTGTCGCGCGAGGAGCTCGCGCGGCTCGCGAACATGTCGCAGCGGCAACTGCAGCGCCTGTTCCGCGAACATCTCGGCATGACGCCGACGCACTACTACCTGACGCTGCGGCTGCGCCGCGCGCGCGAACTGCTGCTTCAGACCGACATGTCGATCATGCACATCACGATGGCGTGCGGGTTCCAGTCGGCGTGCCATTTCAGCAAGAGCTATCGCGACGCGTTCGGCGTCGCGCCGACCCGCGAACGCCGCAAGCAGGTCGCGCCGCTCGCGCAAGGTGCGGCGAGCGCCAGCCCCGCCTTTCCGGCGCACGTGCTGCATGCGTGAGCGTCGCTGTGATTGACGCATGAAAAAAAACGGCCTGAAAAGGCCGTTTTTTTCTTGCGCTTACGATCCCCACACCTGCATTTCGTACAGCGAGTAACCCCACTGCGTCGCGCGCTTCGTGCCGAGCATCCGCACGTAACGACCGCTGCCGTTGAGATTCGGCAGCGTGACGTGGGTATATGAACCGCCGTTGCTCGTCGAATAGATCGTCGTCCAGTTGACGTTGTCGTTCGACGTCTGGATCTGATAAACGAGCGCGCCCGCATCCCAGTACAGATCGACGTGATCGATGCGCTTCACCGCGCCGAGATCCACGGAGATCCATTGCGAACCGGCACCGGCGCCTTCCGGCGAATCCCAGCGCGTGCCCGTGGTGTTGCCGTCGAACGCCTTGTCCGGCGTGAGCGACGCGTTGTAGCTCGCCGACGCGGCGGCCGGATGCCCCTGCGACAGCAGCACCGGCTGCGCGCCGGCCGGGCCGCCGTAATAGCTCGCCCCGAGCTTGGCCTTCGTCGTGTCGGCATTCACGCCGAATGGCGACAGGCTCCAGCGCTGGCCGGTCGTCACGTCGCCGACGTAGAGCTGATAACCGCCCGCCGTCGTCGACGAGAAGAACACGTAGTTCGTGCCGTTCACCGGTGCCGGATCGGAGTTGTTGCTCACGCAGTCGTTGATCGGCAACGCGTTCGGCGTCGATGCCGGGTCGGCGGTCTTCGTATAGATCTGGTCGGCCTGGCCGCTGTCTTTCCAGCGCGCGTAGAACACCATGCCGTCCGCACGCACGATCGGGTAGTACGTCTGCAGCCCGGCCGGATTGTCGAACGTCGCGGTCGCGCCGGTCGCGAGCGTGCGCTTCATCAGCCCCATGTTCGCGCCGGTGCCCGTCGCGTAGTACACGGCGCTCGAATCGGGCGCGAGATACGGCATCGAATACTCGGCGCCGGCCGGCGCGTTCGTCAGGCTCACGACCGACGTGAACACCGGGCCCGCGCTCGTGTACGACAGCGTCGCCTGCTTGACGTCGCCGTTCTGCTTGAACACGAGCGTCTTGCCGTCGGCGCTGAACTTCGGATCCTCGTTGCGCGTGGCACCCGTGCTGTTCGTCAGGTTGACGGGCGGCGTGCCGGCGCCGAGCTGCAGCATGAACACGTTCCATGCGCCGTTGCTGATGCCCATGAACGCGAGCCACTTGCCATCGGGGCTGAACACGCCGTTCATCGGATCGGTGATACCCCACGTGCTCTTGCTCAGTTGCGTCAGCGTATGGGCCGAGAAGTCGTAGAGGAACAGCTGGCTCGTGCCGTCGCCGTACTTCACGTAGCTGTGATAGACGAGCTTGCCGGTCAGTGCGGCGGGGAACGTCGCGTTCGGCTGGGCGGGGGGATTGCTGATGCAGGCGGCCGTTGCGATGCCGCTCGACAGGTTGAGGGCGATGCCGGCCACGAGGCCGGCGACGAGAGTCTTCAATTTCACGCTGAATGTTTCCGGGCAAGGTTGTGACGCCGCAGAAAAGATCCCGCGCAGGATGTTGCGCGGGCCAGGAGTCCGCCGTCGGGCAGCGTCGATTCCGGTCGGTCGGACATCGGGAACGCGGATTGCTCGACAGCATGCCGGCTTGTCAGACGAAAGAAAAGAATCAGAGCCCGGCAAAAACATGCGGATCAGCAATTGGGGGCGCGCTTGCACGCGACGGGTACCGTGCTACTCTTTTTTCGGCAAGGCCCCGATCGGGCGGAGGGCTGGCATGAAGCGATACGCTGTGCTCGCACGAACGATCGCCGACGCAATCCACCGCGGCGACCTGCCGCCCGGTGCGCGCATCCCCACCGTGCGCATGGCCTGCCGCGTGTATGGCGTGAGCCCGTCCACCGTGTTTCGCGCGTATTACGCGCTCGAAGGCGAGGGTCTGATCGTCGCGCGGGCGCGCTCCGGTTATTTCGTTGCGAACCTCGAAGACAAGCACGTGCGGTTCGCCCGCGATCCGCCGCGCAAGCCGGCCGCCGAGCCGACCGGCGGCGACGATGTGCTGTTCCGCCTGCTCGACTCGCTCAAACGCGACGAGATCGTTCCGCTCGGCTCGGCCTTCGCCAGTTATTCCCTGTTCCCGATGAGCAGCCTGTGGCGCGCGATGGCATCGGCGGCCCGCAACATGGATCGCACGGCGCTGCTGTCCGGCTTGCCGCCCGGCTACGACACGCTGCGCCGCCAGATCGCGCTGCGCTACCTGAACGCAGGCGCGGCGTTGCCGATGGACGAGATCGTCATCACGACCGGCGCGCTCGAAGCGCTGACGCTCAGCCTGCAGGCACTGACCCGCCCGGGCGATATCGTCGCGATCGAGCGTCCGGCATTCCACGCGGCCCTCGACGCCGTGCAGCGGCTGCACCTGAAAGCCGTCGAGATTCCGGTCGACCCGCGCACCGGCCTCGATCTCGATGCGCTCGAAACGGCGCTCGACACGCATCCGGTGCGGGCATGCTGGTTCATGACGTCGTTCCACAACCCGACCGGCGCGACGCTGACCGACGAGCGCAAGCGCGAGCTGATCGACCTGCTCACGGCGCGCGGCGTACCGCTGATCGAGGATGACGTCTATGGCGAGCTGCATTTCGGAACGGCACCCACGCGCCCGGCCAAACTGTATGACGACAGCGGGCTCGTCCTGCATTGCGGTTCGTTCTCGAAATGCCTCGCGCCCGGGTTCCGGATCGGCTGGGTCGCGGCCGGACGCTACGTGCGGCAGATCCGTCAGGCAAGAGGCGTGAGCGCGCCGGCGGCCGACGTGCCCGCGCAGATGGCGCTTTCGAACTACCTGCGCGACGGCGCGTACGACCGCTTCCTGCGCAAGCTGCGCCGCAATCTCGCCGCGCATCAGGCGCAGATGCTGGCGGCCGTGCGGACGTATTTTCCGGACGGCACCGAAGTGTTCGCGCCGCGCGGCGGGTATTTCCTGTGGATCGAACTGCCGCCGCGCGTCGATGCGATGCACCTGTTCGACGATGCGATGGAAAACGGCGTCAGCATCGCGCCGGGGCCGATCTTTTCCGCAACCGGCGGATTCCGCCGCTTTCTTCGGCTCAATTACGGACGGCCGTGGACACCGGCCGTCGAGCACGCGATGGAGACCATCGGGACGCTCGCGGCCCGGCAGCGGCAGGACGGATAGCACGAAACGTGCACGTCGCGATGCTCCTTTTTGCGCATTGCGTTTCACGCGCAGGCAGCCAAGAATGAAGCGGAAGGTAACCGCGGAAGAACGTGCTCCGCCCACCCGACGTCACGGAGAATCCCATGAGCACCGCATGTGCACGACCGTCGGCGATGCACGCGCCGCCGGATTCCGGCTCGGGCCGATCGGTTGCCTTGCAGGACAGCGTCATGTCGACCGGCGAACGTTCGCCTCGTTGACGGCGCCTGCCCGCTTCCGGCGATGCGAGTCCTGCCCAACCGGACGTTCCGCGCACGCGACGACTGGCGTGCGATCCTGAACGCGCGAGCCGACGCGCGGCGCACTGCCCGCTGCCGCTGCAGGGAATGCGGCTTCGTGGCCTTCCGCGCGCTCGAGCACTGCCCCGTTTGCGGCCAGTGGGACTGGCCGTTCGATCCGGTTCACCGCACGCGGGACGACGCACGCACCACGCACGCGGTGCAGCGCTTCGATACGTGGTCGTCGCGCGTCACGCGGACGCTTCGCAACGCGGCGTTCCGGCGGCCGCGCGCATCGAGCGCGCCGATCCTGAGCATCCTGACGCTCGTGCTGCTGGTCGGCGGCTACGTGATGGTCGACCGGACGTGCAATGCCGATCCGGTCTGTCGCGGCTCGAAGATATCGGGCGCGCCGGCGAGCGATGCGGGTGCATACGTGTCGAACGATCCCGTGCTGCCGGTCCTGCCGGCGCCCGCCTATCCGTTTCATTCGACTGATGGAACCCAGGTGGCGGCCGCGCGACAGCGCAGCCCGGACGTCGGCGAAGCCGCCGGACGAACCACGGTCGCGCGGGCCGCGCCGGCCAACCGTGCACCCGATCGTCCGCATGCCGCCGCCACGGTTAGGGTGGCCGACCTGAAAGCCGGTCGCAATGCCGCGCATCGCGCCCGCGTTTTCCACCGAGTGAGCGCGCACACCGCACACACCGCGCGTGCGCGACGCACCACCACCGCCAGCAATACGCAACTCGCCCAGCTCTATCGCGGCCACTGAGCGCGTACACGCAGTCCGTGCGTACGCTTGCGTCGATTCATTTTTCTAAACCGCCCCTCGCAAAACCTCGTTTGCGCCGCGACGCATGCGTGACGTTCAATGGGTCATTCGCCCGCGCCGGCGCGTATCGCGTTCCGGCCGCTCACCCGATCCACCGAACGGAGTCGTCGATGAATGCACTACAGCTCGTGACCCTTGCTGCCATCTGGGGCGCGTCCTTCCTGTTCATGCGCATGGGTGCGCCGGAATTCGGCGTGGTCCCGCTGATCGCGCTGCGCGTCGCGATCGCGGCCGTGCTGTTGTCGCCGGTGCTGCGCAACGCGCAAGCGCGACAGGAATTCCGCTCGCACGTCGTGCCGCTGTTCGTCGTCGGCATCGCGAACTCGGCGCTGCCGTTCTGCCTGCTGACCTACGCGGCGCTGTTCGTGACGGCCGGCACCGATTCGATCCTGAATGCGACGACGCCGTTGTGGACCGCGATCGTCGCATTCGCATGGCTGCGTACACCGCTGACGAGACCCCAGGCGATCGGCCTCGCGCTGGGCTTTGCCGGTGTCGTCGTGCTCGCCGGTTCCGCGGTCGGCGCCGGCACGCCCGGCGCACCGCGCGCGATCGCCGCCGCGATGCTCGCGACGCTGTCGTACGGGTTCGCCGCGCATTACTCGAAGCGCAAGCTGGCGAATGTCAGGCCGTTCGTGTCCGCGTTCGGCAGCCAGTTGTTCGCGGCGGTCGCACTCGTGCCGCTCGCGCTGCCGATGTGGCCGCACGGCCCCGTTCACATGTCCGCGTGGATCGCGGTGGTGCTGCTCGGCGCGATCTGCACGGCCGTCGCCTATCTGCTGTATTTCGGGCTGATCCGCAACGCAGGCGCGCAATATGCGGCGTCGGTCACGTTCCTGATCCCGATCTTCGGTGTCGTATGGGGTGCGATCTTCCTGCACGAGACGATCACCGTGCAGACGGTCGCCGGCTGCGCGATCATCCTGCTCGGCACCGCGCTCGCAACCGGCAAGCTCAAGGGGTTCGCGGCCGCCGCCGTGCGCGGGTCACGCCAGTAGGTCGCGCGGGCCGTCGTCGCCACTGCCGATCTCGCTCGCGAGCCAGTCGCGGAACGCGGCGATCTTCCACTCGTGCCGGCGCGCTTCGCTGCACACGACGTAATAGGACAGTTCGGTCGGCCAGGGCCGCGCGAGCACGCGCACCAGCCGGCCGGCCGCGACCTCGTCCCGCGCATAGATGTCGCGCACCAGCGCCATGCCCTGCCCGGCGACCGCCGCCTTGATCAGCAGCGCATCCTCGCTGAAGCTCGCGCCGCGCGGCGCACGGGCATCCTCGATTCCCTGCGCGCGCAGCCACAGTGCCCAGTCGGCGCGGTCCGCGTCCTGCAGCAGCGGATACGACAGGCAGTCGGCCGGCGTGGCGATCGGGCGGGCGGGATCGAGCAGTTGCGGGCTGCAGACGGGCCACAGCTCGGGTGTCCAGATGCGGAACGATGCGTGCCCGGGATAACGGCCCAACCCGTGCCGGATCGCGACGTCGACATAGTCGCGACGCAGGTCGACCAGTTGCGCGCGTGTTTCGACGGTGATTTCGATTTCGGGGTATGCGGCATTGAACGCGCCGAGGCGCTGCACGAGCCACGTGTTCGCGAAGGAGGCGGTGGTCGTCACGGCGAGGCGGACGATGCGCCGATGGGCACCGTGCACGTTCGCCCACGCGGCCTCGATCTCGTTGAAGCCGCCGGCGAGCTGATCGAACAGCGCGCGGCCCGTGCCGGTCAGCTCGAGCTCGCGGCCGGTGCGCTCGAACAGGCGCACGGCAAGGCGATCCTCGAGATTGCGGACATGCTGGCTGACGGCGCCCGGCGAAATGCAGAGCTGGTCGGCCGCCTGCTTCATGCTGCCGCAGCGCGCCACTTCGACGAACGTGTGCAACGCGGCGAGGGGAAGTGACTTGGCCATTCGTGGATGCGGCGCCGGGCGGCGGCGGCGATGGGTCGGGAACGGGCGACGATTATCGCAGCAATTCCGTGCGGCCGGGATCGGCGGTGCGCAAGCGTTCCGGCCCGCGCGATACCCACGCGCTACCCACGCGCAACCTGCCCTTCCCCGTGCTTCCTCAGCAAAAACGGGCGACCCGTTTCCGGTGCCGCCCGTTTTGCGTGACGCGCTGCGCGCGTCGAACGCTAGCGCATCACGCCGCCAGCAACCCGTGCGGGTCGATGACGAATTTGCGCGGTGCGCCGCCGTCGAACTTCTTGTAGCCTTCCGGCGCCTGGTCGAGCGAAATCACTTCGACGTTGACGATCTTCGCGATCGGCAGACGGTCGAACAGGATCGCCTGCATCAGGTTGCGGTTGTACTTCAGCACCGGCGTCTGGCCCGTGAAGAACGAGTGCGACTTCGCCCAGCCGAGGCCGAAGCGAATGCTCAGGCTGCCGTGCTGCGCGGCCTTGTCCTTCGCGCCCGGATCGTCCGTCACGTACAGGCCCGGAATGCCGATCGCGCCGGCCGGCCGCGTGATTTCCATCAGCGAGTTCAGCACCGTGGCCGGAGCCTCTTCCGCGTGGCCCGACGAGCCGTGGCCGTGCGCCTCGAAGCCGACGCAGTCGACCGCGCAGTCGATCTCGGGCACGCCGAGAATCTGCTCGATCTGCTCGCCGAGCGACGCGTCCTTCGACAGGTCGACCGTCTCGAAACCCATCGCCTTCGCGTGCGCGAGGCGTTCCGCGTTCATGTCGCCGACGATCGTCACGGCCGCGCCGAGCAGGCGTGCCGATGCGGCCGCCGCCATCCCGACCGGGCCCGCGCCCGCGATATAGACCGTCGAGCCCGGCTTCACGCCCGCGCTCACCGCGCCGTGATAGCCGGTCGGCAGAATGTCGGACAGGCAGGTCAGGTCGCGGATCTTCGCCATCGCCTGGTCGCGGTCCGGGAATTTCAGCAGGTTGAAATCGGCATACGGCACGAGCACGTACTCGGCCTGGCCGCCGATCCAGCCGCCCATGTCGACGTAGCCATAGGCGCCGCCGGCACGCGACGGGTTCACGTTCAGGCACACGCCCGTATGCGTGTCCTTGCACATCGCGCAGCGGCCGCAAGCGACGTTGAACGGTACCGACACGAGATCGCCGAGCTTCAGCGTTTCGACGTCGCGGCCGATCTCGACCACCTCGCCCGTGATTTCGTGACCGAGCACGAGGCCGACCGGCGCGGTCGTGCGGCCGCGCACCATGTGCTGGTCGGAACCGCAGATGTTCGTGCTGACCACTTTCAGGATCACACCGTGGCCGATCGCGCGGCCGCTCGGATCGACCATCTTCGGATAATCGATTTTCTGGACTTCGACCTGGCCCGGTCCAAGATAGACGACACCTCGATTGCTGCTCATCGTATTGTCTCCATGTCTCGTTGGTGGCGCCGCGGCGCGCCGGCGCCATCCGGCGCACGCGCAACGTGCTGTTCGAGAGTAGTCCCGGAGGCAGGGGCGCCGATGTCTCAAACGCGACACGCGTTTGAACGACGCCGACATCGATGGCGGAAATACGAAAGTCGGGCGGGAACCGATGGAAAGGTTTCGCGGGCGGCGTGACGCACGGAGGCGGGCCGGTCGTCGCGATCGGCCGCCCCTCTCCCGGGCAGGCGCTACCCGCCCTGATTCTCGCGAATGATCGCGGCCGCCGCCGCTTCCGCGTCGCTCGCCACCCCGTCGTGCACGCGCGTGCTGACGGCCGGCGTCGGCGGCTCGCTGTCGAGCGCATGGCCGTTGCGGTCGTGCGTGTCGACCGTTGCGCGCATCGACAGCCCGACGCGCAGCGGATGCGCGGCGAGATCGCGCGGCTCGAGCGCGATGACGACCGGCACGCGCTGCACGACCTTGATCCAGTTGCCGGCCGCGTTCTGCGACGGCAGCATCGAGAACGCGCTGCCGGTACCCGCCGAGAAGCCCTGCACACGGCCGCGATAGGTCACGCGCGAGCCGTAGAGATCCGACACGACCTCGACCGGCTGCCCGATGCGCATGTGGCGAATCTGCCCTTCCTTGAAATTCGCCTCGATCCACAGCTGGTTGAGCTGCACGATCGACATCAGCGGCACGCCGGGCCCGACCTGCTGGCCGACCTGCACCGAACGCTGCCCGATCGTGCCGTCGACAGGCGCGACGATCGTCGTGCGCTTCAGGTTGCGGTACGCGAGCTTGAACTGCGCGGCCGCCTGCACGACGGCCGGGTTTTCGTCGACGGGCAGCCTGGTGCCGAGCGCGCGCGCCGCGTCGAGCTGCGCCTGCGCGGCCGCGAGATTCGCCTGCGCACCGGCGACCGCCGCCCGTGCACGTGCGAGTTCCTCGGGGGCGACGATCTCGACCGATGCACCGGAGCGCGCGGCGAACGCACGCTGCGCGAGCGACAGGTCGGCGCGCCGCGCGTTCACGGCCTCGACGTACATCGTGTTCGAGATCTTCGCGTTCGCGACCTGCCGCACGGCCTGTGCGAGCTGCGCCTTCGCCTGCGCGAACGCAACGGACGCCTCGGTGTCGTCGAGCTTCACGAGCGTCTGGCCGGCGCGCACGGCCTGCGTATCGGCGACCACGACATCGGTCACCGATCCCGGGATCTGCGCGGCGACCTGCACGATGCTGCCGGCCACGTACGCGTCGTCGGTGTCTTCGTAATAACGATCGCTCAGCAACCAGTATGCGATCCATGCAAGCGCGGCCACCAGCACGACCGCGAAGAACACGATGAAGCGCTTGCGACGCGTCGCGCGGCGCGCGTCGAGTGCAGGATCGTTCAGTGCGGCCGGCGGCGCGGCGGTATGTAGGTTGTCGTGGTGCATCAGTCGCTTTGCGTAACGATCAGACGATCGTGCTGGAACAGGGGGATCGGCGGCATGACCGACTGGCTCGGCGCCGGAGTCGCAGCCGCCGTGCGCGCGGGAACGGCGGTGCCGCGAGGCGTCGCGCCGACAGCCGGCGTGCGTGCCGCGTCGTCGCGTCGTGCGGCACCGGTATCCGATGCGGCGACGCCCTGCGGGACGGCCACGCTCCGCGCACGCGCATCGGCCGACGGCCCCGCCATCGATGTGCCCGCGTTCGCGGCGGATGCGGTCGTGGCGGTCGCAGCCGCCATCGCGAGTGCTGCGGGCGCTGCCGGTGCGACGGTCGACGCACCTCGCTTCGCCGCCCCGCTACGCGCCCGATGCGCGGCCGGCGCCTGCGCGACCGTCGCGCCCGCATCGAACCCGCCGCCCAACGCACCGACCAGCCCGACACGCAGCGTGCGCTGCCGGCCGAGCAGCGCGATCAACTGCGCGCGCTCGTCGATCAGCGTGAGATCCGCGACATCCACGTCCTTCTGCATCAGCACGCCGCGCCGATGGCGGTCGGTCGCGATCTGCACGATCTTTTGCGCGGCCGCGACCGCATCCTGCTGCTGTGCGACGAGCGTCTGCGACGTCTGCAGCGACGTGACGAGCTGCGCGACCTGCCCGAGCGCATCGTCGACGGTCTTGTTGTACAGCCCGATCGCCACGTCGGCCTGCGCGACGTCCGCACCGAGCTTCGCCTTCAGCCGGCCGCGATCGAAGACCGGCAGCGAGATCGCCGGGCCGACCGAACCGGCGAGCGCGTCGCGCGAGAACAGCGACGCGGGCGTCAGCGCGAACACGCCGCCGAGCGCGACGAGGTTCACGTCCGGATAGAACTGCGCGCGCGTCGAATCGGCATTCGCGAACGCGGCTTCAACACGCAACCGCGCGGCGACGATGTCGGGCCGGCGGCCGAGGAGACCGGCCGGCAGCCGCGCGGGCAGCACGCCGCCAGCAAATGCGCCGACGCGCGGCCGCTGCAGCGCGAGCCCGCGCTCCGGGCCGCGGCCCGACAGCACGCCGAGCTGCAGTTGCGCGAGCTTGATCTGCTCGTCGTTCTGCGCGATCTGCGCGAGCAGCTTGCTGCGCTTGATCGAGGCATCGCTCGCGTCGTATGCGTTGTCGAGCCCGCGCGCGGTGCGCTCGCGCAGCACGGTCGTCACGCGCTGGCTCACCTTCAGCTTCTGCTGCAGCAGTTCCTGCATCGCATAGGCCTGGTCGAGCTGGCAATACACGGTGACGATCGCGACCGCCAGCGTGAGCCGCACCTGTTCGGCCTCGACCCGCGCCGCTTCACGCAGCGACAACAGGCTCTTCGTCGCGGCGCGGTTCTTGCCCCACAGGTCGAGCTGGTAGTTGAGCCCGACGAACACCGACGACGGCGATACGTTCGGATCGCCGAAGATCTCGACCGGCACGCGGTAGCCGCCGACCGACACGTTGGCGACGTCGTCGCCCGGCTTCGGCATCCGTGCGCGGCTGACCGTTGCGCCGGCCGTGCCCGTCAGCCCCGTCAACGAATCGAACTGCTGAAGCTGCGCCTGCGCGATCCGCAGCCGCGCCTGCGCAACCTGCAGGTCGGGGTTGTTCTGCGAAGCCTCGGCGACCAGCGCGTCGAGCTGCGGATCCTGCAACTGCTTCACCCAGTCGGGCGCGGGCCATGCGCCGTTCACGCCGGGGCCGGCCGTCTGCGCGAGCGCATCGTCGGCCGGCGCGTGCAACGACAGCGACGGCAGGAAGCCCGTCGGCACGCATCCGCCCAATGCCAGCGACACCGCCGCGGCACCGATCGCCGCGCCGCCCTTCATGCGGTGCGCCCAACCCGCCGCTTGTTTCACCCGCCGCATCTCGCTCCTCATCCCTGCTGAATGCGCTGCTCGACGCGCCGCGCACGCTCGGCCAGCCGTGGCCGCGTGCGCTCGAGCGGACCGAGCCGGCCGAACAGGCCGTCCGCGATGCCGAACAGGATGCCGACGAGCTTCGCGCGCTTGTCGCGTTCGACGAGCGCGATCTGCACGACCTGCCACACGGTCAGCAGGTTCGGCACGATCGCCACCGGAAAACGCAGCCCGTACTGCATCCCGAGCTGCACCGCATTGCGTGCGCTGTAGTAGCGCCGTTGCCACGAGTGATTCATCGACGTCATTTCGAACGGGCCGATCGCGTGGCGCTGCTTCGCGCCGATCCGGTGCGGCAGCACCAGCGACGGCACGACATAAAGCGGCACGTTGCGCGCCAGTGCGCGAAAGCTGTACTCGGTGTCGACGTGATCGATGAACAGGGTCTCGTCGAAGCGGCCGAGCACGTCGAACGCCTCGCGCGACACGACGCAGCCCGACGAGATCAGGAACGCGCAACGCTGCAGCGACGCGCCCGGCTCGATGCGCAAGCGGCGCAGCCCGATCCCGTTGGTCGAGAGTTCGGGCAGGAAACTGCGCGCGTTCTCGTCGAAAATGCGCGGGCCGGCCAGGAACGCGCGCCCCGCGAGCCCTGCGCAGACGTCGCGCATCGCGGGGAAGTACGCGGCGGGCACGGACGAATCCTGGTCGAACAGCGCGACGGCATCGACGCGGTCGCGAAACAGCGCCGCGAGGCCCGCGTTGTACGCGCCGGCAATGCCGCCGCGATTGCCGTGATGCAGCAGCGCAATGCCTTCCCTATCGCACAGCGCGCGCGCCCGCGCATCGGGCTGCGGCGTGTTGTCGACGACGAGCAGCGCGTCGCACGCGTGCCGCCAGGTGCCGAGCGCGTCGAGCTGCGCGTCGCTCGGGTGATACAGGATCACGAGTGCGCCGAGTGTCGTCATGTTCCTCTCCTCAATGCCCGAACGACGCGGCCGCGCCACGCTTCGGCCGCGTCAGCCACATCATCGCCGCGAGTGCGAGACACGTCATGCTCGCCATCCAGAACATGTCGTTGGTCGCCATCATGTAGGCCTGCTGCATCACGACCTGGTGCA
Source organism: Burkholderia sp. COPS (assembly GCF_019425585.1). Lineage (NCBI taxonomy): Bacteria > Pseudomonadati > Pseudomonadota > Betaproteobacteria > Burkholderiales > Burkholderiaceae > Burkholderia > Burkholderia sp. COPS. The sequence goes on along the minus strand of NZ_WIXR01000030.1, from coordinate 52,966 downwards.
GCGTCGTCAGCTCGCGCACGCCGTCCACGCCCATCGCGTTCAGCGTGTGCACGAAACGCTGCGTGTTCGCCGATGCGTGCGTGACGGATTGCGACACGACGTCGTAGTGATAGGTCGCGCGGTTGTCCCACAGCGTCACGCTCATCGCGGTGCCGAACGCGGCCGACAGCGTGCGCAGGAAGTTCGACAGGCTCGACGCGGCGGCAAGCCGGTCGTCCGGAATGCGCGACAGCGTCGCGGCCGTCAGCGGAATGAAGAAGCACGGCAGCCCGATCCCCTGGATCAACCCGGGCGCGGCGATCTGCGCGAACGTCATCTTCAGCGTGAAATGCGCATCCCATGCGAGCACGGCCGCGAACACGAGGAAGCCGAAGGTCGCGAGCACGCGCGCGTCGAAGCGATGCGCATGCAGCCCGACGAGAATCGAGAACACCAGCGCGAGCACGCCGAGCGACGCCGTCGCGAGCCCCGCGTGAAACGCGTTGTAGCCCATCACGGCCTGCATCCACAGCGGGAACACGACGCCGACCACCGAGAAGCTCATCATCCCGAGCGAGATGATCAGCACGCAGAACGAGAACGTGCGATCGCGGAACAGGCTCAGGTCGACGACGGGATGCGCCTCGCCCGCCTCCCAGATCAGCAACGACACGATCGCGAGCGCCGCGACCACCGCCAGCGTGACGATCAGCGGCGAGCCGAACCAGCCGCGATCATGGCCGAGATCGAGCATCGCCTGCAGCGAGCCGACGCCGATCACGAGCAGCACGATGCCCGGCACGTCGATCGGGCCGGCCGTGCCGCGTTGCGCGTCGGGGCGCAGCATCGCGGTGCAGACCGCGAACGAGAACAGCCCGATCGGCAAGTTGATCAGGAAGATCCACGGCCACGAGAAGTTGTCGACGATCCAGCCGCCGACCACCGGCCCGAAGATCGGTGCGAGCAGCACCGTCATCGCCCACAGCGCGAGCGCGATCGTGCGCTTGTCCGGCGGGAACGTGCGCAGCAGGATCGTCTGCGACAGCGGCACCATCGGCCCCGAGCACAGCCCCTGCAGCGCGCGGCAGATCACGAGCACGTGCAGGTCGCGCGCGAGCCCGCACAGCAGCGACGTCAGCGTGAACAGCAGCACCGCGCCGACGAACAGCCGCAGTTCGCCGACGCGGCGCGCGAGCCAGCCCGTCAGCGGCACCGCGATCGCGGCCGCGACCGAATACGAACTGATCACCCACGTGCCCTGGCTGTTCGAGACGCCGAGACTGCCGGAAATGGCCGGCACCGCGACGTTCGTCACGGTCGAGTCGAGCACCTCGATGAAGGTCGCGAGCGACAGCGCGAACGTCAGCAGCGCGAGCCGGATGCCGCGCACCGGCTGCGCGGCCGGTTCCGACGCCGTGGCCGGCGCATCGAACGCGGACGCCGCGACGGGCTCGCCTTGAAGCGGCGACGCGGTGCTCATGCGCCGGCCGCCGCGACAGCGGCCCGCGCGGTCGCCCGCGTGCGCTTCGGCGCGAACCGTTCGATGAAATCGGCGGCCGCGCGACAGCCGTCCGGCGCGGCGTCGAGCAGCGCACGGGCGCGCTCCGCATGCACCGCGAACGCGGGTTCGTCGAGCACGTGCGCGAGCGCCGCGCCGAGACGCGCGCCGTCGATCGGGCCGTCTACGCGCACGCCGCAGCCGCTCGCCGCAACGCGTTGCGCGTTGTCGAACTGGTCGTGCGCGAACGGCGTGACGACCTGGACGATCCCGGCTTCGAACGCGAGCGCCGCCGTGCCGATCCCGCCGTGATGCACGAGCGCGCGGCAGCGCGGCAGCAGCGTGCGCATCGGCACGAAGCGGCGCACCAGCAACCGGTTGCCGTCCGGCGCCGCATCGTGCGGCGTCAGCAGGATCCCGCGCGCGCCGGTCGCGCGCAGCGCGTCCGCCACCGCGCGCGCATACGCCGCGTGATCGACGAGCGTCGAGCCGGCCGTGAACACGACGGGTGGCTCGCCGGCCGCAAGAAACGCATCGAGTTCCGCATCGTCGTCAGGCACCGCGATATCGTTGAACAGCGGAAAACCGCTTTGCAGATGATTCGACGGCCAGTCCGGCTGCGGCGGCGCGAACCAGCCGGGAAACAGGCACAGCACGCCGTCGGTGGAATGCAGCCAGCGGCCCAGCACGCGCCGCGCGGGCGCGAGCCCGAGATCGCGGCGCACCGCGTTGAGCGCGGGGCCGCATGTGCGATCGAGCACCTGGCGCTCGATCAGTGTCATCAGCGCCGTCTTCACGGGCAGCGGCCAACGCGCGGGAATCGTCAGGCGCGGGTGGGTCGGCGGCGCATGCGCGGACAGCAGCGTCGACGGCGATACCTGCACCGACACATACGGCGTGCCGTGCAGCTCCTGCATGAAGCGCGCGGAGAACGCCCACAGCGTGCCGACGAGCACCGTGTCGCCGTCGGCCAGCGCACGCAGCGCGTCGTAGTGCGGGCGCAGCGTTGGCGCGATCACCTGCCACAGCGTGCGAAACGACGTGCGCGAATCCCACAGCGCGGGGTTCGCCATCGCGGCCTCGTATTCGGCCGCGGTGCCGATCGGCACGAATTCGAACCCGCAATGGCGCACGGCTGACTCGAACGGCGCGTGCGTGCAGAACACGACGTCGTGGCCGCGCGCCGCGAGCGTGCGCGCGACGCCGAGCAGCGGATGCACGTCGCCCGCCGAGCCGATCGCGGTCACGATCATCTTCGCCATCGCGCGCCTCGCGGGGATCAGTAGAAGCCGGGAATCAGCGCCGCGACCTCGCGGCGGTACTGCGTGTATGCCGGCCCGAAATACCCGGTCAGCCAGCTTTCCTCGACACGCACCTTGTACGCGAGCGACGCGAACACGAGCAGCACGCCGATCGCGCCGCGCCATTCGCCGCCGATCAGCGCGGCACCGGCGAGCGCGATCAGGCAGCCCGTATAGATCGGGTGACGCACGAGCGCGTACGGCCCGGTGCGCACGAGTTCATGGTCTTCCTTCAGCGTGACCGACACGCTCCAGTTCGTGCCGAGATGCAGCCGCGCCCACACCGAGAACAGCAGGCCCGCGACCAGCACCGCGAGCCCGCACTGCGCCTGCAGGCCGAAGCGCTGCCAGTCGGGCACGAGTGCCTGCCACGACGGATCGGGCAGGATGATCAGCGCGCCGCCGACGATCAGCGGAATCGACTGCAGCGTGCGCGAGCGCGACGCTTCCTTGCGCACGGTCGCCTTCACGCCTTGCGAAGTGGCGATCCAGTAGGCGAGCCACGCGGCCCACGGAACGACGATGGCGATGGTCTGAACGATATTCACGGCTGGCCTGCCTCGTTGGGATGGGAATTCGGATGCGCGTTGCGTACCGGACGCACGGCGCGCGGCGTCACGACGACAGCGCGTGCATCGGCGCGGGCACGCACGCCTGCGCGGCGGCGAGCGCGATGCCGGGGGCGAGCGACGACTCGCCGCAGAAAAAGTCGAGCAGCGCCGCACGCGTGTATTCGCGCTGCGCGCGGCCTTCGATGTCGAGGAAGTGGCCGGCGTCCGGCACCGTCGCGAACCGCGCGCGCGGCACGTGCGCGCCGAGCTGGCGCACGTCGGCGGGCGTCGTGTATTCGTCACGCTCGCCGTTCAGGAACAGCAGCTCGCAGCCGATGTTCGAGAACTCGCTGAGGTAGCGCTCGGGCTGCAGCGACAGGATCTGGTCGACGTGGAACGCGACCTGGTCCTGCTCGTCGCGCGGCAGGCGCGTGAGATAGCGGTAGTTGTACAGCTTCATGATGCGCGGCAGATAGCGGCCGACGGTGTCGTTCAGCAACTGCGCGGCCTTCAGGTTCTCGCCGGCCGCGATGTGGTCGCGGGCGCGCGTCACGTAGTCGACCATCGCGTCGTTCAGGAACGGCGAGAACGAGCAGATCGCCGCGCGCCGCACGCTCGGGCAGCCGCGCGCGAGCGCGAACAGCGACGCCACGCCGCCCCACGACACCGACACGAGGTAGGCCGGCGCGAAACGCTCGACCAGGTACTGCAGGATCGCGGCTTCGTCGTCTTTCGTCAGGATGAAGCAGCCCGGGTTGTGCTGGCGCGACTGCCCCGCGTACGGCAGGTCGAAGCAGATCGTGTTCATCCGCTCGCCGAGATACTGGACGGTCTGCCCGAACGACGCGGTCGTCGCGAGCGCGCCGTTGACGAGCATCGCCGTGTCGAACGCCGGGTCGAACACGTTCCGTTCGACGTAGACCTTCAGACCATTCGGTAGCGGGACCACGTGTTTTTCGGTCAGCATCGTCGTTCTCCGGTGGATGCGGCGTCTCGACGTCGCGGCATGCTGCAGGTGCGCAATGGCTGCGCCGGTTTTCGCGCGCAATCCGAATCGCGCGATTGGCCAATGCACCGCGGCAATACCGGCGGCATCGATTCATTCCTCGTAGTGCGGCGCCATACTAATACGGACAATATTACTGACTCAAGTCATTCCAACGATACCCTCTACTCTGTCGGGAAATACCGCCGCTTCAAATTATTCCGTCATTTTTTATGGTAAGCGGAATCCTTTCGAGGGTGACCGCAATCGTTTGCGGAGCGCCGGCCCAAGCCCGCCTTACCATGCATTATTCATTGCAAATCAATGACTTGATCCGTTTCATTCGTTTATTTCAAACGGATTTTCATGAATGAATCGTGACGTCGTTTCTTCGTCCGACTTCGATATTTCACCGAATATCACATAGCTCAATATTCTTTCATTCCGTAATCGCTTCGACACCCGCAACGATTAACCGGATTGATTGCCGACTTCAGAAAGCGTTTTAAACAAACTTCTGTTTTCTTAACCATCTTTCGATTATTTTTCCGCACCTGCACAACGCTCGGCCGACTGCCCTTTCGTCTGCCCGGCACCCGTCGTCACCGTCAGACCCCGATTTTTTGTTGATTGAACGATCAATAAAAAACCGCTAAGCTCTCGACTTCCATGGACGGCCCGTCCGGGCGAAGGGAGTCGCGATGCCGAAAGTCGGAATGCGGGAGATTCGCCGCGCACAGTTGATCGACGCCACGCTGCGTTCGATCGACGAAGCGGGCCTGCCCGGCACGACGCTCGCGTCCGTCGCGCAGCGCGCGAACATCTCGACGGGTATCGTCAGCCACTACTTCGGCGACAAGGACGGCCTGCTCGAAGCGACGATGCGGCACGTGCTGCGCGACCTGTGGTCGGCCACCACGCGCCGCCGCGTGGCGGCACACAAGGACCCGCGCTCGCGGCTGCGCGCGATCGTCGCCGCGAACTTCGACGACACACAGGTGAGCGCACCCGTCATGAAGACGTGGCTCGCGTTCTGGTCGCAGAGCATGCACGACCCGATGCTCAAGCGCCTGCAGCACGTCAACACGCGGCGCCTCCATTCGAACCTGTGCGCGGAATTCGCGAAGGCGTTGCCCCGCACGCAAGCGCGCGAAGCGGCCAGCGGCCTCGCCGCGCTGATCGACGGCCTGTGGCTGCGCGGCGCACTCGCCGGCGGCCCGATCGACACCCGGGCTGCATTGAAGCTCGCCCACGATTACATCGACCTGCTGCTCGCGTCCGACTGACGCGCGACGCAGTCGCCCTCAAGGAGATCCTCATGTCCGTATTCGGTTTGCAGCGCCTCTACATCGGTGGCGGTTACGTCGACGCCACGAGCGGCAAGACTTTCGACACCTTCGACCCCGCCACCGGCGAACTGCTCGCGCAGGTGCAGCAGGCCAGCGCGGCCGACGTCGATCGCGCGGTTGCATCCGCGCAGGAAGGCCAGCGTGAATGGGCCGCGATGACCGCGATGCAGCGCTCGCGCATCCTGCGCCGCGCGGTCGACCTGCTGCGCGAGCGCAACGACGAGCTCGCGGCGCTGGAAACGCGCGACACAGGCAAGCCGATCGCCGAGACGCTCGCGGTCGACATCGTCACCGGCGCGGACGTGATCGAGTACTACGCGGGCCTCGCCACCGCGATCGAAGGGCTGCAGGTGCCGCTGCGCGCCGAATCGTTCGTCTACACGCGGCGCGAGCCGCTCGGCGTGTGCGCGGGCATCGGCGCATGGAACTACCCGATCCAGATCGCGTGCTGGAAGACGGCACCCGCGCTCGCGGCCGGCAACGCGATGGTGTTCAAGCCGAGCGAAGTCACGCCGCTCACCGCGCTGAAGCTCGCGGAGATCTACACGGAAGCCGGTGTGCCGGCCGGCGTGTTCAACGTCGTGCAGGGCGACGGCTCGGTCGGCGCGCTGCTGACGGGCCATCCGGACATCGCGAAGGTGTCGTTCACCGGCGGCGTCGAGACGGGCAAGAAGGTGATGTCGCTGGCCGGCGCATCGTCGCTGAAGGAAGTGACGATGGAGCTCGGCGGCAAGTCGCCGCTGATCGTGTTCGACGATGCGGATCTCGACCGTGCGGCCGACATCGCGGTCACCGCCAACTTCTTCAGCTCGGGCCAGGTCTGCACCAACGGCACGCGCGTGTTCGTGCACCGTTCGGTCAAGGACGCGTTCACGCAGAAGGTGCTCGAACGCGTGAAACGCATCCGCGTGGGCAAGCCGACCGACGCCGATACCAACTTCGGCCCGCTCGTATCGGCCGCGCAGCTCGACAAGGTGCTCGGCTTCATCGAAAGCGGCAAGGCCGAAGGCGCGAAGCTGCTCGCGGGCGGCACGCGCCTGACGGACGGCCACTTCGGCGGCGGCCAGTACGTCGCGCCGACCGTGTTCGGCGATTGCCGCGACGACATGAAGATCGTCCGCGAGGAAATCTTCGGGCCGGTGATGAGCATCCTCGATTTCGAATCGGAAGACGAAGTGATTGCGCGCGCGAACGACACGCACTACGGGCTCGCCGCCGGCGTGGTGACGGAGAACCTGTCGCGCGCGCACCGCACGATCCATCGCCTCGAAGCCGGCATCTGCTGGATCAACACGTGGGGCGAATCGCCGGCCGAGATGCCGGTTGGCGGATACAAGCAATCCGGTGTCGGACGCGAGAACGGCATCACGACGCTCGAGCACTACACTCGAATCAAGTCGGTGCAGGTCGAGCTCGGCCGCTACAACCCGGTGTTTTAAGGATCACGAAAGGAGATTGACCGTCATGACGACACGCGAATACGACTACATCATCTGCGGCGCGGGTTCCGCGGGCAACGTGCTCGCAACGCGCCTGACGGAAGATCCGGACGTGACGGTGCTGCTGCTCGAAGCGGGCGGCCCCGACTACCGCTTCGACTTCCGCACGCAGATGCCGGCGGCGCTCGCCTATCCGCTGCAGGGCCGCCGCTACAACTGGGCGTACGAAACCGACCCCGAGCCGCACATGGACAACCGCCGGATGGAATGCGGGCGCGGCAAGGGGCTCGGCGGCTCGTCGCTGATCAACGGGATGTGCTACATCCGCGGCAACGCGCTCGACTACGACAACTGGTCGACGCACAAGGGCCTCGAGAACTGGACGTATCTCGACTGCCTGCCGTACTTCAAGAAAGCCGAGACGCGCGACGTCGGCCCGAACGACTATCACGGCGGCAGCGGCCCCGTGTCGGTTACGACCAGCAAGCCGGGCGTGAACCCGCTGTTCGAGGCGATGGTCGACGCGGGCGTGCAGGCCGGTTATCCGCGCACCGACGACCTGAACGGCTATCAGCAGGAAGGCTTCGGCCCGATGGACCGCACCGTCACGCCGAAGGGCCGCCGGGCGAGCACCGCGCGCGGCTACCTCGACCAGGCGCGTGCACGGCCGAACCTCGAGATCGTCACGCATGCGCTCGCCGACCGCATCCTGTTCGACGGCAAGCGCGCATCGGGCGTCACGTACCTGCGCGGCAACGAACGCGCGACCGCGCATGCGCGCCGCGAAGTGCTCGTGTGCAGCGGCGCGATCGCGTCCCCGCAACTGCTGCAGCGCTCGGGCGTCGGCCCCGGCGCGTGGCTGAAGGAGCTCGACATTCCCGTCGTGCTCGACCTGCCCGGTGTCGGCCAGAACCTGCAGGATCACCTGGAGATGTACATCCAGTACGAGTGCAAGGAGCCCGTCTCCCTGTACCCGGCGCTGAAGTGGTGGAACCAGCCGAAGATCGGCCTCGAATGGATGCTGAACGGTACGGGCCTCGGCGCGAGCAACCATTTCGAGGCGGGTGGCTTCATCCGCACGCGCGACGACGACCTGTGGCCGAACATCCAGTACCACTTCCTGCCGGTAGCGATCAACTACAACGGCTCGAACGCGATCGAGATGCACGGCTTCCAGGCACACGTCGGCTCGATGCGCTCGCCGAGCCGCGGCCGCGTGAAGCTGCGCTCGCGCGATCCGAACCAGCACCCGAGCATCCTGTTCAACTACATGGCCGAAGCGCTCGACTGGCGCGAGTTCCGCGATGCGATCCGCGCGACACGTGAAATCATGCGGCAGCCGGCGCTCGACCGCTATCGTGGCCGCGAGCTGAACCCGGGCGCGGACTGCAAGACCGACAAGGAACTCGACGCGTTCGTGCGGGCCCGCGCGGAAACCGCGTTCCATCCGTCGTGCTCGTGCAAGATGGGTTACGACGATATGGCGGTGGTCGACGAAGAAGGCCGCGTGCACGGGCTGGAAGGGCTGCGCGTGGTCGATGCGTCGATCATGCCGATCATCACGACCGGCAACCTCAATGCGCCGACGATCATGATCGCGGAGAAAATCGCGGACAAGATTCGTGGCAAGCAACCACTCGCGCGCGTGGACGTGCCTTATTTCGTCGCGAACGGGGCGATGGCGCGGAATGTCGCGAAGGCCGTGCGGCAGCCGGAGACGGTTTGACGACGGCGGACGCACTGCCCGCTCATCAATATACTGACGAAGCGCCGCCGACAGGGATTGTCGGCGGCGTTTTTACGTGCATCCTCACCGGCGAGCGCGCCCCACGGGAGCCTGGCGAAGCAGGCCAACGTTCTCGTTGATGCGGCCCTGGATCGTGCGCAGGGTATCTCGAGTAATGATCCGCGGGTACATGTTCTCGGCCATGCCCGAGAATTGACCGGCCACTTCGCAAATGTCGTCGATCATCCTGCCGGCAACGTCGTGGGGCACTTCGGCTTCCTCGGCAAGCCGAAGCATGTGCGTGCAGGAAATCTCCAGTGCCTCCCCCATCACGTCCATCTGGTGATATCCACCGGGCCCCTCGCAGAAGGTCACATCGTAGGCCGGCGCCAGTTTCCACTGACCATGTGGCGCCATGACGTAGGCGAAGTTCTTGGGATGGTCGTCGCGGTTGTTGAACGCGACGTTGAAGACGGCGCGCTCGAAGGCCCTCCTCATCTCTCGCACGTCGTTGGTACAGATCCGGGTCGCCCGCAAGAAGTTGAGGTAGTCCAGCGAACCCGCATGCCGGTAATCGGCCCCCGTAAACGCCGCGAGACTCTGCATGGGGACACGCGATCCCTCATGCCGATCAAAGCGCTTGCTGGCGAACGCCGCCAGCCCATTGGGCAAACTGAAGTACTGCGTGTCCGGAGTCTCGATGCCACATCTGCGCAGACATTCGGCGTAGACCATCTCGATGGCGCACACCTCGGCGTGCTCGTCTCTTGCGGGGAACTTGACCAGCCAGGCTTCGAAGCCCGGTGTGGCGGCCGTGGTCAACCCGCCGGTTTGCGGATCGCGATAGATCAGGACCTTGGGCCGTGCACCTTGGGGCGAGCCGCCCACCCGCAGCAACGTCTGCAGGAACTCACCCCCTTCACCATGGAGCACGTCCTGAATTTCGGCAGCAAGCTGTTCCAGCGGGATGTGGGCGTCCGGCGCTTCCCCTTCGGGTGCGACGGGTTCGAACGCCATGGCCCCCATCGCGTTGCTGCCGATATACGCCAACCGCTCCAGGGCGCCAATGCGCGCCGTGTTGAGCCCACGACGCCGGAACATACGGTCCATCAGCAGCATGCCCCACCCGTCCGGCAACGCGTCATAGACAGGCCCCGGCAGTTGCAATTGATGAACCGGGAAATCTCGCCGCAACCGGGGCCCCTCCAGCGGCAATGTGTACAAAGACAGCTCCAGGCCCCTCTGCCTCGCCTCGTTGCTGTACTCGAACACGATCAGCGGGCGACCGGTCAGCGCAGTCGTGGAGACCAGCGTGCCCCAAAGCCACCGCTCCCCCCAGCCCTCATAGAAAACATTCACTTGTTCAGGCATCGCCGGATTTCCTCCTCGTACGGAGGCGCTTGGCTGATTTCTCGTAGCGCAGAATGTCCTCGATGCTGTCCAGCTTTGGCTGGAACAGGCCTTCGAGCTCCTTGATCCGGCCGAGCGCCATCGCCACCCGGACCACGGCCTCGAAGCCGACATTGCGCCCGGCCTCCAGGTTCGACACGGTGTTGGTCGCGATGCCGGCACGCCCCGCAAGATCCGACTGCGTCATGCCCGCAGCCAGACGCTCGGTGCGCAGGCGCTCGCAGAGTCGCTTGACGACCTCGCTCGGCTTGCTGAAGCTTAAATCCAACATAGTGCGTCTTACACCCTTTCCATGCCGGTTAACACCCAAAATTATAGAATTAACGCCACCTTGGCTCAAGGAGGCTAATTCTTTAATTCTGCGTTTTATCGGCAAAATTACCCGCTTAGCCACAGTATGTTGGATTTAAGTGGCTTCCCCTCAAAGATGCGGTCGATCAGATCGCCCCGCGGCTGCGCGAACGATCCGGGGCAGTGCAAAGGCCGCATTCCGTGTTGCACGGGTGCACGGCCTTGTTCGCGCCTCTTCGAGGATCGTGGTGGAGCCGACCGGCTGCTTGGGCTTTGCTGCAGCTCGTGGGTGAAGAGCCGGCTGCATGCCGGGAAAGTCGGCTTTCTGCTGCTGCAGCAAAGTCGAGCGCCGAGCGCTACGGTGACGTCGGGAGCTGGTCCTCGCAGGTCGGGCTCAGCCGCTATTGACCTCCTGCCGCAACCGCTCGACATCCACGCGCTTCAGATAGTTCGTGATGTTCTGCCAGATCGGATGGAACCCGTAGCCGCCATGCTGCAGCTCGTCGAGCGCCTGCTCGCGCGTCCAGCCCTGGTACACCATCCGGTACAACGCCGACACGAGGCCGGTACGATCGGCACCGTGCTGGCAGTGGATCAGCACGGGGCCATCCTGGTCGGCCGTACGCAGCGCCTTCAGCGCCGCGACCATGTCTTCGTCGCGGATGTCCCAGGTGTTGATCCGGATGCGCTGCATCTTGATCTGCGTGCCGGCCAGGATGCTGTCGTCCGCGTGAAACGAACGGAAGCTGATGACCTTGCGAATGCCGAGCTTCTGCAGTTCCGGCACATCCGCGCGCGACAGCTGCGCACTGCGGTACAGCGTCGGCGTGATGCGATGCAGGTTGTTTACATGCGCATCGGTCACGCCCTGCGCCCATTTGATCGGCCTCGGCCGGGCGGACACCTCGGAGGCCGGGTCCGCATGGGCCGGCTGCACGAGCCCGGCGAGCGTGACGGAGAGCGCGGCGATGAAGGCGAGTTTCATGTCGGGTCGGGGATCAGTAAAACGCGCGCTTGCGCTCGCGGGAAAGAATGAACAGCACGATCGCGGCGGCGCTCATCGTCCAGTAGTCGGTCGGTGCCACGCCGAACCAGTGGATATGCCACGGCACGTTGGCGGGATTGAAGCGGGCGAGACCGTAGGCCGGATTCAGCACGAACCACAGGAAATCCTCGGTCAGCCAGAACACCATGATGCACGCGACGATCCGCGCTTCGATGCGCCACGACCACCGTCGGTTGAACACGGCCGGCCAGTGAAAGAACAGCGCGACGAACGGGAAGACCCACGCGTGGTAGCCGGTCATCGGCCGGCCGCCCCAGAAGATGTCGAGCAGCCAGTGATGCTCGATGCGCCACGTCGGCAGGTTGGCCGCCCAGCCCGCGCTGCCTTCGATCTGGATCTCCACGTTCGCGAAGAAATACGCGAGCAACACGACCCATGCAACGACAAACAGCGTATGGCGCGTCGGCACGAAGCGCGCGACGCTCATGCGGCAGGCTCCAGGCCCAGCACGCGATCGAGCACGAAGCGGCCGGCAAGCGGCCGGCCGAGCGGCGCGAGGCGGCGGCGCATGTCGGCGAGACGCTCCGGCGCCTGCAGCAGCGCGCGGATCCGGTAGACGAGCGCGTCGTCGTCGATCGCCTTCAGCGCGACACCCTGTTCGAGCAGGAAATCCGCATTGCGCTCTTCCTGGCCCGGAATCGGCGAGTTGACGATCATCGGCAACTGCATCGCGAGACATTCGGACGTCGTCAGGCCGCCCGGCTTCGTGATGACGAGGTCGGCGCAGGCCATCAGGCGCTCGACCTGCTGCGTGAAGCCCTGCGGAAACAACCGGCCCGGATGTTGCGCGGCCAGTTCCTGCAACGACGCCAGCATCGCCTGGTTCTTGCCGGCCAGCGCGATCAGCTGGAAGTCGGCGTCCATCCCGAGCAGGCGCGCCGCCAGCACGTCGAGCCCGCCGAGGCCCGCGCCGCCGGACATCATCAGGAAGGTCGGGCGCGCGGGATCGAGGCCGTACTCGGCCGCACAGGCCGCGCGATCGAGCGGCTGGCCGAACGCCGGCATGATCGGGATGCCGCTGACGTGCACCGTTTCAGGCGCCATGCCGCGGGCATGCATGCGCCACGCGATCTCGTCGTTGGCCGCGAAATAACCGCGCATGTTCGGCACGACCCACATGCTGTGCAGGTCGAAATCCGTGACCTGCACCCACACCGGCGTGTCGACGCGCCCCTTGCGGATCTCGCGCGACAGCAGCTCGGCCGGCAGGAAGTGCGTGCAGATGATCGCGTCCGGGCGCTGGCGTTCGATCTCCGCGATCAGCGCCCTGCAATTGAGCCGTTCGATCGCACGCCGGATCTTCTGCGACGGCGCGGCGGGATCGACTTCGTCCGTCTTCTGGTACAGGTAGCCCCACAGCGCCGGCTGGCTGCTGACGAGCTTGATGTAGAGATCGGTGTACAGCTTGCGGAAGCCGGTGGACACGAAATCCATCACGTCCAGGTGGGTGGCTTCGATGCCGGCGGGATGATGGTCGGCGAATGCGCGGATCGCCTCGGCCGCTCGGGTATGGCCGGCGCCGGCGCTGACGCTCAGGAGGAGGATCTTCTTGTTTTGCTTTGACATCTGACTGACCGTTTCGATGAAGGTGGTCGGAACGCGGGTTCGCGGCGGCGCTCTCACACGGCGGCTGTTTGCGTCCGGCTTACAGCAAGCTTGGCAATTCTTCGGCGACGCGGGCGGGCAGTGACGTCGAAGCGGTCGCCGGCATCGTCTGCGGAATCATACTGCGTTCGGGCGATGGCGCCGGAATCGGGGGGCGCAGGCGGGATGGATGGTGCGGTGTGCGGCCAGTGTGGACTGGTGACGGCATGACGGCTCGGCGCGCTGCCGCCCGATGCCCGTTCGCGTGAGCGAACGGGGTCCGGCATGGCGCGCGAATCAGGATGCGCGTACGCGAATCGTTTGGCATCCTTGCGGATTACCTCGAAAGAGGCTTCGGAAAAGCTGGCGCGTCAGCCGGCCTTGCCCCCTTGCTCGTGGAATCAGGGCGCTACACCGGCCCGCTTCCGCATCCGCTTCCCGCGGACGATCGGATTCCATCGCGATGTCAGGCTCATTGCGCCACGCAGGTGATCGAACGCGACGTCCTCCTTCGGCCCGAAGCGGCTGACCGCCGGCCACGCGAGCACGTGATCGAGGCACGCCTGCCACTCGTCGCCATGAAAGCGGCGACCGATTTCCCGCACGGCGTCAGGCGCTGCGATCGCGATACCCGCCAGCAGGTAATAAGCCCAAAAGCTGCCCGCGCCGACGAGTTGATCCAGCCTGCATACGGATAACGCCGCGAGCAGCCCGTCCACCGACGCGAGATCGGCGCGATGCGTGCGGATCGCCCGTGCGACGAGGTTGTGCTCACCGCCATACGCGGCAATGGAGATCCCGTTGCCGGCAGCGATCACGGCCGAGAACGTCACGAGCGCAGCCATCTCGTCGATGCGCGATGCATCGTCGCGCGGCCCGCATACACGCAGCACGATCGCGTCGATGACGGCGCCCGGCAGGGTCGACGTTTCTCCGCTCGCCGCCGCGATGACGGCGAGCCTGTCTCTCAGGTTCTTCGCAGGCAGCGTGTCGCCCTGCACGCCCGTCTCATGTGCGGTGCATGTGCCGGCATCCCCCCCGCTGCATTCGAGACCGCTGGCAATCCGCTCGAGTGCGGCCCAGCCGACATCGGGATCGTCGAATGCGCACGCATCGATCACGCCGTGCGCGGTGTCGAACACGGCACGCGAGCCGGGACAACTGCGTTCGGCTTCGGCGAGCTGCTGCATCGAAGGCACATGCGAGCATGCGCCGTGCGGGTCGGTCAGGTCGCATGCACAGGCGCTGCCATCCGATGCGATCCACGGCGCGAGCCCGTGAAGCACGGCCGTTGCGTCACGCGACAGATTCGCGCCTGTCCGCATGCGTATCGCCTGCGACGCGGCGACGGTCGTGTCGCCGGCATCGGCCGCCATCGCTACGCAAGCGGCAGCGTCGAGATGTTCGATCAGGTACTGCAGCCACGCGGCTGTGCGCAGCCGGTCAGGCGTCGCGCCGCGGGCATCGCCATACTTTGCTGGATCGGTAAGCATGGGTCTTCCGGGATAGTTCTGGCCAATTTGGAATAGTGGTAATTCAGTCGAATCGGATGGCGCGGTACGCCGTACCGATCCTGCAACGCCACACGCATCGGATCGCGATACGTGCGGCCAGCCTGTCGTCACGCTGACACGGAAGACGGCTCGAGCGCATCGACGAAGCGGCAACCCGTGTACATCCCGCACGGCCTTCGTGAACGGCGAGTTCCCCGCTTCGACTCTCGACGCTTACTGCACGTGGAACTTCGGCGACGTCATGATCCAGCCGTTCACCGTGCAATCCGGCGTCAGCACAGCGTTGTTGAGCGTCAGCCGCGAGTCCGGATCACTCCACGCCGTCGTGACCTTGCTCGGTCCACAAGTACCGAGCACCCGCATGTCCAGCTTCACGTTGTCGATCGACACTTGCGTCGTGCTGTCCACGTTTCCCGTCCATGGCGCCGCACTGCTCGCGCTACCGGTGAACAACACGCACAATGTGCCGCCGGTGAACTGGGTCGACGTGATGTTGACGATGCCGGTCGGCGTGACCGTGCCGTTGACCGTCGTCGTACAGGAGATCGGACTGAACGCTCCCTTCTGGACCGACGTGAGCCCCGACGCGGAAAACGGCTCGCCGTTCGGATTCATCGGCTGGCCGTCCACGCGCGAAACGGTCACTGCAAAAGCAGGCGCGGCCGAACCTGCGGTGAATGCCACTGCAGCAACAAGCGATGCAATTTGACGAATGTTCATCTGTACGGCCTCTCTCTTGATATATGGCGGCCTTACACGAGAAACCCGACCGCTCTGCCGAATGAATCCGGCCGTCGCGCCCATGCACGCGACGGCACAAACCCATCGAAACCGCGAATACCCGCCGCACCTGTCGCGCGACCCTCGCGCGCGGCGGGTACCCGCTTCGATCCGCGACGCTTACTGCACGTGGAACTTCGGCGACGTCAGCACCGTGCCGCCCACCGTGCAATCCGGCGTCAGCGTGGCGTTATTGAACGTCAGCGAAGAGTTCGTATCGCTCCACGTCGTGACAACCTTGCTCGGCCCGCAGGTGCCGAGCAGCGTGACGTTCACCTTCACGTTGTTGATCGACAATTGCGTCGTGCTGTCGGCCTGCCCCGTCCACGGCGACGTGCTGCTCGCGCTGCCGTTGATCAGCGAGCATGTCGCGCCGCCCGAGAACGTCGTCGACGTGATGTTGACGATGCCGGTCGACGTGATCGTGCCGTTGAACGTCGCGGTACAGCCTGCGCTGATCGCGCCCTTGCTGAGGTTCGTGAGCCCGGTCGCCGAGAACGGCTCGCCATTCGGGTTCATCGGCTGACCATCAGCCCGCGAAACGGTGACTGCGAAAGCAGGCGCGGCGGAAACCGCGGTGAAAGCCACTGCAGCAACAAGCGATACGATTTTGCGAATGCTCATTTGAACTGCCCCCTCTCTTCACAAATGGCGGCACGCCGCCAGGAACGCGACCGCCCGGCCGGATCGTTCCGGCCCGACGGTCGCAGGAAGCCGCCGGTGCGCGTCATGCGCGCCGGACGGCTCAGAACTTGTAGGAAATCCCGACGAACGTGATCAGCGGATCCGCCTTCAACCGCGTGCGCGTGGTGGCGAGCGTCGAACCGTCGGCCGCCTTGATCACGAGCGACGAGTAGGTCTTCAGCGGCATGTACGTCAGCGTCGCCGTCAGCCCCCAGTGCTTGTCGATCGCGTAGCTCGCGCCCACGTTGTAGACCGGCGTGAACGACGACGACGCCTTGCCCTCGACCGACGTCGGCCCCGGCTTGCCGGCGCCCGCCGCGAGCACGCTGCCGAGGTTTTCGTTGATGTCCTTCGCGAAGTTGCCGTTCAGTTCGATGTTGCTGAACCAGCTGTAGGCCACACCGATCCCGACGAACGGGCGGAACTTCGCCGTCGGCGAATTGAAGTAGTACTGCAGAATGATCGTCGGGCTCCACTGCCTTGCGTTCTTCACGGCCGGCTGGTTGGCCGGGTTGTCCATGTTGACGCTGCCCAGCGCGCCGGACGGGCCCGGCGGCTTGATCGTGCCGTGCCCGGTCAGCGTGAACTCGGGCGGCACGCCGAGCACCGACGTCACCGCGATGTGGTCGGTAAAGAAGTGCGTGAGCGTCAGGCCGACCGTATCGGCGTTGTTGACAGTCAGGCTCGTGCCCGGCGACGTGAACGACCCGGGCAGGCGCAGCGGCCCGTTGATCGGCATGCCGGCGAGATTCGTCGTGAGCCCGTTGGTCGAATCCTGCGGCATGATGTGCAACCAGCCCAGCGTCGCGACGTTGTCGCCCGCCTGCTGGGCCGATGCGAGCGTCGATACGCCTGCGACGACACCCGCGACAATCAGCTTCTTCATGAAGTCTCCTTCTCGTTCTGTCCGGGCGCCGCGCGCTTTCGCGCGGCGCCGCCGTGTCTCCATCCGGGCTTGCGTCACTGCACGAAGGCGCCGACCGTGAAGTACGGATTACTCGTATCGTTCATGTCGAGGAACCCGAACACGCCGCCGGTGAACACGAACTTGCCGGTCGCGGGCCCCGACGCCGCATCCGCATGCACGGTCGTGACGACACCCGGCACCTTCTGCGTGAAATCGAGGTTCAGTGCACGCGTGAGCGCGGCCTGCGACGCGTTGAACGGATCGAGCAGCGTGGCCTGCGCGCCGACGAGCGCGGTCGCGCGGTAGTTGAACGCGCTGTCGACACCCGTGTACTCGCCGTTCTGCGAGCCTTGCGTGATCGCCGTCTGCGGGCTCAGGAACGAGATGCCCGATTCGTCGTCCGCGCTCGGCGAGCCCTGCGTCAGGTCCGCATTCGCCGCGCCGGTGCGGATGAAGATCGGCACGAGCTGGTTGCGCAGCTTGCCGACGATCAGGATCCCCTTGCCGGCCTTCGCGGGATCGACCGCCGCGAGCGTCGGCGGAATCTGCGGCAGGTAGTTGAGCGACTGGAACGCCGGCGCATCCGGACGCAGCGTGAACGGCTGGTTCACGGTCGCGCTCGACGCGAGCGGCTGCCCGCCGTTCTTCTTGCCGAAGTTGTCGGTCTCGACGTAGCTGCCGTCCGCGTTGATCGTCACCTGCTGGTCGAGCGCCACCGGCTGGAAGCTTTGCGACGGCACCTGGTGGTAGCCGAGCTGGTTGTACTTGCCGGCGATCTTCGTCAGGTCGGTTTCCAGCGACGAGAAGCTGATGAACGGGTAGTACGGGAACGTCGTCTTCGGGATCTTGCCGACGCCGATCACGCCGTCGAACTGGATCGTCGCGCCGGGGATCGCGCCGCCCAGCACGCCTTCGCCGAGGAACAGCCGCGCCGGCCGGCTCGGGTCGAGGCTCGCGTTCTGCATCCGGAACGTGCACTGGTTCAGCTTCACCGTCGGCAGCCCCGTCTCGTCGGCCAGCGTGCCGTCGACCACATTGGCGGGCGCAGTATCGCGCGTCGGCTGCACGGTGCCCGTCGTGGTCGGCACCGGCGACGCGAGATAGGTCATCCGGTACGTCATCTTCGTCGTGTCGAGCTGCACCTTCACGAGTTCGCCCGATCCCGAGCCGCCGATGAACACCGTGTTGTAGTCGATCGTCTGCGGGCACAGCCGGACCACCGGCGCGGGCGGCGGGTCGCCGTCTCCGCCGCACGCAGCCAGCACGGGCGCGAGCGATGCCGCGGCCATCCATTGCTTCAAATTCATAGGAATCCTCTTGAAATTCGATTCGCCGGCGGCGACGCATGCGCCGCCGGTGTTACGTGTTCAATACAGGGTCACTGGACGAACGCGCCGACCGTGAAGAACGGGTTGACCTGGCTGTTGTTGACGACCATCGCGTAGACATTGCCGGCCGTCACGAGCCAGCCCGTGTCGCCCTTCTTGAAGATCGCCACGTTGCCGCTCGCGCCCTTCGCGTTGAAGTCCTGCGTGGCCGTGACCTTGATCTTGCCGGGCGTCGCCTGCGTGTAGTCGAGCCCGAACTGCGAGGTCACCCCCGACGTCTGCGGATCGATGAACGCCGCGGTACTGCCCTGGAACAGCGTGGACGTATAGTTCGCGGCCATCGTCGAGACGGCCGTGCCGTCATCGCAACTGCCTGCTACCGAATAGAAGGTGTTATTGGTGAAGACACCGGGCAGGTCTGGGTGCGGCATGTTCGGGTTGAAGCTCGGCCCCGGCGACGTCACCTTGTTCGCCTGACCGCTGGATGTCACAACGCCGCATGCGGATGCGCTGGTCGCACCGATATATCCCCCCTTCAGGGAGTTCGCGGCAATCGCTTTCGTCGACGCCAGCATCGAGATGCCGACTTCGGCATCGGCGACCGATGCGAACAGATTGACCGTATCGACGTGCGTATAGCCGACACGAATCACGATCGGCACAAGTACGCCGTTCAGCCTGCCGACGATCATGATGCCTTTCGCCTGACTCGGTGCAATGATCAGCGTCGAGCCCTGCCCCGCGATCGGATACCCCTGCCCCACCGGATTGCTCACGAATACATTGTCTGCCGATCCGTCCGCGTTCTTGCGCTGCGCCCACGGCGTCCCGGTCGTCTGACACGAGTAGTCGCTGCCCTGCGTGATAGAACACGAACCGTCCGCATTGAACGTCTGATTCCAGTTGACGACGTCGGGCTCCCAGCCGACCGGCCCGGTCGGGCTCTGACCATCACCGCCGATCGGCGACAGATGGATGCCGACCTCGTTGTAGTTGCCCGCCACTTTCGTGAAGTCGGTTTCGGTGTCGGTGAAGCCGATGAACGGATAGAAATCGAAGGTGCGCGACGGTACGACGCCGAGCGTGATGCCCGGGAGCAGCGGGATACCGGCGAACGCAATCGTCGCCCCCGGAATCCCGCCGCCCACCACGCCATTGCCGACGAACAGCATCGGCGGATCCGCACGGTTGATCGTCACCGAATACGCGCCGTCGCTCGTCGCACCGCTGTCGAGCACGAACGCACAGCGGTTCTGCTCGGCGGTCGGGAGCGTGGTCGGATGATGGAACGCGCCGCTGATCGTCAGGCCTGCGCGCGTGTTGTTGACCTGCCCTGCCGATGTCGGCACCGACGATTCGATGAACTGCATCTGGTAAGTCATCTTCGTCGTGTCGAACTTCACCTTCACGTACTCGCCGCTGCCTGCGCCACCCGTGTACGTCGTCGTGTAATCGAGCGCGTCAGGGCACAGCTTCGTGACGACGGGCGGCGTCGTGACGGAACCGCTCGGCCCGCATGCGCTCCCCGAGCACTGCGGCACGTTGATCGGCCCCGGATCGTCGCCGCCGCCGCAACCGGCGACGAACGGCAAAGCGATGACCGCGCACGACAGGATCGCTTTCCGCCATTCAGGAATGCAAATCATCAACCCCTCCTTTTCAGGTACGACAAGTCTCGTCCGGACAGGCTGCATGGCCCGCCGGTTGGTATCGCGCCGCCGCACGAACGCGCGGCGCATGACGGTGTGCGCCAGGTTGCCGCGATGCCGGTCAGGCAAATGCGGCACGCGCCGCGGCGGCAGGCAAGCGCTCTCCCGCGGCGCCGTCATGCGGCACGGCGCCGTGAGAACAATCGAAACGGGATGTGGTTCGCCGCTACACGGCGGTATGACAACGCAGGTACGCGACCTGCATCGCGCCTGCGTTCAGCGAAAAAACGGGAAACGGCAGTCCGACTGGCCCCGCGGATAGGCGTCTCATCAATTGGTCTCCATCCGTACGCTTGATTCGTTATCGTGATGCGTCGTTTGACGAGACTATGATCGGACGATTCCTACAAGTAAATGGATGCAGAGTTCCAAACGGCCGAAACCGCGCAATCGCAGTGCGTGCCGGGGATTTGACAGATTTTCAAACAGCCTTCAATTTATTTGCTCAGACAAATACATGGCCCGTGTAACACGCGTTTGAATAACCATGGCCGATCCACGCTCTGCCTTGCCGGCCGGCCCTCGACGCTCCGCCCGCATGCTGCAGCGCAACCTCATACGTCGACGATCGCGAGCGTGCCGTGGCTGCCCGGCAGCACCGCGTGAGGCGTGCCGGCGAGCGCCAGGTACATCTGCCCGGCCTCGACGACAACCGTCTCGCCCCCGACCTCGAGCATCATCCGGCCGTCGAGCACCAGCAGCCCCTCGTTGTAGTCGTGCACTTCCGCTTCGTAAGCCTGCGCATCCATGCGCAGCACCTTGATCCTGGCCGGCCCGACCTCGCCGACGATCGTGGATTTCCACGCGACGGCCTGTGCGGCCGCTACGGATTTGAAATCGATCAAAGACATGCGTTTCGCTCCGTAAACGATGAAAGGAACGCATTATCGCGAGCGCGGCACACGCCGTCCCGGTACGGCGCGACAGGCTTCGGGCAGCACAGTCGGCCGGCCGGCCGCGCCGCATCCGGGCGGACACGCGATCGCCTCCCTGTTCGCGGAAAATGGCGCTCATTGTTCGCAAGCCGCAAATAAATCACCCACGTTATTGGGTAATGCGCCGTCAATTCGCACCAATCCGGCACCGGCAATGCTCGCCCTTTCCACGAGAATGCATTTCCATCTGTCGATTGCTAATATGGCGATCCCGCGATCCCGCACCACAACGCCGTTCGACATGACGCCCGTTCGCCATGCCGTCCCCGGCCCCGGCCGCTTCGCAGCGGCGGCGGCGCCGGGCACGCGCGGCGCACACCGTTGCGCCGGCCGGCCGTGCCATCCGTGAGCATGCAACCGATCCTTTCCGTCTCCGACCTCTCCAAGACTTACGCGTCCGGCTTCCAGGCGCTGAAGCACGTGACCCTCGACATCCGCCCCGGCGAGATCTTCGCGTTGCTCGGGCCGAACGGCGCCGGCAAGACGACGCTGATCGGCTCGATCTGCGGCATCGTCACGCCGACCTCGGGCCGCGTGACGGTCGGCGGCCACGACATCCGCGATCACTACCGCGCGGCCCGCGAAATGATCGGCCTCGTACCGCAGGAACTGACGACCGACGCGTTCGAAACCGTATGGGCGACCGTGTCGTTCAGCCGCGGCCTGTTCGGCAAGGCGCCCGATCCCGCGCATATCGAGAAGACGCTGAGGGCGCTGTCGCTGTGGGACAAGCGCGAGAACAAGCTGATGACGCTGTCGGGCGGCATGAAGCGCCGCGTGATGATCGCGAAGGCGCTGTCGCACGAGCCGCGCATCCTGTTCCTCGACGAGCCGACGGCCGGCGTCGACGTCGAGCTGCGCCGCGACATGTGGAAGCTCGTCGATTCGCTGCGCGAAAGCGGCGTGACGATCCTGCTGACCACGCACTACATCGAGGAAGCCGAGGAAATGGCCGACCGGATCGGCATCATCCTCGGCGGCGAGCTCGTGCTCGTCGAGGAGAAGCGCGAGCTGATGCGCAAGCTCGGCAAGAAGCAGCTCACCGTGCAGCTCGAGCACCCGCTCGCGGACGTGCCGCCCGCGCTCGCGCCGTTCGGCCTCGAACGCGCGGACGACGGCACAGCGCTCGTCTACACGTACGACTCGCAGCGCGACGACGCGAGCATCGCGACGCTGATCAACGCGCTCGGCTCGGCCGGCATCGGTTTTCGCGACCTGCATACGACGCAGAGCTCGCTCGAGGACATTTTCGTCAGCCTGATCGACAACCGCCGCAACGGCGTGCAGCAAGGAGCCTGACGCATGAACCTGCATGGAATCCGCGCGATCTACCGCGCCGAAATGGCCCGCACGCGCCGCACGCTGATGCAGAGCATCATCGCGCCGGTGATCTCGACGTCGCTGTATTTCGTCGTGTTCGGCTCCGCGATCGGCTCGCGCATCAGCGACGTGAACGGCATCGGCTACGGCTCGTTCATCGTGCCGGGGCTCGTGATGCTGTCGCTGCTGTCGCAGAGCATCTCGAACGCGTCGTTCGGCATCTACTTCCCGCGCTTCACGGGCACGATCTACGAGATCCTCTCCGCACCCGTGTCGTACTGGGAGATCGTGATCGCGTATGTGGGCGCGGCCGCGTCGAAGTCGATCCTGCTCGGCGTGATCATCCTCGCCACGGCCGGCCTGTTCGTGCCGCTGCACATCCTGCATCCGTTCTGGATGGTGCTGTTCCTCGTGCTGACGGCGGTCACGTTCAGCCTGTTCGGCTTCGTGATCGGCATCTGGGCCGACAGCTTCGAGAAGCTGCAGCTCGTGCCGCTGCTGATCATCACGCCGCTCACGTTCCTCGGCGGCAGCTTCTACTCGGTCGACATGCTGCCGCCCGCGTGGCGCGTCATCACGCTGTTCAACCCGATCGTCTACCTGGTCAGCGGCTTCCGCTGGTCGTTCTACGGGCTCGCCGACGTGCACGTGTGGATCAGCCTCGCCGCGACCGGGCTGTTCCTCGTGATCCTGCTGGCGATCGTCGCGTGGATGTTCCGCACCGGCTACAAGCTGAAGAACTGATGCAAAGCGGCCGCACCTCGCGCCGCCGCCGATGACGCATTTGGGCAAGCAGGCGGCGTTTTTCCTCTGATGCGGCATTTTGTGGTCGCGTCTACTGAAGACGAAGCATCGGGGCCGCGAAGCACGCGCTTCGCGGCCCCTTTTCATTTCAGAGGACGCCATGCCCGCCGCCACCGCTCCCGCCTCCGCCGCCGCCCGGCTCGAACGCCTGCCGTTCTCCGGCTATCACAAGCGGATCTTCTTCATCATCGCGATTGCGTTCTTCTTCGACTCGGTCGACCTCGGCACGATGACGTTCGTGCTCGGCTCGATCCGCAAGGAGTTCGGCCTGTCGACCGCGGCCGCCGGCCTCGTCGCGAGCGCGAGCTTCTTCGGGATGGTGCTCGGCGCGGCCGTCGCCGGCCTGCTCGCCGACCGCTTCGGCCGCCGGCCGGTATTCCAGTGGAGCATGGTGCTGTGGGGCGCGGCCTCTTACCTGTGCTCGACCGCGCAGAGCGTCGACGCGCTGATCGTCTACCGCGTGCTGCTCGGGATCGGGATGGGGATGGAATTCCCGGTCGCGCAAACATTGCTGTCCGAATTCGTGCCGACCGAGAAGCGCGGCCGCCTGATCGCGCTGATGGACGGCTTCTGGCCGCTCGGCTTCATCACGGCCGGCATCGTCGCGTATTTCGTGCTGCCGCAGTTCGGCTGGCGCACCGTGTTCGCGCTGCTCGCGATTCCCGCCGTGTTCGTGCTCGTCGTGCGCCGAATCGTGCCCGAATCGCCGCGCTGGCTCGAGCATGCGGGCCGGCACACGGAAGCCGACACGGTAATGCGCACGATCGAGGCGAAGGTGATGCGCTCGGCCGGCGTCACGACGCTGCCGCCGCCGTCGCGGCTTGCGGAACCGGTCGTGGCACGCGGCCACGGCGCGCTTCGCGAGATCTGGAGCGGCGTGTATCGTCGCCGCACGGTGATGGTGTGGCTGCTGTGGTTCTTCGCGCTGCTCGGTTTCTATGGCCTCACGTCGTGGCTCGGCGCGCTGCTGCAGCAGGCCGGTTTCGAGGTCACGAAATCTGTGTTCTACACGGTGCTGATCTCGCTCGGCGGCGTGCCGGGCTTCCTGTGCGCCGCGTGGCTCGTCGAACGCTGGGGGCGCAAGCCGACCTGCATCGCGTCGCTGATCGGCGGCGGTGCGATGGCATACGCATACGGCCAGAGCGCGCTGTACGGCGGCAGCACGACGCTGCTGATCGTCACGGGCCTCGCGATGCAGTTCTTCCTGTTCGGGATGTGGGCCGCGCTGTACACGTACACGCCCGAACTGTACGGCACGGGTGCGCGTGCGACGGGGTCGGGCTTCGCATCGGCGATCGGGCGCGTCGGCTCGCTGATCGGGCCTTATGTGGTCGGCGTCGTGCTGCCGGTGTTCGGCCAGGGCGGCGTATTCACGCTCGGCGCGCTGTCGTTCGTCGCGGCGGCAATTGCAGTGTGGACGCTCGGTATCGAGACGAAGGGGCTCGCGCTGGAACAGCTCGCGGCAGGCGACGAAGCCGGCGGCGGCGGCCGGTATGCGGCAGCGGCCGACAAGATGTCCTGAGCGCCGAGTCGACGACCCGGGCGTGCTTTCCGGCCGGCATGGCGTTCAGCGCCGTGCCGGCCGCTGCGTGAACTGACGGGATTCGCGCCCGATCACACACGACATCCCGCGCGTGCTCGCCGGCGCGATCGCGCATTGCGAGGCCGCCGCCGCGTAAGCCGTGGAGGCGGCCACCCGACGACGGTCCGGCTGGCTCCGGTCAGGCGCCGGCGACGACGAACTCTTCGGCCGCCTTGCGCTGGACCGCGGCCATCACCGCCAGTTCGCGCTTGCTGCGCGTGTCGCCGGACACGACACCCGTCGCGTTCTTCGCTTTCGCACCCAGCGGGAAAAAGACAAACGACGCGCCGGCCGGGGCCTCCGGTTCCGCGCGCAGGCGTTTGTTCAGGATTTTCAGGTACTTCTTCTTCGACACTTCCTTAGCAGCCATGGCACCCTCCGCGTGAACGTGGTGGGGATCAGCATACCAGTTTTGGCACAGGGCTCCGCCGCATCGCCCGCCGGTGCGTGCATCCCCGAATATTCGTCGGAACCGATGTCGATTCGCGTCGCCGTCGCGCGTCGTGTTGTCGTAACCGATCGTTTTGCCGTCGGCGCGGCCGGCGGCGCCCCCTCATTCCCTTCAAGGAGGTACGACCATGCGCGTCCTGGTAATCGTCAAGGCCACCGCCGATTCCGAATCCGGCCGGATGCCCGACCCCGAAATGATCGCCGCGATGGGCCGGTTCAACGAAGAACTGGCGAAAGCCGGCATCCTGCTCGCCGCCGACGGGCTGCACCCGAGCATGCGCGGCAAGCGCGTGCACTTTGCCGGCAGGAACCGCACCGTCATCGACGGCCCGTTCGCGGAAACGAAGGAACTCGTCGCCGGCTTCTGGCTGTGGCAGGTGAAATCGATGGAAGAAGCGGTCGAATGGGTGAAGCGCTGCCCGAACCCGATGCCCGGCGACTCCGACATCGAGATCCGCCCGCTGTTCGAGGCCGAGGATTTCAGCCCGGCATTCACGACCGAGTTGCAGGAACTGAAAGCGCGGCAGAGTGCGCAAGCCGAGGCGGGGAAACACGCGTAAGACGGGCGGCGCCGGACGGTTTCACATGACCGCCGGGCGCCGCCCTGTTTTTTTGAGTGTGCTCGGCTCATGCGCGTTTGCGCGGCACCGCGAGCCGCTCGACCGCCCCGCCGGTCACGTCCCGGAACAGCCCGGCATTGCCGTACGCCCGCGCGGCAAGCATCGCGCCATAGACCAGCGCCACGAACGTCGCGGCCTCGGTCTGCACCGACACGTCCGGCTGCACGATGCCGTCTTTCACCCCTGCCTCGAGCACGCGCACCAGCCATGCGGCAAGGTCGTCGAAATGCGCCTTTACCGCCCGCGCGACTTCGTCAGGCAGCGCCGGCAGCTCCGCGCCGAGCATGCCGGCCACGCAGAACGGCGCGCTGTCGTCCGAGATGCAGCGTTCCCAGTAGCCGATGTATGCGCGCATCTGCACCAGCGCGTCGGCGCCGCTCGCGTCGAGCAGCGCCATGTCGGCATCGAATTTCGCCTGCGACTGCTGCAGCACGGCGACCGCCAGGTCCGCCTTCGTCGGGAAGTGGTGGTGAATGCTCGCCTTCCGGATGTCGATCGCGTCGGCGATGTCGGCGTAACTGAACCCGCTGTAGCCGCGCCGCATGATCAGTTGCCGCCCGGCCTCGAGAATGCGGCCCGCCGTACTGTCCCCCGTTACCGTCATATCTGCCTACCATCTAGTCGGATGAAAAACAGGGATAGTTTACCGCCCTGAGATACTCTTTTCCAGCCGTGATTTTTCATTGCATCTCACCCTACCTACTAGTAGGATGAGCACATCGACAGAACGAGATAGCTGTCGATATCCGACGGTTTCCTACCCTGTCTTCCTTCTGGAGAATGAAAATGAAGCGTTTTTCCCAAGTCCGCCAGATCGCCGCGGCACTCGCATTGTCCGCCGCCGCACTCGGTTCGCATGCGGCCGTCGCGGCCCCCGTCAAGAACGTCGTACTGGTTCACGGCTACTTCGCCGACGGTTCGGGCTGGCAAGCCGTCTCGAACATCCTCACGCGCGACGGCTACAAGGTTTCGGTGGTTCAGCAACCCGAAACGTCGTTCGACGACGACGTGAAGGCGACCCGGCGTGTCGTCGACGCGCAGGACGGCCCGAGCATCCTCGTCGGCCACAGCTACGGCGGCGCGGTGATCACCGAAGCCGGCAACGACGACAAGGTCGCGGGCCTCGTCTACGTGGCCGCGTTCCAGCCCGACACCGGCGAAAGCCCGCTCGACCTCACCAAGAAGACGCCGCCCGCGACGAAGGCGATCAAGGCCACCGAAGACGGCCACCTGTATTTCGACGAAGCGTCGTTCCACGCCGACTTCGCGGCCGACGTGCCGGCCGCCGAAGCGAAATTCATGGCGATCTCGCAAGTCACGCCGGCCGCGCAGTCGTTCGGCGTACCCATCACGCACGCCGCATGGCGGACGAAACCGAGCTGGGCGGTGGTCGCCTCCGCGGATCGCGCGATCAACCCCGAGCTCGAACGCTTCATGACGCAACGCGCCGGAAGCAAGACGATCGAACTCAAGTCGAGCCACGTGGCCTACATCTCGCATCCGGCCGAAGTCGCGAAGCTGATCGAACAGGCCGCCAGGGGCGCCGGCAAGGAGTGATGCCGCGCATCGCCCGACTTCTCCGGTTGACGCTCCCCACCGGGTAACGTATCGTTTTGATACGTTACCCGGCGAGCGCCTTCCATCATGCATTCCCGTTTCGACCGCTTCCGCACCACCGCGCTCGGCGCCCAGCTCGAAGCACTGATCGCTCAACCCGAGCGCTACGTCGAATTCGCGGCGCTGTCGCGCGTGGGCGTCGCCGCGATCGGCGCGATCCAGCACGAGATCGCGCTGAAATTCCCCGAAATCGAAACCGACACGACGGCCCGCCAGTTCTGCGGCGCGATGGTCGCGGACGTCATGCGCCGCCACGGCCACGACGTCGTGCAGGCGCGCGGGCGGCTCGGCGGCACGCTGTTCAGTTACGGCGCGGTGTTCAGCGCGCATCCGCAGTTGCTGCCGTTCGCCGGTGTCGTCGCCGCGCTGGCGCAGCTGCCCGATCGGCTCGCCGCGTATGCGGCGCACGTGCCGGCCGCACTCCGGACGCGCCGCCCCGACGGCACGGGCTTCTCGCTCGTCGAGCATGCGTGCCACCTGCGGGATCTCGACGCGGTGTTCGCCGAACGCATCGACGCCGTACGCACGCTCGACCTGCCGGTGATCGCCTCCGTCGACGGCACCGCACTCGCCGCGCAACGCGACTATCTCGCGCAGCCGCTCGACGCGGCGGTCGCGGCATTCCGCACGGGCCGCGCGGCGCTGTGCGCAGTCGCCGCCGCGCTCGATCCCGCGCAGCTCGCACGCTGCGGGCTGCGCGACGGCATCCGCCGCATGTCGCTCGACGAACTCGTGCGCGAACTGCTCGATCACGACCGCACGCACGTGCTCGAACTCGACGAACTGCTCGCCGAACTCGCATTGCCGCCCCTTCCTTGCCCGCCCGCGCCATGACCCAGCCCACGCCCGTCGTCTTCATTCACGGTTTCATCGGCACGCTCGACGTGCGCGGATGGAACGGCCCGCATCTCGCGCCCGACCTGCTCGGCTACGGCGCATATCGCGCGGCGCCATTCGACGCGATCTCGCTTGCCGGCCAGGTCGAGCATGTGCGCCAAACCGTCGATGCTCACTTCGGCGCGCAGCCGGTCGATGTCGTCGGCCACTCGGTCGGTGGCGCGATCGCGATGCTGTTCGCGCATGCGCACCCGGAACGCGTGCGGCGGATCGTCAACGTCGAAGGCAACTTCACGCTCGACGATGCGTTCTGGTCGGCGTCGGTCGGCCGCATGACACCCGACGAAGCCGATGCGATGCTCGACGGGCTGCGCGCCGATGCGCCCGGCTGGCTGCGCGGCGCGATCGACGCGCCGTCGCCGGCCCAGCTCGACGACGCCCGCCGCTGGCTCGCGCATCAGCCTGCATCGACGCTGCGCGCGATGGGCCGCTCCGTCGTCGCGACGACAGGCGAACCCGGCTACCTGCAGGCGCTCGCGCAGGTGTTCGAGCGTCATCCCGTCTGGCTCGTCGCCGGCGAACGCTCGCGCGCGGGCTGGCACGTGCCCGACTGGGCGCTCGCGCGCTGCGCCGGCTTCGACATGATCGCAGGCTGCGGGCACTTGATTCCGGCCGAGCGGCCGGATGCGTTTCGCGATGCAATCGGGCGCATCCTGGGCGCAGCAGGAAACTCCGGTCGTCAGGCGGGGAAGATGTCGAAACCGTATGATTCGCCGAAATTTGGTTGAAAGGCGCGGTTGCTAGAGTCACCGGAACAGGGTTTTCCCGGCGCCCGACGCCGGACGGGGTCGACACATGCAACGATCGATGCACCTGGCACGTACCTTCTGGCTGCTTCTGCTGCTGGCCGTCACGAGCCCTGCCTTCGCGTTTCATGCGCGGGTCGTTGCGATCCCGAGCGCTGCGATGAGCGAGACACTGAAGGCGACGATCGTGCTGCCCGACGATTACGCGCGCGACAATCGCGGCAACGAACGCTATCCGGTCGTCTATCTGCTGCACGGCTCGGGCGGCGACCATACCGACTGGACGTCGAACACGCACATCGCCGCGCTCGCCGACCGCTATCACGTGATCCTCGTGATGCCCGACGGCGGGCACGAAAGCTGGTATATCGACAGCCCGTTCGATTCGGGCAGCCGCTACGAAACCTTCATCGGCGATGAAGTCGTGTCCTACGTCGACCTGCATTTCCGTACGATCGCGACGCAGCACGCGCGCGCGATCACCGGGCTCAGCATGGGCGGCTTCGGCGCACTGCGCATCGCACTCGACCGGCCCGACACGTTCGGCGCGGTCGGCAGCATCAGCGGCGCGGTCGATCCGCGCTGCTGCGCGGACGAGCCGGGCATCGACCACGTGTTCGGCGATCCCGAACGCCATTCGTCATTCTGGAACCGCAACGTGATCGTCGAAAGCGCGCGCGCGTTCGTGCGCGCCCATCTCGACCTGGCGATCGATTGCGGCCGCGACGATTCATTCGTCGGCTCGAACCGCACGCTGCACGAACGCCTGCTCGCGCTCGGCGTGCCGCACGACTATACGGAGCGGCCCGGCGGTCATACGTGGGATTACTGGGCGAATGCGATCCGCTACCAGATGCGGTTCTTCGCGACCTCGTTCCAGCATCGCGGTTACGCGTACCATCCCGCACCGGCTGTGCCGGAGATGACGCGCGCGGGCTGACGCGTACGCCGCGCGGCCCGCTGAACCCGGTGGTACGTTGCACTGGCATCGACCACCCGACACCTCCCACGCCGCGCGACAACCTGGCGGACCTCCCCGCCTTCATCGCCGTCGCGCGCGAGCGCAGATTCACGCGAGCGGCCGGGCGCTGTGCGACATCGGTGGCGTTCGCGCTCGCATGGGTCATGAAGAACCGCATCGTCGGCTCGACGATCGCAGGGCTGCGCACCGATGCGCATCGGGACAGCGACATCGATATGCTGACGCTCGAACCCGGCCCGGACGACGAACGGTTCGTCGATTCGCTCGTGCCGCCCGGGCACGCATCGACGCACGGGTATACCGATCCCGGCTATCCGGTCGAAGGCCGCAAGGTCTGAAATCTGAACGGGACGAACGAGATGCCGGGCTGCTCTGCCCGGCATGAAGAGGCGCGCGCGTCACTCGACGCGCGGATACATGGAAGCGGCGGAATCAGCTGTCGTGCGCAGTCGTATCGGCGCCGACCACGCGATCGAAGAACTCCTGCGCACGCGCCAGCTCGGCGAGCGCACGATCGAGGCGCGACATCGCGCGCGCGTATTCGGCCGACGAACCGTCGTCGTCGCTTTCGCCGCGCACAGCGCGAAAGGCCTGATCGACGTTGCGCGTCGCTTCGACGAAGCGTTGCGCGGCCCGGGCTTCCCGCGAACAGATGTGGGTCGACATCGACACTTCTCCCTCAGGGTTGCAGTGTGAAGCACGCCGACGCCCCGTGTGCGTGGTGCGCATGTCTGCAGCGTGAACCACGACCCGTCGATCGTCGACGCATCGGCCGCCGCGCAGCGCGCTTCGAGCCGATTGTCCCTCCGCACTCGCCGCTCCGCTATGGCGAGATTGCAACAAATTCTTGCGCGACGTACTGCGCGCGATTCGTCACGCGCGCCCGACGCGCGGATGTGCAAGGCCCGCGAACGCGGACGCTTCGCCCGGCGACAGGTCGAACAGGTCGCCCGTGAGATCGCGCGGATGCTCGGCCGCCGGCCGGTTGCGCAAGCGCGCCACGTGCGTGGGCGCCACATACGCGGCCGCCGTTTCGATCGGCGGCACGTCGAACAGATCGCGTGTGACGCCGCGCACGGCGTCCGTCGGCGAACGGCCGCGCAAGCGCGCGACGAGTTCGACGAAACGATCGAAATCACCGGCGCGCGTCGCCTTGTTCACTTCCGCGAGATCGCGCGCCTTCAGCACGCACGGCTGGGCGAGCCGCACGAAATACGGGGCCTCGAGCTCGACCGACAGCGCGAGCGGATAGCTCTTGCCCGTCTGCTCCTTCGCTCGCCCGACGCAATCGACCACGGCCGCGCCCTGTGCGGCGCCGAGCGCCTTGCCGGTGCTCACGCTGCGCAGGTGATCGGGAAACACGCGCAATTGCGTGCCGACCGTCAGCGCGGTGGAGGACGCGCAGACGAGCGCGTAGTGCTGCTCGCGGCGCCGGCCCGACGGCAAGGTCGAGCGGCTCGCGATGAAGGTATGCGGCGGCAACGGCCGCACCTGCCCGCTCGCGTCGATCCACGCATTCCACAACAGCGCGTCCTTGCGCTCGCCCGCGCGCGGGCGCGACGCGACCGGCGAGAACAGCGCGAGCAGCGAGCCCGTGCGATGCGCGGCGATCTGCGCGCTGTTGCCGAGCGGCTGGTTGATGCCCCACAGAAAACGCCCGCCCCCGAGCCGGCGCTCCCATTCCTTGCGGAGCACGACGGTCGGCAGTTCCTCGCCGGACTCGGTACCGATCTTGGTCCAGCAGAACGTGGGTGGGAGGTGTTTCAGTGTCATCAACTTTCTCGGGATACAGCCTCGCTGGTGACAGCAAGCCCATTCAACAGCCGTAACTGTATAGGTATAATGCATCGCATGGAAGCCCCGGACCAAGATTTTCCCGTACAAGACCTGTTGCGCCGCCTGCTGGCAGATACACGCTCGTCCAGCGAAATAGCGCGACTCTCCGGGGTCAGCCAGCCGACCGTATCGCGCCTGAGGCTGTCGAACGGGCATCGGCTGCGCCGCAGCGCGCCATTCAATAAGCTATGCAATTTCTACGGCGTCGATACCGAGCCATCGCGCCGCCAATACAACGACCTGTTGCGCGACGCGATCGTCGACGCGTGGGACGGATCGGACGAGCACGGCCGCGCGCTGCTGGTCGTGATCCAGGGGTTGAAGGGATTGCAGGCCAAGGCGGACGACGGATGATCGCCGGGCCATGATGCGCGGCACATGGCGCGCGACCCGCGCGCCGCCGCTGCGGGAAGCAGGAAAGCCGGCAAGAAGGAAAAGAAGATGCCGTGCAACACCAGGCGTGCGATCCGCCTGGTTTCAATCGAAGGGAATCGAGCGCTGCGCCGAACGCGCGCGCTCCCGCCACACGCCAGCAAGCAAACCTCGAGATCCGGCTTCGGAACGCCGCCGCGAAATGACAACGGACAGCGGACAGCTGACAGCGGCCGCACCGGTTCTCGGCAACGCCTGCGCTTCGCCTGCATTGCGTCAATGCCTCATTCGTCAAGGATGACGAATGACTTACATCATCGTTTCCCGTTTATAAAAAACACCCTGAGAAGCGATTATCTAAACTTTTTAAACCTAATCAAAAAAAGTTTGACTCGTCGTTTTCTTTCTTGTTATCTTTCCCCGCAAGAAATATCGCCGGGAAATCGAATCCGCATCAGGGAATCAACGGCCCGACAATTCACTTCCGTTTTTATTACGTTTCAAACGACAAGTAGCTGATTCGTAAGCCGCAGCACCCGCTCGCAACACACAGCTCCCGCTTCACCGGTCATCCCGTTCCGCTTCTGGCGGAAGAGGACGATGTCGACATCTCTCCCGGCTGACCGGGACATTCGATCTCGCCCGCAGCACCTCACACGAAACACGCACACCACGTCGTCGCTCGACAATGCATTGCCCGCTTATACGGATTTCATACATTGGATTCCTAATTAAGTGATAACGCAGTGAAGCATCCGCAACAGCAGATTGAAGGGAAACAGATGGCCGGCACGCGCGCCGTTGCTGCGACGCGAGCCGGCACGACAGCAGGCCGTGCGCGGGATCGACGTTCGCGATATGCGAATCCGACACCCGGGCCGGCCTCCGATCTTGATGGTGGGAGGGGGAGGAAAACTCATGTCGCCGTGAATCACGCCGGTCGGTCCGGTCTTGCGTCAGGTTGCATGCGCCGCCCTGCCGCTACCCGCGATCCGGGTCGCGCGCTGCACCGGTTCTTCGTCGAAATCTCGGAGCTCACAATGCAGAGAACTCAGCACGTCAATCGCACACGCTCGCAACGCTTTGCCCTCGCCGCACTGCCGCTCGCGCTAGCCGCCACGCTGGCACCGCTGCCCGCCCAGGCCGCCACCAGCTGGGTGCCGACCCGCACCGCCGCTTTCCTGCTGTCGAATGCGCCCGCCGCGGCTGCTTCGGCCGCCACGCAGGCCCAGCCAGCGTACTCGCTCAACAGCATCGGCACGCCGGCGCTCACCGACACGCACGTCACCCCGCTCGAACTGAGCCAGCCGCTGCATGTCACCGTGGTGCTGAAGAACCGCAACACCGACCAGCTCGACGCGTTCCTGCGCGACGTCAACCAGCCGGGCAGCGCGAACTACCGCAAGTACCTGACGCCCGCGCAGTTCAAGGCGCGCTTCGCGCCGACCGACGACCAGGTCGCGGCCGTCGTGGCCCACCTGAAGGCAAACGGCTTCAGCAACGTCACGGTGTCGGAGAACAACACGCTGGTCTCCGCCGACGGCAACGCGACCAACGCACAAAACGGCTTCCACGCGAGCATCAAGCGCTTCAACTATCGCGGCAAGCCGGTCTTCGCGAACGATTCGGCCGCGTTGATCCCGGCGTCGCTCGGCCCGGTCGTCGATGCGGTGCTCGGCCTGCAGAACGCCGCCGTGCCGCACCGCCTGCTCCACCGCTTCGCGCCGGCCGCCGCCATCGAGCCGAACAGGATCGCGAAGAACGCGGCCGCCGCGTCGCAACAAGTCGGCCACCAGCCGACCGATTTCGCGAAGATCTACGATGCGAGCGGCCTGCCCGCCGCGACCAACACCACGGTGGGCATCATCACCTGGGGCGACATGACCCAGACCATCGCCGACCTGAACACCTTCACGCAGAATGCCGGCCTGCCGACCGTCAACACGGCCGTGGTCGCGGGCGGATCGGGCACGCTGGCCGACGACGGCGATCCGGGCGAATGGGATCTCGACAGCCAGGACATCATCGGCACGTCCGGCGGCGTCAAGCAGCTGATCTTCTACTCGGCGGTGAACGGCGACAGCAACGACAGCGGCCTCACCGACGCGACGCTGACCGCGGCGTACAACAAGGCCGTGACCGACAACAAGGCGACCGTCATCAACGTGTCGCTCGGCCTCGACGAAACCGCCGCGAACTCGGACGGCTCGCTCGCCGCCGACGACGCGGTGTTCAAGCAGGCCGTCGCGCAGGGCCAGATCTTCTCGGTCTCGGCCGGCGACGCGGGCGTCTATCAATGGTCGACGTCGCCGCAAGGCGCGCCCGGCTACATCGGCACGTACAACGGCACGTCGGTCAGGACGACGATCAACCTGTCCAAGTACAGCGTGTCGTCGCCCGCGAGTTCGCCGTATGTCGTCGCGGTCGGCGGCACGACGCTCTCGACCACCGGCACCACGACGTGGGCCGGCGAAACCGTGTGGAACGAAGGCGTCGCGTACGCGGATCTCGACAGCAACGGCAACCCGGTCGACAACGCCGTACGGATCTGGGCGACGGGCGGCGGCGTGAGCGCGTTCGAAACCGCGCCGAGCTGGCAGACGGCCGCGCTCGGCAGCACGGTGACGAAACGCGTGGTGCCCGACGTGGCGTTCGACGCCGCGCAATCGACGGGCGCGTACATCGTCATCAACGGGCAGGCCAACCAGCTCGTCGGCGGCACGAGCCTCGCCTCGCCGATCTTCGTCGGCGGCTGGGCGCGGGTCGAATCGGCGAACAACAACAGCCTCGGCCTGCCGACGTCGGCGTTCTACCAGAACTTCCCGACCAATACGTCGCTGCTCCACGACGTGACCTCGGGCAACAACGGTTATAGCAGCCACGGCTATACCGCAAAGGCCGGCTGGGACGACGATACGGGCTTCGGCAGCCTGGACTTCGCGAAGGTCAGCGCGAGTTCGGCGAAGTAAGCCCCCGGCACGATGCGGTGCGGCGAAGGTGCCGCATCGCATCGTCCATGCAACGCGACACCGCGTGAACGAGATCGACGAACGGACTGTCCTGCTCCCCGAGCGTGTGCATCGCGCCGGCCGCGCCGCCGGCGCCCCGAAAGCGCGCTTCCGCGCGCACCGCGCGGCAACGGATGCCGACCCGTTTTATCGCCTTGATCACGATCACCTTCCACGATGCGATCGACATCGCGACGAGCAACAGCGCGACCGCGCGCGTCATCGGGTCGCCCTGCGTCCATCCGTGCTCGATTCCATGGATTGTCGTGATGACGTGTCCTGTCAGTCGTCGAGGTTGAACGCGATCGGCACGCGTGCCCGCGTCGGCACCGGCGCGCCGTCGAACACATGCGGCGCGCAGCGGCTCGCCAGTACGGCTTCACGCGCCGCCGCGTCGAGACGCGGATAACCGCTGCCGGTCACGACACGCGCGGCGACGATCTGCCCCGTCGCATCGGTCTCCAGCTCGACGAGCACGGTGCCGTGCTCGCCCAGGCGCAGCGACTGCGGCGGGTAGTCGGGTTTGACCAGCGCGCAGTCGGGATGCGCGACGAAACGCGGCGGCGCAGATACGGAAGACGATCGGGATTCGGGTTGAGTCGGGGTCGGTGTCTGCGTCGGCATCCGTGCGGCCGCGTCGCCGCGCGACGTATCGCGTTGCGCCACGGCCGGCGGGGACGGATCTGGCCGTGCCGGAGCCGGCACGGGCGCATCATGCGCCGGCGGGCGGGTACGGCCGGACGCGACCTGCCGGTTCGTCCGCAACGCACTGCCCGCAGACGATCGGGGCGCAGACCTAGCCTCCTGCACCGCGCGCGACGCGGCAACCGGCTTCGCCTTCGCAGCCGCCATCGTCGACGCCTCCGGCACCGCCGCGATCAGCGTCGCCACCATCACCTGCCGTTGCAGTGGTTCGCGTCGTACGATCTGCTGATGTGCGAGCAGAACGAACAGGGCGGCATGCAGAGCGCATACGACTGCGAAAACCGACGCGACGCAAATTCCGCGATGGCGCGCCCGATCGCCAGCGGCACCACGCACGCCGGTCGCCTGCCGCGCGCCGAAGGCAGCGGTGCTCATCGCCCCCGCCTTCCCGCGTTCACCCATCCTCGTACATGCGCGCCACATCGCCGACATGAAGAGGAATGCATATCTATCGATCCGTCTTCCATCGCGTTGCCTTGCCTTGTTAGCCGCGCCGCCTTTGCCGTTGCCGTGTCAGCAGTCGCAGGCCGCCCCACATTGCGCGAGCGAATTCTCCTTGCTGCGGAACACCAGCGGTCGTTCGTCGCGCGGCGCGGGCCGCCGCGCGAATTGCACGGCCTGCTCGACCCGGCCGTGATGCGCGGACTTCTCGCACACCGGATCGGGCTGCGCCGGGTCGCCGGCCAACTGGTACGCCTGGCACCGGCAGCCGCCGTGATCGACATGCCGCTCGTCGCACGTGCGGCACGGCTCGCGCATCCAGTCCTCGCCGCGATACGCGTTGAATGCGTCGCTGTCGTACCAGATTTCCTTCAGCGATCGGTCGCGCACGTTCGGCAGCGCGAGCCCCGGCAGCGACCGCGCCGCATGACACGGCAGCGCGGTACCGTCCGGCGCGACGCCGAGAAACACCGAACCCCAGCCGTTCATGCACGCTTTCGGGCGACGCTCGAAATAGTCGGGCACGACGAACAGGATCTTGCAACGCTCGCCGATCAGCTTGCGATAGCGGTTGACCGTTTCCTCCGCCTCGCGCACCTGCTCGACGGTCGGCATCAGCTGGTCGCGGTTCACCATCGCCCAGCCGTAGTACTGCGTGTTCGCGAGCTCGAGGTAATCGGCGCCGAGGTCGAGCGCCATCTCGATGATCTGTCCGACGTGCGGCAGGTTGTAACGATGCAGCACGCAGTTGAGCACCATCGGGTAGCCGTGCGCCTTGATCAGCCGCGCGACGCCGCGCTTCAGCTCGAACGTGCGCGTGCTCGTCAGGAAATCGTTCAGCTCGCGCGTCGAATCCTGCAGCGACAACTGGATATGGTCGAGCCCGGCCGCCTTGAGCCGCTCGATGCGCGTGACGTTCAGCCCGACGCCCGACGTGATCAGGTTCGTATAGAAGCCGAGCCCGCGCGCATGCGCGACGAGCGTCTCGAGGTCGTCGCGCTGCAGCGGCTCGCCGCCCGAGAAACCGATCTGCGCGGCGCCGAGCGCGCGCGCATCGCTGATGACCGTGCGCCACGCATCGGTGTCGAGTTCCGCGCCGTGCGTCGCGAAATCGACCGGGTTGTAGCAGAACGCGCAGTGCAGCGGGCATCGGTACGTCAGTTCCGCGAGCAGCCACAGCGGCGCGGACGGACGGGAAGTGTCGGGCGTCATGTCAGTCCAGCCAGCCGCGCAGTCGCGCATGATCGAGGAAACGGTACACGTCGGTCGCGAGGTCCGACTGGCTGAACAGGCGCTCGAGTTCGCCGATGATGTCGTCCAGCTCGCGCGTGCCGTCGCAACGCGCGAGGATCTCGCCGGCACTCGGGTTCAGTTTGACCATTCCTTCCGGATAGAGGAGCACGTATGCATCCTGGGCCGCCTCCCATTGCAGGCGGTACATGCCCCTGAGACAGGGGCGCAGCGGCACGCCGCTGGCAGCTTCGATCGCGTTCATAGCGGGTAGGCCTTTTCGACGGCGTCGAGCATCGACCACAGGATGTCGAGCTTGAATTGCAGGATGCCGAGCGCACGCTGCTGCGCATCCGGCGTCGTGAAGTGCTGCAGCGTGACCGCAAGCCCGTGCTCGACGTCGCGTTGCGCAAGCGGCACGCGGCTGCGGAAGTAATGCAGCCCGTCCGGCTCGATCCACGGGTAATGCGACGGCCAGCCCGCGAGCCGGTCGAGATGGATCTGCGGCGCGAACATCTCGGTCAGCGACGAGCACACGGCTTCCTGCCATGGCGCGCGCCGCGCGAAATTCACATACGCGTCCACCGCGAAACGCACGCCGGGCAGCACGTGTTCGAGCGACCACAGTTCGTCTCGCGTCAGACCGCATGCCTCGCCGAGGCGCACCCATGCCTCGATGCCGCCTTCGTTGTCGCCCTGCCCGTCGTGGTCGATCAGCCGCTGGATCCAGCGGCGCCGCGTGTCGCGGTCGGGGCAGTTCGACAGGATCGCCGCATCCTTGAGCGGGATGTTGATCTGGTAGTAGAAGCGGTTCGCGACCCAGCCGCGGATCTGCGTGGGCGAACAGGCACCGCTGTTGAGCCGGCGGTTGAACGGGTGATGGATGTGATAGCGCGATTCGAGCGCGCGCAGGCGCGCCTCGAACTCGGTCGCGCTCCAGGGCGTCGGATGCAATGCCGTAGCGGGAATCGGTGCGTTCATGGTCAGACCTGGAATTGCATGCCGTCGTGCGCGACGTCGATGCCATGCGCGCGCAGGTGCGCGTGCTCGACGGAATGCGGATCGAGAATCGGATTCGTGTTGTTGATGTGCGTGAGCACCTTGCGCGTGCGCGCGGGCAGCGTGTCGAGCCAGTCGATCATGCCGGGCCGCCCGTGCTCCGCGCATTGCGCGAGATGCCCCATGTCGGCCGCGTGCTTGCCCGACAGGCCGAGGTCGATCATCTCGGTGCCGCTCCAGAACGTGCCGTCCACCAGCACGAGATCGGCGCCGTCCATCGCCGCGCGCACGTCGTCGGTGACGGCCGCGAGCCCCGGCGCATAGAACGCGCGCCGGCCGCTCGCGACATCCTCGATCGACAGCGCGATGTTGTCGCCGGGCGCGGCCGACGCACGCCGCGGCGAATAAGGCGGCGCCTTGCTGTCGACGGGAATCGCGGTGAAGCGGACGCCGCTCGCCGCCGGCACCGTGAATGGCTCGCCGAGCACGATCGTGTGCGCGGCGACGCCGCAGTAATGGCCGAGCAGCGGCACGAGCGGCAAGCCGGTCGACAGGTCGTCGAGCACCGGCGCGCTCGCGTAGAGCGGCAGCGGCGTCGAACGCTCGCGCAACATCAGCAGGCCCGTCACGTGATCGATCTGCGCGTCGCACAGCACGACGGCGGCGATGCCGCTGTCGCGAATCGCGCGTGCCGGCTGCAGCTCCGGATCCGCGCGCAACTGGGAAAGGATGTCGGGCGACGCGTTGACGAGGACCCAGTCGATGCCGTCGTCGCTGACCGCGATCGACGACTGTGTGCGAGGCAGCACGTGGCCGCTTCCGCTGCGTGCGCGGCGACAGTTCGCGCAATTGCAGTTCCATTGCGGCAGGCCGCCGCCGGCTCCCGAGCCGAGTATCTTGATCTTCATGGGCGTCAGCTCCCGACGCCGCCCGCGCCGATCACGGCAAGACGGGCGGCACGCTCGGCGATCAGCGGTTGGCGATGTACATCGTGATTTCGAAGCCGAAACGCAGGTCGGTGTAAGACGGGGTGGTCCACTGCATGATGTGTCTCCTGATTGAGTTGATGAGTTGCGTCGGTGAGTCGTACAACCGCGGCAATCGAGCGGTCGGTTCCTATTCAGCAAGGAGCGTGCCGAGGCCGCACTTCGACGGCCCGACAGCGATACGCGGCGGTCGCCCGGGCATCGGGACGGAATCCTTACGATTTGCCTACGCGATTGGCACGAATGCGGTTCGGCGCCACGGCCGCACGATGCGCGTGGGCGGTGACAGGTGTTGAATCGTTGAACACCGGTGTTGCAACTTGACACACCGGCTGTGACAGGCCGCGCGGCCGCGAACCCGTGGTGCGCGTCAGCTTTCGTCGGACGGCTGGCGCTGCGGGTCGGCGGCCGGCATCTTCCGGTAGATCGTGTTGCGCGACACGCCGAGCGCGCGCGCCGCTGCGGACACGTTGCCGCCATGGCGCGCGAGCGCAGCCGCAATCGCGGACGCGGCGACATCCTGCAACCGCGCATCGCCTGCCGGGAGCGCGTCCGCGGGCCATGCCGCGGCGGACGGATCGTGCGCGGCCGGCTCGGCCCGCGTATCGTCGCGGCGCAGGTCGTCGAAGAAATCGTCCGGCAGGTGCTCGCGCCGGATCTCGCCGTCGTCGTCGACCATCGCCGCCGCCGTGCGCAGCAGGTTGCCGAGCTGGCGGAAGTTGCCGGGCCACGCGCAGCGCACGAACAGCGCCATCACGTCCGGCGCGACGGACAGCGGCGGCCGGCCCGGGCCCGCGTAGGCTTCCCGTTGCAGCATCTTCTGCACGACCACCGCGAGATCCGTGCGGTCGCGCAGCGGCGGCAGGCGCACCACGAGGCCGTTCAGCCGGTAGTACAGATCCTCGCGAAAGCGGTTCTGCGCAATCATGTCGCGCAAGTCGCGGTGCGTCGCGCAGATGATCGCGATGTCCACGGCGATCGTCTTCGTCGATCCGAGCGGGTTGACGAGGCGCTCCTGCAGCACGCGAAGCAGCCGCACCTGCAGCGGATACGGCATGTCGCCGATCTCGTCGAGAAACAGCGTGCCGCCGTTGGCTTGCAGCAGCTTGCCGATCGAGCCCTTGCGGCGCGCGCCGGTGAAGGCGCCCTCTTCGTAGCCGAACAGCTCGGACTCGATCAGCGTCTCCGGAATCGACGCGCAGTTGACCGCGACGAACGGTGCATCGCGCCGCGGCGAGTCGTTGTGGATCGCCTGCGCGAGCAGCTCCTTGCCGGTACCGGTCTCGCCGGTGATCAGAATCGGGATGTCCTTGCCGATCACCTTGCGCACCTTCGCGATC
Organism: Burkholderia sp. COPS; assembly: GCF_019425585.1. Lineage (NCBI taxonomy): Bacteria > Pseudomonadati > Pseudomonadota > Betaproteobacteria > Burkholderiales > Burkholderiaceae > Burkholderia > Burkholderia sp. COPS. Next base: position 11,995 of record NZ_WIXR01000030.1, on the reverse strand, counting down.
ACGCTTGCAACCTGCGGATCGCCGGTATCGAGGTAGTTGAGCCGCGACAGGCCGGCCGACGTGCCGGCCGCCGGCGCGGGCACGGCATTCGCGCGCGCGGCCGGCGCACCCGCATCGTGAACGTCAGTCGGCCGGCTGCCTTCGGCGAGCGTCGCGCGCCGGAAATGCACGCGCGCGCAGACCACCGCGCCGTTGCAGAGGTTCAGCATCAGGTGCCGGTCGGTGCTTGCGCGCATGCGGTCGATCAACTGCGCGCTCGTGACGTCGAACAGCGACGACAGCGTATGCGCGCGCAGCGCGGCGAGCGGCATGCCGAGCTGGAACTGCGCACTGCGATTGGCGGACAGGAAACGGCCGTCGGCGGTGAAGGCGACGATCCCCTCCATCAGCGTGCCGAGGAATTCGGGGCGGCCATGGAACGACACCTGCAACGTCTCCTGAAAGGTCGTCGTAAACAGGTGATTCTCGATCATCTGCACCGACATCTTCGCGAGCGCCATCGTGTGCTGGTGATAGCTGCGGTGGTCGCCGGTCACGTCGAGCACGCCGATCGCGTCGCCGTACGGATCGAGGATCGGCACGCTCGAACAGGTGAGGAAGCGGTTCGCTGCGAGGAAGTGCTGGTCGCCGTGAACGACCATCGGGCACAGCTCGGCGAGCGCCGTACCGATCGCGTTGGTGCCCTGCCGGTCCTCCGCCCAGTTCGCGCCCGGGCGCAGCGCGACCTTCTCCGCGCGGCGCAGGAAATCGTCGTCGCCGATCGAATGCAGGATCAACCCCTGCGCATCGGTCAGCACGATCATGCTCTGCGTGTTGACGATCTGCTCGTGCAGCGTCTCCATCACCGGCATCGCATGCGCGCACAGCACGCGGCTCTGCTCGCGCTTGAGCACCAGCGCCGCGCTCGACAGCACGTCGTAGTCGGGGCGCGCCGAAACCTGCAGGCCGAACGTCTCGGACCGCTCATGGGCTTTCTGGATCGACGGCGCGGGCCAGCCGGCGGGATGCGCGGCCCGCGTTCCGGCCGCCTGCTCTACGTCATCGCGCATTGTCTCCTCCGGGGATCTTCCGGTCAGTTGCCGGACTCTTTGCCGTCATTGCAAGCAAGCATCGGGCCACGCGAGCGGCACGGCTTCAATCGAAAGCAGGATGTAAGACACGATCCGGTTCCGCCGGCGTGTCGAGTCACCGCACGGGCCGGTCTTCGTGATACCGCGTCTGCCCGGCGCGTGACTACCCGTGCGAATCCCGATCTTTGCGGCTGGCGCGTTTCTGGCTTTGTCATGGATCAATTACAGTGGTCGCTTCGGCTCTCTCGCGGCCGCATGACGATTGCCCCGATTCCCCGAACCGATTCGACACGATGCCTGCCCCGATTCGCCCCCTATCCCGATCCCGACCCGCGTCGCCAGCGTCACCGGCCGCGCTCGCCGCGCCCGTTCGCGGACGCTTGCACCGCGACGCGCAATCGATCGCGTTCTCCGTCGCCGGCGCGGCGCACGGCCATCCGGTCGTCGTGCTGCACGGCGGGCCCGGCAGCGGCAGCCAGGCCGGCATCCTGCGGCTGTTCGACCTGACGCGGGTACGCGTCGTGCTCGTCGACCAGCGCGGCGCGGGCGCGTCGGAACCGCGCGGCGGCACACGCCACAACGACACCGCGCGGTTGATCGACGATCTCGAAGCGGTGCGCGCGCAGCTCGGCATCGCGCGCTGGGGCGTCGTCGGCGGCTCGTGGGGCGCGGCGCTCGCACTGGCATACGCGGGCACACATCCCGCACGGATCACCGGCGTCGTGCTGCGCGGGCTGTTCCTGACGTCGCGACGCGAAGTCCGCCGGTTGTTCACGACGTCGCGAACGCGCGCGCCCCGCGAATGGCGACGCCTGTACGCGGCGGCCGGCTGCAGCCGGCCGGATCGCCTGCTGTCGTGCTGCGCGCGGCGGCTGCAACCCGGCGCGGGCGCGGCCCGGCAGCGGGCGGTGGCGCTTGCTTGGCTCGCATACGAGAACGCCATCCTCGCATCGCCGAACCCGCGCCGCTCACCCGCGGATGCGATCCGCTCGCACAAGACCGTCGCCCGGCTGATCGACAAGTACCGGATCCAGGCGCATTACCTGCTGCGCGACTGCTGGCTCGGCGAGCGCCGCGTGCTCGCGCTCGCGCGCCGGGCGGCGCAGGCGGGCGTGCCGCTGTTCGCCGCGCACGGGATGCACGATCCCGTCTGCCCGGCCGCCAACGTCGCCCGCCTCGCGCGTGCCGTGCCCGCCGCCGCGATCGAACACGTGAGCGCCGGGCACCTCGCAAGCGACCCGGCATTGGCACGCAGCATCGCCCGCGCCGTGGCCGCGATGTTCGCGGCGGCACCGCTCGCCCGACCGGGCCCGTCGCGCACATCCTGAGCGCCGCTCAGGCTGCGACGCGGCAACGCACGCAGCCGGGCAACGCTCAATCCCACGCGTAACGCACGCCGACCCACGCACCGCGCGGCGCACCCGGCCCGACGAACTGTTCGTTGACCGGATTCGCACCGTCGAACGTGTGATTCGGCCCGTTGAAGAAGTTCTGGCCCAGCACGCCGAAGCTCGCATAGCGCTTGTCGAACAGGTTCGTCACGCTCGCGAAGACTTCGAAGCGCTTCGTGATCCGGTAGCGCATGTCGAGATCGACGAGCACGTAGCCCGCGATCCTGCCGTTCACGTCCTGGTTGTTCTCGTCGCCGCGCGCATACACGCCGCTGCGCCACGTGACGTTCGCGCCGATATCCCACCTGGGCGTCGCCGCGTAATCGAGCCGGAGTTTCACCGTGTGCGCGGGAATACCGGGAATATGGTCGCCTTGCTTGACGGCCACGTTGCCGTTCGCGTCGGCCGCCGAATTCGCCGGGCTGTGCTCGGTCCACGACGACCGGTAGGTCGCATCGACATAGCTGTACGAAAGCCCGACACCGAGCGGGCCGAACCGCGTGCGGCCCGCGAGTTCGATGCCTTGCCGCCGCGTATCGCCGACGTTGCGGAAATAACCCTGCGCGCTTGCCGGGCTGCTGATGAACTGGATGTCGTCGGTCAGCGTCGTGCGGTAGGCGGCGGCGCTCCAGGTCGTCGCGGCGCCGATGCGGCCGCGCATGCCGGCTTCGAACGTCTTCGAGATCACCGGCTTGAGCGCCGGGTCCGCGATGAAGTCGTTCGGCAGCGAACACGGCGCGGCCGGATCGGCGCATGCGAGTTCGATCGCGGTCGGCGAGCGCATCCCTTCGTTGTACGTCGCATAGGCGGTGAAGCCCGCGACCGGGTTCCAGTTGAGCCCGACTGCCGGGTTGAACCGGGAGAACACGTGGTTGCCGTCGAGCAGCGGCTGCACGCCGCTCTCGTCGCCGATCTGCGCCTTCGACCAGTCGTAGCGCCCCGACACCGTCAGCGTCCAGTGCGGCGTCAGCGACAGTGCATCGCTCAGGTACACGCCGAGGTTCGCGTTGCGCGTCTTCGCGCGGGTCTGCGGCTCGAAATCACCGACGCCGATCGCCGCGCGCGTGTCGGTGAAATACGCGTCCTGCGACGACGCGACGTAGCTCGAGTTCGCGACATCGGCCGCCACGCCCGCGATCAGCTGGTTCGCCATCCCGCCGAGCTTGCCGAGCAGCGTGAGCTGCAGGCTGCCGCCGTAGCTGTCGGTCACGATCGTCGACTGCGCATTGGTGCCCTGCACCGCGTCGACCGTGCCGTCGTCGCCGACCGATCCGTAATCGGTATTGTTGTTGCTGCTGATGTTGGTGTTGCGCAGGTGCCGATAATACGCATTGCCGCTCAGCTCGACGTGCTCGCCGAAGAAGTGATCGCCCGACAGCGTCAGGTAGCCGGCGCTGTTGCGATTCAGGTCGGGATAGGTGTACGCCTGCTTCCGGTTGTCGAGGAACGAGCGCGGGATCGTCTGGGTGCCGTACAGCGCGTTGTCGGCGCCGCCCGCGGAAATCGACAGCGTCGTGTCCGAATCCGTGTAGCGCAGCTTGCCGAACGCCTGCCGCACGCGGCTCGCATTGTGGTCGGCCCAGCCGCCGTCGTTCGCGACGTTCGCCGTCGCGTAGTAGTCGAGGTTCGGGCCGATCGTTCCGCCCTGCTCGATTGCGGCCGTCTTGCGGCCCCACGAGCCGCCCGACACCTCCGCTTCGCCGCCCGGGTTCGACTTGCCGTTCTTCGTCGTGATCGCCAGTGCGCCGCCGAGCGTATTGCGTCCGTATACCGGGTTGGAGCCCGGGATCAATTGCATCCGGTCGATTGCCTGCGTCGGCAGGATGTCCCAGTTCACGACGTCGCCGAACGGTTCGTTCACGCGCACGCCGTCGACGAACACCGACAGCCCCTGCGGCGTACCGAGCAGCGGCGATGCGGTGAAGCCGCGATAGTTGACGTCCGTCTGGTACGGATTGCCCTGCGCCTCCGAGATCGTCACGCTCTGCAGGTTCGCGGCAAAGAAGTCGGCAAGCGTCGCGCGGTGCTGGGCGTCGAGTTCCGCCGTGCGTACCGTCTGCACGTTCGCCGGCACCTTCTGCAGCGGCGTACCGATCCCGAGCAGCGGCGTCGTGCCGACCACCACCACCGTCGGCAATGTGACGGCCGGCGCTTGCGACGCTTCCGGCGCAACCGCGACGGCGGCCGGCGGCACGGCGCCGCCCGTCGCGGCCGTGCCGTCCGCAGGCTGCTGCGCACGCGCGCTGCCTGTCGACAGGCCGAACAGCGCGATGGCGCCGAGGGCCGGCCCGAGAAGCGCGCCACGCATCGCGCCACCGTGCCGCGCGCGACGTTCGCGTCGCATCGCGCCGCCCTTTCCGGCTGCCTTTGGCCTCCTGATCATTTCATTCGTCTCCATGCTTGTATTCCGCCGTGGTGTGCCCCGCACCGCGCGGCGTGCTGTTGTCGCGAAGCAGCGTGCGAGAACCGTGCCAGCCGCATCGGCGCGACGCCCACGCGCGTCGCCGCGCACGGCGTGCGTGACACCGGCGCGGGCGGCGCTCCACCTGTCACGGATGCCGCGCCACCTGTCATGTTTGGCAACACTGCGCGCACGGGGGTGTACCTGAATGCAACACCTTCGTTGCCACGTGCGCGCGACGCGCACCGACGCCGCACGACGCACGATGCGCCCGTGTGCCGTGTCACACCGGCTTCGCGCCGCGATGGCATGCGACTTGCGTGAACGGCAGCGCACTCGGCCCGGAATCCCCACCGTGCCGGCGCGACGAACCGTTCGCGGCGGTGCGACCACAATGACTCAGGAGACAACCATGAAGAAACTCTCGGCTTCAGCGAGCCGGCTGGCGACGATCGGCATCGCGGCGGCAGCGGCCGTCGTGTTGAACCCCGGCCTCGTCGAAGCGGCCGCGGACTACCCGGCCGTGACCTACCAGCGGCTGACCGATGCGCACACCGATCCGGGCTGGCTGACCTACTACCGCACTTACGACGGCCAGTCGCATTCGCCGCTCAAGCAGATCGACGCGTCGAACGCGAAGGAACTCAAGCAGGTGTGGGCCTACAAGTTCCCCGCCGAGCTGAAGCAGGGCTTCGAAGCCACGCCGATCATCAACGGCAACTACCTGTTCGTGACCACGCCGAAGGACAACGTCTACGCATTCGATGCGAAGAGCGGCAAGCAGCTGTGGAAATACGAACCGAAGCTTGGCGCGGCATCGTTCAAGACCGCATGCTGCGACGTCGTCAACCGTGGCGTCGCGCTGTACGGCAAGAACGTCTACGTCGCGATGCTGAGCGGCGAGGTCGTGGCGCTCGACGCGCAGACGGGCAATCTCGTCTGGAAGAAACAGATGTTCGAGCCGGGCCTCGGTTATGCGTTCTCGCTCGCGCCGCTCGCGCTGGACGGCTCGATCATCGTCGGCACCTCCGGCGGCGAATACGGGATTCGCGGGTACATCGCCGCGCTGAGCCCCGAAGACGGCTCGCTGGTCTGGAAGCGCTACACGATCCCGAGCCCCGGCGAAAAAGGCGCGGACACCTGGCCCGACGGGATGCAGGCACACGGCGGCGGCGCCGCCTGGCTGACGGGCACGTACGATGCGGCAAGCCGCACGCTGTACTGGGGCGTCGGCAACCCCGGCCCGTGGCTCGCGGCGCTGCGTCCCGGCGACAACCTGTATTCCGACTCGCTGCTCGCGCTCGATCCGAAGAACGGCAACCTGAAGTGGCACTACCAGTACACGAGCAACGACACGTGGGACTACGACGGCGTCAACACGCCGATCCTCGCGGACATCAAGTACAAAGGCAAGGACTACGATGCGATCATTCACGCCGACCGCAACGGCTTCTTCCATGCGATCGATCGCACGACCGGCAAGCTGATCTACGCGGAGCCGTTCGTCACGGCAACGTCGGTCACCGGCTACACGGCCGACGGCAAGCCCATCGCGGACCCATCGAAGTTCCCGAAGGCCGGCACGACGATCGACACGTGCCCGAGCTTCCTCGGCGGCAAGAACTGGTGGTCGGTGTCCTACGACCCCGCGCGCCACATCGCGGTCGTCCCTTCCCTTCACGCGTGCATGAGCCTGTCCGGCAAGTCGGTCAGCTACATGGAAGGCCTGCCGTATCTCGGCGAAGGCTTCGAGATCAAGCCTGAACCGGGCAGCCAGGGTTACGGCGAACTGCAGGCCATCGACGTGAACACCGGCAAGAAACTGTGGGGCCACTGGTCGAAGAAGCCGTGGAACGGCGGCGTCGCGACCACCGCGAGCGGTCTTGCGTTCAGCGGCTCGCTCGACGGCCACCTGTATGCCTTCGACACGGCGACCGGCAAGGTGCTGTGGGAAAGCCCGCAGCTCGCGAGCGGCATCATCGCGCAGCCGTCGGTGTACGAGGTCGACGGCAAGGAATATGTCGCGGTGCTCGCCGGATACGGCGGCGCGAACCCGATCTGGGGCGGCCCGATGGCCGACGTCGCGAAAGACGTTCCGCGCGGCGGCACGCTCTACGTATTCGCGCTCGACTGAACGCGCGTCGCGCCCGGCATGCGCCCGATCCGGGCGCGACGCCCCCACTGTTTCAACCGGAATGCACGACCATGAAGACTCGACTCGCTCCCCTGACCCTCGCCAGTCTGCTCGCCGCGGGCGTGGCGCTGACCCCGATGTCCGCCGCGGCCGGCGGCGTGCGCGTCTGCACGCTGCCCGGCAGCCCGACCGCCGCCCTCGACATGTCGGTCGCACGTGAAGTGCTGCGCACCGCCGGCATCGCCGCCTCGTTCAACCGGCGCGGCGTGGACGACGACGGCGGCGACGACGGCATCTCCGCCGCCGAACTGAAGCAATCGCTCGAACGCGACTGCGACATGATCGCCGGCTTCCCGCGCTCGGCGATCGCCGATGCATCGAATGCCCGGATGAGTTTCTCGCAGGGGTATCTGCGCTCCAGCTACGTCAGCGTGACGCTGCGCGACGCGCATGCATCGTCCACCGGCAAGGAAACGATCGCGGCCACGTACTCGAGCCCGTCGCAACTGATCGCGGCACAGGCGACGAATGCCCGCTTCGATCTCGAGAACACGTCCGAGAAGACCATCGACGCGCTCGCGACCGGCCGCGCCCAGCGCGCGATCGTCTGGTATCCGAGTGTCGTGGCGTACCGGCGTGCGCATCCCGGCCAGCCGTTCCGGATCGCGGCCACGGCGTCGCCGTACTCGGACTGGCAGCTCGCGTTCGCGTTCGGCCCCGATCGGGACGCGCTGCGGCAGCGCATCGACGCGGCGTTGTCGCGGCTGAATGCCAACGGCCGGATCGCCGCGCTCACACGCGGCTGGAACCTGCCGGAAAACATCGCTCAAGCGGCCAATACACCGTCGCGCGGCCGCTTCCTCGACGGCGCGGTCGCGTCGGCCGGGCATTCGCGCACCGGCGTGCTGCTCGCCGGCGGAACGTCCGCGACGGGCGGCTTCATCAAGGTCTCGGCGAGTGACGACAGCGGCGTGCCGTCGTTCGACAATGCGCAGGCACAGCACGGCAAGAAGCTCTATATCGATGCCTGCGCGAAATGCCACGGCGACCAGCTCGAAGGCAATACCGCTCCCGCGCTGAGCGGGGAATCATTCGCGCCCGAGGGGAAATCGCACATCACGGTCGGCGGCATCTTCCAGTACATGTCGAACAACATGCCGGCCGATCGCCCCGGCAAGATGACGGCACAGGAATACGAGGACCTGATGGCGTTCCTGCTCTATTCGAACGGTTATGACGCGTCGAAGAGCAAGCTGACCGCCGATGTCGCAACCTCGTCGAAGGCGCCGCTCGTCGCCGGCCCGCGCAAATAACGCCGTTCTCCCTTCGTTTCGATCGACCGCCGCGCCGGGAAACAATCCCGGCGCGCGGAGCCGTACTTTTTTATTCAGGAAAACCACATGATCTCCCGCACTCGCAGAACCTTCATCGTTCAGACCGCCAGCCTGTGTGCCGCACTCGCAGCCGGAACCGGCGCATTCGCGGCAGCGCCGCTCGTCGACGAAAACGACGCGGCCGCGAAGACACTCGGTTACCGCGCGAAGGCAACGACCGTCGATGCAGGCAAGTTCCCGAAGTACCAGGCCGGCCAGACGTGCTCGAACTGCCGCTTCTACAAGGCCGGCGCCGGCGAATCCTCCGGCACGTGCCCGATGTTCGGCGGCAAGGCGGTTGCCGCCGAAGGCTGGTGCAACGTCTATGCAAAGCTTGCTTGATCCCGGGCGCGGGCGCGAACACGACGGCGTGCCGCGCGGCGGCACGAACGCGGAGCGCACCGACCATTTGAATGCGCTGGTCGCGCTGGGCATCGGGCGCGGCTACGTGACGCGCGGTGAAATCGTCGACGCGTTGCCCGACGATGCGGCAGACGGCGCGGATTTCGACGCCGCCGCGTCGATGCTCGGCGAATGGGGGATCGAGGTTCGCGAGCACGTCGACTCGCGAAGCGCATGGACGCTCGATCGTCATTTCGCGCGAGCGGCGGACACGACGTCGCCGCTCGCCGACGCGTCGGCCCCGCTCGCGACCGCCGATCTGCTCGCGGCCCGCACGAGCGATCCCGTGCGCATCTACCTGCGCGAAATAAGCGCGACACCGCTGCTCGACCGTGAAGAAGAGATCGCGCTCGCGCTTCATCTGGAGAGCGGGCGCGCGGCGTGCATCGACGCATTGAGCCGCGACCCGGCTGCGCTCGATGCCGTCGCGTCGATCGCCGGCGACATCCGCGCCGGCAAGGTGGCGGCATCGGTCTACGTGACGGGGTTCGTCGGCGACGCCGAATCGCTCGATGAAGCGCGCGCGGCTTTGCCCGGGGAATCTCCCGGCAATGCAACGGCACCTGATTCAACCATCGAATCACCGGAGGGGGAGGACGACACGGATCGCGCGCCGGACAGCCCCGCATGGCGCGACAGCGTCGTCGCATCGCTCGACCGCGCCGGCGCACTGGCCGCCGGGATGCAGCATGCATTGCGCACCGGCGGTTTCGCGTCGGCCGGTTACCGGGCGCTGCTTCGTGAGGCCGCCGCGTCGACCGGCAGGATCCGCTTCACCGCACGCGCGATCGAACGCATCGGGCACGCGATTCGAGACCGTGCGACGCAAGCACGCAAGTTCGAGAAGCGCATCGTCGACATCCTGGCCGAATCGGGCATCCGCACCGATTCGCCGCGCCGTGACCTCTTCATGCCGTGCGACGACGTGCGCGCATGGATGACCGACTGCATCGCCGCGCATGCCGACCGTGCCGCCGCCCTCACCCGCCGCGCGCCGGCGCTGATCGAAGCACGCACCGCGCTCGCCGGCCTCGCCCGCGAGTCGAGCCTGCCGCTCGACATCGCGATCGCGATCGACGCACGACTGTCGCGTATCGAGTGCGCGATGCAGCCCGCGAGAACGAAGCTGTTCCAGAGCAATCTGCGGCTCGTCGTGTCGATCGCCAAGCGCTATCCCGATCGCGGCCTGCAGTTTCTCGACCTGATCCAGGAGGGCAATCTCGGCCTGATGAAGGCCGTCGATCGCTACGATCATCGGCGCGGCTTCAAATTCGCGACGTATGCGACCTGGTGGGTCCGGCAGGCCATCACGCACGCGATCGCCGATCAGGGCCGCACGATCCGCGTGCCCGCGCATACGGTCGACGCGATCAACAAGCTGGCGCGCCTCGCGCGCACGCATGCGCAACGAACCGGCGAGGTTGCCGGCGCCCCGACGCTCTCGGCGCAGATGCGGATCCCGGTCGACAAGGTGCGGGACCTGATGGATATCGTGCGCGAGCCCATCTCCGCGGACCTGCCCGTTTCGCCCGATCACGACCTCACGTTGTGCGACGTCGCGATCGACCACGCCGCGCCGACCCCGGAAGAATCCGCGAGCGCCCGCCAGCTTCGCGCGGCGGTTGCGGCGCTGATCGACCGCCTGCCGGCACGCGAAGCGTGGATTCTTCGCTTGAGGTACGGCATCGACGTCGAAAGCGAGTATTCGCTGCGCGAGATCGGCCGGCAACTGAACCTGTCCGCCGAACGCGTTCGCCAGATCGAAGTGTCGGCGCTCGAACGGATCAGACAGTTCGGGCACGCACCGGCGCTTCGGTCGCTGATCGCCTGACGCCGCCAGGTCGCCCCACCGCGCTCCGGAACGAGCGGCCGATCACCTTCCCCGGCGCGCGCCACCTGTTGAGGACTGCAACACGATGTGCTGCATTTATGAACGGCCGGCTTCGGCTTGACGGCATCCACCCCGTCGCCCGTTCGACCGGATCGCCCGAAACGCGCACGGTGCGCCGCGACTTTCGCCGAATGCGCGCATCGATCGCTGACGCTGGCACGCATGTTGCGTTTTCCCGAACAGCAGCCCTGCATCCCAAGAACGCATGGAGACACGCTTGTCCACGATTGAATCGGTTCTTCACGAAACCCGCCAGTTTGCGCCGCCCGCGGCGCTCGAGCAGGCGGCGACCATTTCCGGCATGCCGGCCTATCGGGCGCTCGTCGCCGAGGCCGAGCGCGATTACGAAGGCTTCTGGGCACGTCTCGCGCGCGAGGGCCTCGCGTGGCACAAGCCGTTCACCAAAGTGCTCGACGAGTCCAACGCGCCGTTCTACAAGTGGTTCGACGACGGCGAGCTGAACGCGTCGTACAACTGCCTCGACCGTCACGTCGAAGCCGGCAACGGCGAGCGCGTCGCGGTGATCTTCGAAGCCGACGACGGCACCGTCACGCGCGTCACCTATGCGGATCTCCTCGCGCGCGTGTCGCGTTTCGCGAATGCGCTGAAGAAGCGCGGCATCGGCAAGGGCGACCGCGTCGTCATCTATATCCCGATGTCGATCGAAGGCATCGTCGCGATGCAGGCCTGCGCGCGCATCGGCGCGACGCACTCGGTCGTGTTCGGCGGCTTCTCCGCGAAGTCGCTGAACGAGCGGCTCGTCGACGTCGGCGCGACGGCGCTGATCACGGCCGACGAGCAGGCACGCGGCGGCAAGACGCTGCCGCTCAAGAGCATCGCCGACGAGGCGCTTGCGCTGGGCGGCTGCGAAGCGGTGAAGAGCGTGATCGTCTATCGCCGCACCGGCGGCAAGATCGACTGGCATGCCGACCGCGACCTGTGGATGCACGAACTGACGGCCGGCGAGTCCGACACGTGCGAGCCGGAATGGGTGAGCGCCGAGCATCCGCTGTTCATCCTGTACACGTCGGGCTCGACCGGCAAGCCGAAGGGCGTGCAGCACAGCACCGGCGGCTACCTGCTGTGGGCCGCGCAGACGATGAAGTGGACCTTCGACTGGAAGCCCACCGACGTGTTCTGGTGCACGGCCGACATCGGCTGGGTCACCGGCCACACGTACATCACGTACGGCCCGCTCGCCTGCGGCGGCACGCAGGTCGTGTTCGAAGGCGTGCCGACCTGGCCGGACGCCGGCCGCTTCTGGAAGATGATCGGCGACCACAAGGTCAGCGTGTTCTACACCGCGCCGACTGCGATCCGTTCGCTGATCAAG
>NZ_WIXR01000003.1:0-58469 GCF_019425585.1 Burkholderia sp. COPS | reverse complement strand
CACCCCCGCCATCGCACCGGCCGGCCCGTTTCGCCGCCGCGCCGCACCCCGTTCCGTCCCTCTTCCGGCCCCGTCCCGCCGCGTTTGCACCGGCTCGCCCGATTCCCCGAAATACCCCCCTTTCCCGGCTTTGCTCGACCGATCGGTGTTTGACGCCTCCATGAATAATCGGTGTCACTGGAAAGCGGCATTCCGCCGTACCCGACTGGAGGCCCCGTGGCAGACGAGAGCGATCTCGACAAGACCGAAGCCGCCACTCCCAGGCGCCGCGAGAAGGCGCGCGAGGAGGGGCAGGTCGCGCGTTCGCGCGAACTGGCTTCGTTCGCGCTGCTCGCGGCCGGGTTCTACGGTGCCTGGCTGCTCGCGGGCCCGTCGGGCGGGCATCTGCAGGCAATGCTGCGCGGCGCGTTCCTGTTCGATCGCGCGACCGCGTTCGACACGAACCGGATGCTGTCGGCGGCCGGCAGCGCGAGCCTCGAAGGCTTCGCCGCGCTGCTGCCGCTGCTCGCGCTCACCGGTGTCGCCGCGCTGCTCGCGCCGATGGCGCTCGGCGGCTGGCTGATCTCGCAGAAGACGTTCGAACTGAAGTTCGACCGCCTGAACCCGATCTCGGGCCTCGGCCGGATCTTCTCAATCCAGGGGCCGATCCAGCTCGGGATGTCGCTCGCGAAGACGCTGGTCGTCGGCGTGATCGGCGGCGTCGCGATCTGGCGCAGCAAGGACGAGCTGCTCGGTCTCGCGATGCAGCCGCTCGGCGTGGCGCTGCCCGATGCGCTGCACCTGGTCGCCGTGTGCTGCGGCACGACGGTCGCCGGGATGCTGGTGGTCGCCGCGCTCGACGTGCCTTACCAAATCTGGCAGTACAACAAGAAGTTGCGCATGACGAAGGAAGAAGTGAAGCGCGAGCATCGCGAGAACGAAGGCGATCCGCACGTGAAGGGGCGGATTCGCCAGCAGCAGCGCGCGATCGCGCGGCGCCGGATGATGGCGGCCGTGCCGAAGGCCGACGTGGTCGTGACGAACCCGACGCACTTCGCCGTCGCGCTGCAATACACGGACGGCGAGATGCGCGCGCCGAAGGTCGTCGCGAAGGGCGTGAACCTCGTCGCCGCGCGCATCCGCGAACTCGCGGCCGAACACAACGTGCCGCTGCTCGAAGCGCCGCCGCTCGCGCGTGCGCTGTATCACAACGTCGAACTCGAACGCGAGATTCCCGGCTCGCTGTACTCGGCCGTCGCCGAAGTGCTCGCGTGGGTCTACCAGCTCAAGCGCTTCCGTTCGGAAGGCGGCGCGTTCCCGGCGGTGCCGGTCGACCTGGACGTGCCGGCCGACCTCGACAAGGGCGCGTCGGTCTCCGCCGACGACGAACGCGAGGAAGCCGAAGACACGCTCGGTAACGGAGGCGCGGCATGAGCACCCCGACCGGCCTGTTCGCGAAGCGCCAGAATCCGTTCGCAGGCACCAACCTGCGCGCGCTCGCGGGCCCGATCCTCATCTGCATGATCCTGGGGATGATGATCCTGCCGCTGCCGCCGATGCTGCTGGATCTGCTGTTCACGTTCAACATCGCGCTGTCCGTGATGGTGCTGCTCGTCAGCATGTACACGATGAAGCCGCTCGACTTCGCGGCGTTCCCGAGCGTGCTGCTGTTCTCGACGCTCCTGCGCCTGTCGCTGAACGTCGCGTCGACGCGCGTCGTGCTGCTCGAGGGCCACACCGGGCCGGACGCGGCCGGCCAGGTGATCGAGGCGTTCGGCCACTTCCTCGTCGGCGGCAACTTCGCGGTCGGCATCGTCGTGTTCGTGATCCTGATGATCATCAACTTCATGGTGATCACGAAGGGCGCGGGGCGGATCGCCGAAGTGTCCGCGCGCTTCACGCTCGACGCGATGCCCGGCAAGCAGATGGCGATCGACGCCGACCTGAACGCGGGCCTCATCAACGAAGAGCAGGCGCGCAAGCGCCGCCTGGCCGTCTCGCAGGAAGCCGAGTTCTACGGGTCGATGGACGGCGCGTCGAAGTTCGTGCGCGGCGACGCGATCGCCGGCCTGATCATCATGGCGATCAACGTGATCGGCGGGCTGATCGTCGGGATGGTCCAGCACGACATGACGTTCGCCGCGGCCGGCACGAACTACACGCTGCTGACGATCGGCGACGGCCTCGTCGCGCAGATCCCGTCGCTCGTGATCTCGACGGCGGCCGGCGTGATCGTGTCGCGCGTCGCGACCGACGAGGACATCGGCACGCAGATCACCGGCCAGCTGTTCACGAACCCGCGCGTGCTGAACATCACCGGCGCGATCATCGTGCTGATGGGGCTGATCCCGGGCATGCCGCACTTCGCGTTCCTCGCGCTCGGCGGCGGCGCGATCTGGCTGGCCCGCACGCAGACGAAGCGCGCGGCGGCCCGCAAGGCGGCCGGCGACCTGACCGACATCGCACCGCCCGCCGTGCTGCCGTCCGACAGCCACGAGGCGACCTGGGACGACGTGCAGCTGATCGACCCGCTCGGCCTCGAAGTCGGCTACCGGCTGATCCCGCTCGTCGACAAGAACAGCGACGGCGAACTGCTCAAGCGCATCAAGAGCATCCGCAAGAAATTCGCGCAGGAAATCGGCTTCCTGCCGCCCGTGATTCATATCCGCGACAACCTCGAGCTGCGGCCGAACGCGTACCGGATCGCGCTGAAGGGCGTCGAGATCGGCGTCGGCGAAGTGTTCCCGGGCCAGTGGCTCGCGATCAACCCCGGCCAGGTGACGGCCGCGCTGCCGGGCGCCGTCACGCAGGACCCCGCGTTCGGGCTGCCGGCCGTGTGGATCGACGTCGCGATGCGCGAACAGGCGCAGGTGTACGGCTACACGGTGGTCGACGCGAGCACGGTCGTCGCGACGCACCTGAACCATCTGGTCGTCCAGCACGCGGCCGAGCTGCTCGGCCGCCAGGAAGTGCAGGCGCTCGTCGAGCGCACCGGCAAGGACGCGCCGTCGCTCGTCGAGGACCTCGTGCCGAAGACGATCTCGCTGACGACGCTGCAGAAGGTGCTGCAGAACCTGCTCGAGGAAGGCGTGCCGATCCGCGACATGCGCACGATCCTCGAGGCCGTGTCCGAACACGCGGGCCGCGGCGACGCGTTCGAGATCACGGCCGCGGTGCGGCTCGCGCTCGGCCGCGCGATCACGCAGCAGTGGTATCCGGGCGCGGGCGAGATGCAGGTGATGGGCCTCGACGCGAATCTCGAACGCGTGCTGTCGCAGGCGCTCGCCACCGGCGCGAACCCGGGCCTCGAACCCGGCCTCGCGCACAACCTTCTGACCGGCACGCAGCAGGCGATGCTGCGTCAACAGAATCTCGGGCTGCCGCCCGTGCTGCTCGTGCAGCACGCGCTGCGCGCGATGCTCGCGCGTTTCCTGCGCCGCAGCCTGCCGCAATTGAAAGTGCTGTCGTACGCCGAAGTGCCGGACACACGCACGATCAAAGTCGTTAACGTCATCGGGGGTTCCGCTTGAACATTCGCAAATTCACCGGCGCAACGAGCCGCGACGCACTTCGTCTCGTGCGCGAGGCGCTCGGCGCCGACGCGGTCGTGCTGTCGAACCGCACGCTCGATGACGGCAGCGTGGAAATCGTCGCCCTCGCCGATTCGGACCTGGCCGCCGTGACGCCGCCGGCCGCGGCGCGCGCACGCATGACCGCGCCGCGCGTGCCGGAATCGGTGCCCGCCGCCGCGGTGCCGGGCATCGTGTCGCGCCCGGGCGCGGCGCTCGCCCGCCCGGCCGTCAATCCGTATGCGGCAGGCGAAGGCGGGTTGCCGGACGTGTTCTCGTCGATGTTCGGCGCAAGCGCCGATACGGACGCGAACTCGGACGACACGGCCGCGCCAGCTTCGACGCTCGATGCGGACCCGCTGGCCGGCATGCCGTCGGCAGCCGCTTCCGCTGCCGGTGCGCCGGCAGCGGCTTCCGAACCCGCACCGTGGCTGGTCGAGCACGCGAAGCGGCTGACCCAGCAGCGCGATGCGCTGATGGCGCGCACGCAGGCGGCGCCTGCCGCGCCGCAGCCGAGCCCGCCGGCCCCGCAGGCCGCCGCGAGCGCGACGCCACCCGGCTGGGCGCGCGACATCGTGCGCGACGCCGAGCGCCGGATGCCGGCCGCCGCGACCCGCGCGCCGGACCCGGGCGCTGCGCAGGCCGCGAAGGCGGCCGAGCGCACGCGCCTGTCCGCCGACGCCGCCGCCGCGGTGGCCGATGCGGTGAAGTCGCGCATCGAGCGGATCGTCAACGATACGGTGATGCAGGAGCTGGGCGAGCTGCGCGGGATGATGGAAGAGCAGTTCGACAGCCTGATGTGGCACGACCGCCAGCGTCGCAGCGCCGTGCATGGCGCGCTGACGAAGCACCTGTTCGCGGCCGGTTTCTCCGCGCAGCTCGTGCGGATGCTGGTCGACAACATGCCGTCCGGCGACGGCGCGCAGAGCTTCGAACAGGCGGCCGAATGGGCGCAGTCGGTGCTCGCGGCGAACCTGCCGGTGCTCGACAGCGAGGACGCGCTGATGGAGCGCGGCGGCGTGTTCGCGCTGATGGGGCCGACGGGCGTCGGCAAGACGACCACCACCGCGAAGCTGGCCGCGCGCTGCGTGATGCGCTTCGGCGCGAGCAAGGTCGCGCTGCTGACCACCGACAGCTACCGGATCGGCGGCCACGAACAACTGCGCATCTTCGGCAAGATCCTCGGCGTGCCCGTGCACGCGGTGAAGGATGCGGGCGATCTCGCGCTCGCGCTGTCCGAGCTGCGCAACAAGCACATCGTGCTGATCGACACGATCGGCATGAGCCAGCGCGACCGCGCGGTATCCGACCAGATCGCGATGCTGCACGGCGCGAACGCGCCGGTGCAGCGCCTGCTGCTGCTCAACGCGACGAGCCATGGCGACACGCTCAACGAAGTCGTGCAGGCGTACCGCAGCGCGGGCGAGCATCCGGACCTGGCCGGCTGCATCCTCACGAAGCTCGACGAGGCGACCCACCTCGGCGGCGTGCTCGACACGGTGATCCGCTACAAGCTGCCGATCCACTACGTGTCGACCGGCCAGAAGGTGCCGGAGAACCTGTACGTCGCATCGACCCGATTCCTGCTGAAGAGCGCGTTCTGTGTGCCGCGCGACGGCTCGCCCTTCGTGCCGCAAGACGAGGACATGCCGACGCTGCTTTCCGCACTGACCGCACGTTCCACCGCCGAGCTGCACGAGGTGCGATTTGGATAAACGAATCATCGACCAGGCCGAAGGGCTGCGGCGCCTGCTGGCCGGGCGCGCGTCGCGCATCGTCGCGGTGACGGGCGGGCCGGCGGGTGTCGGCTGCACGTCCACCGTCGTGAACCTCGCGGCGGCGCTCGCGTCGCTCGGCAAGGACGTGCTCGTCGTCGACGAGCGCGCCGACGTGCATTCGGCCAGCGCGACGCTCGCGGGCGCGTGGCTGCGTGACGGCGAGCGCACGCGGGTCGCGGCCGGCTTCGGCCTGTGCGCCGCCGCGCGGCTCGCGCGCGCCGGCTACACCGACGCGCAGCTCAGCGATTTCATCGACGGGCCGGCCGACATCGTCCTCGTCGACGCGCAGCTCGGCGCCGACGGTTCGTTCTCGGCGCTCGCCCGCGAAGCGCACGACGTGCTGGTCGTCACGCGGGTCGCCGCGCAGGCGATCACCGAGGCATACGCGTGCATGAAGCGGCTGCATTTCGCGCACGCGCTCGCGCAGTTCCGCGTGCTGACCAATCACGTCGGCAGCCACGCGGATGCGAAGGTCGCGTTCGACAACCTCGCGGGCGTCGCGAGCCGCTACCTGACGGTGTCGATCGACGACGCGGGCTGCGTGAGCGCCGATCCGCTCGTCGAGCATGCGCGCGAGCTGACGCGCGCCGCGGTCGACGCGTTCCCGTCGTCGGCCGCCGCGCGCGACTACCGGCAGATCGCCGCCGACCTGCTGTACTGGCCGATGCGCCCGCGTTCGGGTGCGGGCCGCGCCGTGCACGCGGGCGGCAAGCCGTCGTATGAGGCGGGCGCGGCACACGCCGCATGAGCGCCACCGGAAGGAGAGAGCCATGATGTACAACGCTCAAGGAAAGATGTCCCAGGCCGACGTGCTCGCGCAATATGCGCCGCTCGTGCGTCGCCTCGGGCTGCAGCTCGTCGCGAAAATGCCGGCGAGCGTCGACCTCGACGACCTGATCCAGGCCGGCATGATCGGCCTGATGGACGCGGCCGGCCGCTACAAGGAAGACCAGGGCGCGCAGTTCGAGACCTACGCGACGCAGCGCATCCGCGGCGCGATGCTCGACGAGCTGCGCAGCAACGACTGGCTGCCGCGCAGCCTGCGCAAGACGTCGCGCGAGGTCGAGCACGCGGTGCACCAGGTCGAGCAGCATCTCGGCCGCTCGGCGAGCGAGACCGAGATCGCGCAGCACCTGAACATGCCGCTCGACGAGTACCAGGGGATGCTGCAGGACCTGCACGGCAGCCAGCTGATCTACTACGAGGATTTCGACCGCGCGGCCGACGACGAGCCGTTCCTCGACCGCTACCGCGTCGACCACGCGGACCCGCTGTCGGCACTGCTCGACGAGCACCTGCGCGAAGCGCTCGTGGAGGCGATCGAGCGGCTGCCGGAGCGCGAGAAGCTGCTGATGTCGCTGTACTACGAACGGGGTCTGAATCTGCGCGAGATCGGCGCGGTGCTCGAAGTGAGCGAATCGCGCGTATGCCAGCTGCACAGCCAGGCCGTCGCGCGCCTGCGCGCGCGGCTGCGCGAACAGGCGTGGGTCGGCGCGGAATCCTGACCCTTTACCGTTCCCGACGGCCGCGCGCGTCGACGCCGCGCGTTTGGCATCTGCATCCGTGTGCGCATTCCGCGCGCCGATTTGCTACAATCCCCTCCGTTTTCCGAGGAGCGTTGCGACGGACCTCTGCGTCCGCCAGGCTCGGAAAGCTTCACCAAGCAGCCGTGCGGCGCGCGTATCGCGACCGTCGCACCGGCCCCGCTTCCTGAACGGCGCTCACGTCACCAATCTAGAAACTTTTTAGAAAGGAGGGCGTGATGAACGCCATTATCGATTCCAAAGCCTCCAACGATTTCGTCGTCGCCGACATGGCGCTGGCCGGCTGGGGCCGCAAGGAACTGAACATCGCCGAGACCGAAATGCCGGGCCTCGTGCAGATCCGCGACGAATACAAGGCGCAGCAGCCGCTGAAGGGCGCGCGCATCGCGGGTTCGCTGCACATGACGATCCAGACCGGCGTGCTGATCGAGACGCTGAAGGCGCTCGGCGCCGACGTCCGCTGGGCATCGTGCAACATCTTCTCGACGCAGGATCACGCGGCTGCCGCGATCGTCGAAGCCGGCACGCCGGTGTTCGCGTTCAAGGGCGAATCGCTCGACGAATACTGGGAGTTCTCGCACCGCATCTTCGAATGGCCGAACGGCGAATTCGCGAACATGATCCTGGACGACGGCGGCGACGCAACGCTGCTGCTGATCCTCGGCGCGAAGGCCGAGAAGGACCGTTCGGTGATCGCGAAGCCGACCAACGAGGAAGAAGTCGCGCTGTACAAGTCGATCGCGAAGCACCTCGACGCGGACCCGACCTGGTACTCGACGCGCCTCGCGCACATCAAGGGCGTGACCGAAGAAACCACGACCGGCGTGCACCGCCTGTACCAGATGGAAAAGGACGGCCGCCTGCCGTTCCCGGCGTTCAACGTGAACGACTCGGTCACGAAGTCGAAGTTCGACAACCTGTACGGCTGCCGTGAATCGCTGGTCGACGGCATCAAGCGTGCGACCGACGTGATGATCGCGGGCAAGGTCGCGGTCGTCGCGGGCTACGGCGACGTGGGCAAGGGCTGCGCGCAGTCGCTGCGCGGCCTGGGCGCGACCGTGTGGGTCACCGAAATCGATCCGATCTGCGCGCTGCAGGCGGCGATGGAAGGCTACCGCGTTGTGACGATGGAATACGCGGCCGACAAGGCCGACATCTTCGTGACGGCCACCGGCAACTACCACGTGATCAACCACGATCACATGAAGGCGATGCGCCACAACGCGATCGTCTGCAACATCGGCCACTTCGACTCGGAAATCGACGTCGCGTCGACCCGCCAGTACCAGTGGGAAAACATCAAGCCGCAGGTCGACCACATCATCTTCCCGGACGGCAAGCGCGTGATCCTGCTGGCGGAAGGCCGCCTCGTGAACCTCGGCTGCGCGACCGGCCACCCGTCGTTCGTGATGTCGAACTCGTTCGCGAACCAGACGCTCGCGCAGATCGAACTGTTCGTGCGCGGCAACGAGTACGAGAACAAGGTGTACGTGCTGCCGAAGCATCTCGATGAAAAGGTCGCGCGCCTGCACCTCGCGCGCATCGGCGCGAACCTGTCCGTGCTGTCCGACGAGCAGGCTTCGTATATCGGCGTGCAGAAGGACGGCCCGTTCAAGCCGAACCACTACCGCTACTGATCCGATGCGCCGCCGCCGCGGTGCCGTGCGCGCGTCGCCGACGCGCACCCGGTACCGCGGCACGGCGCGGGATCGCCGGCTGCCGCGGCGCGCCTTCGGGCACCCGCGGCGGCCGGCGGCGGCCACTGATCGTACCGATCGACAACCGAACCGGAGCACTCCATGAGCGTCATTCTCACCTGGGTCATCAACGCGCTCGCGCTGCTGATCATCACGTACCTCGTGCCGTCGATCCACATCAAGAGCTTCGGCACGGCGCTGATCATCGCGGTCGTGCTCGGCCTGATCAACACGGTGATCCGCCCGGTGCTGATCCTGCTGACGCTGCCCGTCACGATCGTCACGCTCGGGGTGTTCATCCTCGTCGTGAACGCGTTGTGCTTCTGGTTCGCGTCGTCGCTGCTGAAGGGCTTCGAGGTGTCGGGGTTCTGGTCCGCGTTCTTCGGTTCGATCCTGTACAGCATCGTGTCGTGGCTGCTGTCCGCCCTGATCTTCGGTCAGCGCGACATCGGCTGAGGCCTGAGCCTGTTCCCACCGAATCATGAAACCGATCGAACTCTCGTTTGAATTCTTCCCGCCGAAGACGGCGGAAGGCGTCGAGAAGCTGCGCGCCACGCGTGCGCAACTGATGCCGCTGAAGCCGAAATTCGTCTCCGTGACGTTCGGCGCCGGCGGCTCGACGCAGCAGGGCACGCTCGATACCGTGCTCGACATGCAGAAGGACGGCCTCGAGGCCGCGCCGCACCTGTCGTGCATCGGCTCGTCGCGCGACAGCCTGCGCGCGATCCTCGACCAGTACCGCTCGTACGGCATCCGGCACATCGTCGCGCTGCGCGGCGACCTGCCGTCCGGGATGGGCGCGGTCGGCGAGCTGCGCTATGCGTCCGAGCTCGTCAGCTTCATCCGCGCCGAGCATGGCGACTGGTTCCACATCGAGGTCGCCGGCTACCCGGAGTACCACCCGCAATCGCGCTCGCCGAAGGCCGATCTCGAGAATTTCGCGCGCAAGGTGAAGGCCGGCGCGAATTCCGCGATCACGCAGTACTTCTTCAACGCCGACGCGTATTTCCGCTTCGTCGACGATGCGCGCAAGCTGGGCGTGGACGTGCCGATCGTGCCGGGCATCATGCCGATCACGAACTTCTCGCAGCTGATGCGCTTCTCCGAGATGTGCGGTGCCGAAGTGCCGCGCTGGGTCGCACGCCGGCTCGAGAGCTTCGGCGACGATCGCGAGTCGATCCGCGCGTTCGGCGCGGACGTCGTCACGGGCCTGTGCCAGCGTCTGGTCGACGCGGGCGTGCCCGGGCTGCATTTCTATACGCTGAACACGGCGGCCGCGACGCGGACGATCTGTGAACGGCTCGACGTGTAGGCGCGCTCACGCGGCTGCACGCGTGAAAGCCCCGCCGGTTTCTGCCGGCGGGGCTTTTTTTCGAGGGTTGCGGAGCGGGGCCGCGTGCGTCAGCGCTGCGCCTGCATCAACGGCGGGCGGCGGTCGAACCACGGCCGCGCCTGTTCGAGCTGCCGTGCCAGCCTGAGCAGCAGCGCGTCGTCGGTGTGGCGCGCGGCGAACTGCACGCCGATCGGCAGCCCGCGCGCGTTCCAGTAGAGCGGCACCGACATCGCCGGCTGGCCGGTCAGGTTGAACAGCTCGGTGCAGCCGGCCCACGTGAACGCCTTTTCCGACGACCTCGCGAGCATTTCCTTCAGCAGCGGCTTCACCGGCAGCGCGGCGAGCACCTTCATCTGCGCCGATTCGAACGGCGTCGGCTGCAATTCGCCGATCTTCACCGGCGGCCCCGCGAGCGACGCGCACAGGATCGCGTCGTAACGCGACACGAGGCCGGAGACCTGCACGGTGAGCTGGCGCTGCCATTCGAGCACGTCCGGCAGGCGGGTGCGCGCGAGGCGCCGGCCGACCACGGCCATCGCCCACGTCGCGGCTTCGAATTCGCCGCGCTTCGGCGTGCGGCCGGTCAGCGCGCGTGCGCCGAGCACCATCTCCTCGGCGATCGTCGCCCACAGTGTGAGGAAGGTTTCGGCCGTGCGTGCGTAGTTGACGTTCAGCGTCGCCGGCTCGACGTGGTGGCCGAGCGATTCGAGCAGCGCGGCCGCGTCGTCGAGCGCCGCGCGGGTGTCGTCGGCGAGCGCCGGCGCGAGCATCGGGTCGAGCACGAGGCCGATCCGCAGCGGGCCGGGCGGCGTGTCGAGCTCGCCGAGGAACGTGCCGGGCGCGCCGGCCGGCAAGGTCTGGCCGGTCGTCACGTCGAGCAGCAGCGCGCTGTCGCGCACGCTGCGCGTGACCGCATGCTGGACCACCAGCTCGCCGTTCGACGGCCGGTCGACGAGGACCGGGTTGCGGGTCGGCTTCAGGCCGAACAGCCCGCAGCACGACGCCGGAATGCGGATCGAGCCGCCGCCGTCGGACGCATGCGCGAGCGGCACGATGCCGGCCGCGACGGCCGCGGCCGCGCCGCCGCTCGAGCCGCCGGGCGTGTGGTCGAGATTCCACGGATTGCGGCACGCGCCGAACAGTTCGGGTTCCGTGTACGGCATCTGGCCGATTTCCGACGTGTTGGTCTTGCCGAACACGTTGAGCCCGGCCGCGCGGCTTCGCGCGATCACCGGCGAATCGTCGTCCGGCACGAAATACCGGTAGTGCCGGCTGCCCATCGACAGCGGCAGCCCGGCCACCGCCGCGCCGAGATCCTTGACCAGATACGGCACGCCGGCGAACGGTGCGTCGGCGCCGCCGCCGTCCGGCGTGGCGGCCGCACGCTGGCGTGCGGCTTCGTAGTCCTGCAGCACGATCGCGTTGATCGCGCTGTTGACCGCTTCGGCCTGGCCGATCGCGGCGTCGAGCAGTTCGCGCGGGCTCGCCTTGCGTTCGCGTACCAGTGCGGCGAGGCCGATCGCGTCGTGCGCGAGATAGTCCGAGTGCATCGCAGTCACCCCCGTTGTGACGCGTGGCGATGTCGGCAGCATAACGCGGGCCCGCTGCGAGGGGCCCGCTGCCGGCCGTTTTTAGAGGTGCTCGGCGAGGAAGGTCAGCGTGCGGCCGTGCGCGAGCGCCGATGCGCGCTGGTTGTACGACGCGCGATCCGTGCAGTTGAAGCCGTGCTCGGCGCCCGGATAGACGTGGAACGACGCATGGCCGTGGCCGGCGAACGCGGCCTTCACCTGGTCGACGGCCGTGAGCGGGATGCCGTGGTCGTTTTCGGCGTAGTGGAACAGGATCGGCTGCGTGACCTTGCCGGCGAGGTCGAGCGCGTTCTGGATGCCGCCGCCGTAGTAAGCCACGGCCGCGTCGATCTTGCCGGTCGCGGCCGCGCGGTACGCGAGCTGGCCGCCGAAGCAGTAGCCGATCGCGGCGATCTTGCCGGCCACTTCGGGGCGCGCGCGCAACGCATCGGCGGCCGCGCCAATGTCCGCGACCGCGAGGCCCACGTCGGTCTTTTTCATCAGCTCGATGCCCTTGTCGCGGTCCGCGCCTTCATAGGTCAGCTCGACGCGCGGCTGCGTGCGCCAGAACACGTCCGGCGCGAGCGCGACGAAGCCGTCGGACGCGTACTGGTCGGCGACCGCGCGGATGTGCGAGTTCACGCCGAAGATCTCCTGGATGATGATGACGGCAGGGCCAGTGCCGCGCTTGGGCAGCGCGAGATAGCCGCCGAAGCTGTCGTTACCGGTCGGGATGTCGATCCATTGGGCAGTCACGTTCTGAACTCCTGGCGAACGGGGTGCGCGATGCGCGCCCCGGGGTGAAAGAGGCGGCCTAGTGTGCCACCGATCGTGTGACGGTGCAGGAAGCGCTCCCGGGGTGAGAGGGGCGGCCTCATGTGCCGCCGATCGTGTATCGGCGCAGCACGCGCGCCTGCTTCTCGCGCAGCGATCGTTTCGATCTCGATTATTCATTTTTCGGTGCGGCGCCGCTTCGATAGAGTCGATGTGCCAGCCTTTACAAAGCGCTTTCGCGCATCGTCATCGAAGGATTCGCCATGTCTGCCCGCCTGTTTTCCACGCCCTTTTCCGAACGCTTCGGCCTGCGCGTGCCGCTCGTGCAGGCGCCGATGGTCGGCGCGACCACGGCCGAGATGGTCGCCGCCGCATCGAACGCCGGCGCGCTCGGCAGTCTCGGCGCCGCCGCGTTCGCGCCCGAGCGCCTCGCGACCGAAGTCGAAGCCATCCGCGCGGCGACCGCCCGCCCGTTCGCGATCAACCTGTTCGTGCTGCCGGACGCGACGCCCGACGCGGCGACCGTCGCGCGTGCGCTGGCCGCGATCGACCCGCTGAACGCGGCGCTCGGATTGCCGCCGGGCACCGCGCCCGCGCGCTACGCGCCGGATTTCCGTGCGCAACTCGATGCGCTGGTGGCGCTGCGCGTGCCCGTTGCAAGCTTCACGTTCGGCGTGCTCGACGCGGCCGACGTCGCGCGCCTGAAGGCCGCCGGCACCTACGTGATCGGCACGGCGACGCACGTGGCCGAGGGGCTCGCATGGCAGGCGGCCGGCGCCGACGCGTTGTCCGCGCAGGGCGCCGAGGCGGGCGGCCATCGCGGCACGTTCATCGGTTCCGCCGACGACGCGCTGATCGGCACGTTCGCGCTCGTGCCGCAACTGGTCGACGCGACGGGCCTGCCCGTGCTCGCCGCCGGCGGCATCATGGACGGCCGCGGGATCGCGGCCGCGCTTGCGCTCGGCGCACAGGGCGCGCAGCTCGGAACCGCGTTCCTCACCTGCACGGAAAGCGCGATCGCGGCGGACTGGAAGGCGCGCCTGCTCGCGAGCACCGATACGTCGACGCAGGTCACGCGCGCGATCACCGGCCGCCACGCGCGCGGGCTGCGCAATACGCTGATGGCGCGGCTCGGCGAACGCGTGGCCGACGTCGCGCCGTACCCGGTGCAGAACGCGCTGACGCAGCCGCTGCGCCAGGCCGCCGCGCGCGCGAACGACGGCGACTACCTGTCGCTGTGGGCCGGGCAGGGCGCGCCGCTCGCGCGGCGGCGCGGCGATGCGCTGACGACGTCGCAGCTCGTCGCCGCGCTCGATGCCGAATGGCGTGCGGCGGCTGCCTGAATCGTTCATGCCGGACGACGAAACGCGCGCTGTCACGCGCGTTTCATTCAATGATCCCGGGCACAAAATACCGAATCGAAATGCCCCGGGAATACTTTGAAGCGACCTTTCGGCGAAGCCTCTGGAATTAGCGGAAACCCTTATCCGGCGGGGCTTGCAGCGATATTCGAGTAGTCGTTCCAAAGTGCGCATATCGGTAGTGTTACCACTACCCCAAAAAAGTCCCACAAATTAATTTGATCACCTACACTTGCGCGCAAGTACGGACGGGCGGCTGCTAAAAGCGGCGGTTTTCACGTGCTTGAGGCCAAGTGCATGAACGATGCATCCGGCGAATCGTCCAGTGATTGCAAACACAGGGATGGCAGCGGGGCACCGGGCGATGGCGTTTTTTGGGACCGAACTGGAGACTTACATGAATATCAAGATGCAAAAGCTGTTGCCGATCACCGCCGCAGCGATGCTGTGCGCTGCAGCTGCAAGCAACGCGTCAGCCGATCAAGTCGTCAAGATCGGCCACGTCGCGCCGTTGACGGGCGGCATTGCACACCTGGGCAAGGACAACGAAAACGGCGCGCGTCTCGCAGTCGAGGAGATCAACGCGAAGGGTCTCACGGTCGGCGGCCAGAAGATCACGCTGCAACTCGACCCGCAGGATGACGCGGCCGACCCGCGCCAGGCCACGCAGGTTGCGCAGAAGCTCGTCGACGACAAGGTCGTCGCGGTGGTCGGCCACCTGAACTCGGGCACGTCGATCCCGGCCTCGAAGATCTACAGCGATGCGGGCATCGTGCAGATCTCGCCGTCGGCCACGAACCCGGCCTACACGCAGCAGGGCTTCAAGACCACGTACCGCGTGGTGGCCACCGATGCGCAGCAGGGCCCGGCACTCGCGAACTACGCGCACTCGAAGGGCATCAAGAGCGTGGCGGTGGTCGACGATTCGACCGCGTACGGCCAGGGTCTCGCGAACGAGTTCGAGAAGAAGGCCAAGGCGCTCGGCCTGAAGGTGATGTCGCATGACGCGACGAACGACAAGGCGGTTGACTTCCGCGCGATTCTGACCAAGATCAAGGGCGAGAATCCGGACGCGATCATGTACGGCGGCATGGATGCCACCGGCGGCCCGTTCGCGAAACAGGCGAAGCAGCTCGGCCTGCGCGCGAAGATCTTCGCGGGCGACGGCGTGTGCACGGAAAAGCTGGCCGACCTGGCCGGCGACGCGACCGACAACGTGGTGTGCTCGGAAGCCGGTGCCTCGCTCGAGAAGATGGCGGGCGGCGCGGCGTTCAAGGCGAAGTACGAGAAGCGCTTCGGCCAGCCGATCCAGATCTACGCACCGTTCACGTATGACGCCGTGTACATCATCGTCGACGCGATGAAGCGCGCGAACTCGACGGATCCGGCGAAGATCCTCGCCGCGATGCCGGCGACGAACTACTCGGGCGTGATCGGCACGACGACCTTCGACTCGAAGGGCGACCTGCAGCACGGCGTGATCTCGCTGTACAACTACAAGGGCGGCAAGAAGTCGCTGCTCGACGAAGTGAAGATGTAACGCAACAGGCGGTCAACAGAAGGGGTGAAAGCGCGCATGCGGCAACGCATGCGCGTTTTCTTTTTGTTTCCCTTCGGCCGTTCGGCCCGGCGAGCGCCGTACCGTCAGATCTTCAGATGGGCGAGCACCTTCGGCGCGACCAGCGCGACGAGCGCCGCGCACAGCGCGACGACCGACAGGCCGATCGTCAGGTTCGCGGCCTGCGCGACCGCACCGATCACGACCGGGCCGAACAACAGCCCGAAATACGCGAGCCCCGCCACGTGCGCGAGCCCTTCGGCCGCGTGGATGCCTTTCACGCGCGCGGCGGCCGCGAACAGCACGGGCATCATGTTCGCGAGGCCGAGGCCCATCAGCGTGAAGCCGGTCAGCACCGCGACCGGGTTCGGCAGCAGCAGCGCGCCGATCATCCCCGCGCATGCGAGCGACGCGCTCGCGAATACGAGCTGCGGCGCGCCGAAGCGCGCACGCACGGCGTCGCCCGCGAAGCGCGCGATGGCCATCCCGCCCGAGAATGCCGCGTATGCTGCGCTCGCGAGCGCGGGGCTCGCCGCGACGACGTCGCGCATGTAGACCGTCGCCCAGTCGTACATCGCGCCTTCGGCGACCAGTGCAATCAGCGCGATGCCGCCGAGCATCCACAACGCGGGCGAGCGCCAGCGGTTGCCGCCGCCATGCGCGTGTTCGTGGTGCGGCACGTGCGGCAACACGGCCGGGCTGGCGGCCACGAGCACCGCGGCGCTCACGGCTGCCGCGAGCGCGAGATGCACGACCGGCGCCATGCCGGCCGACAGCAGCGCGCCGCCGGCGGCCGCGCCCGCCATCCCGCCGATGCTGAACATCCCGTGCAGCGACGACATGATCGGCTTGCCGAGCGCGATCTCGACGGCGCTGGCCTCGGCGTTCATTGCGACGTCGAGCGTGGCCATCGAGAAACCGAACAGCGCGAGCACCGCGAGCAGCATCCAGTAGTCGGGCACGACGAGGATCAGCGCCGCGCACGCGGACATCACGAGCCCGCCGGCGAGGCACGCGGTGCGTGAGCCGACGCGGGTGATCCAGCGCGCGATGGTCAGCATCGCGCCGATCGAGCCGCCGGCGACCGCGAACAGCGCGATCGACAGCAGGCCGGGGCTCAGCGCGAACTTGTCGCGCACGGTCGGCACGTGCACACCCCAGGACGCGTACATCATGCCGGCGACGAAGAACAGCGCCATCGACGCCGTGCGCGCGCGCTGGCGGGCCGGCAGCGGCAGCACGCGATGCGCGTCGGGCGGCGCGGCGAACGGGGACGACGATTCGGGGGAGGAGGATTCGGACACGGAAAGGCTCGTCAAAGGAAATGCGCGGACGCACGCGGCGCCCGTCGGACCCGTCCGATTCTATCGAACCGCTTACGATCCTGCCGGGCGATGGCCGCTTGGCCGATGTTCCGGCGGTCGCGGTGCCCTCCGGGATTCGCCGCATTGGCCGTTCGACCGATGCGCGGCGTGCCGCGCCCGCGGGTAACATCGAAGCGCATGGCGTGCCCGGCGCGCCGCCCTTCGACCGCAGGAGTCCTCTTGAACATCGATCCCGCTCTCGCCCTGCATCTGCTGCACCGCTGCGCGCTCGGCACGCTCGCCACCCATGCGCGCGATCCGCAGGGCTTCCCGTATCCGACGGTCGTTCCGTTTGCACCCGATGCAAGCCATCGTCCGGTGATCCTCGTGAGCGGCCTCGCGGAGCACACGCGCAACCTGGCCGCCGATCCGCGTGCGGGCTTCCTCGTGGTCGACGCGTCCGGCGGCGACGTGCTGAACGCCGAGCGCGCGACGCTGCTCGGCCGGTTCGTGCCGCTCGGCGACGATCCGCACGTCACCGCGCGCTACCTGCGCTACGAGCCGGACGCCGCGCGTTATCTGGCGCTCGGCGATTTCACGTTCTGGGCGCTCGACGTCGAGCGGCTGCGCTATATCGGCGGTTTCGGGCGCATGGGCTGGGTCGACGGCACGCATCTCGATGCGCTGCCGCCGCTCGCCTTCGACGAGGAACAGGCGTTATGGGACGCGTACGACGGCGGCGCGGCGCGCCGCGACGGGCTCGAATTGCTCGGCGTCGATCGTCACGGCGCCGACTGGCGACACGACGGCCGCCGCGTGCGCACGCCGTTCGATACGCCATTGGCCGACGCGGGCGCGTTGCACGAGCGGCTGATTGCGTGCGCGCGGGATGTGACGTGACGTCGCGGTGCGGGCTTGTCCGCGGTTTGTCCGTTTAGCGTGTGGCGCCGTCCGATTTTCGTAAAACTGTCGTCTGATGAAAGCTTCTATTTTTCCGAATGCAGGGTAATTGCGTATGTTGATAGGCCTAATAGCCAATGGCTAATGTCCTAATCTCTGTGTAGGAACGTAAAAATTTGAGAAAAGGCCGCGACCGGTCAAAATGACACGAGTGAATTTCAATTGATCTCGGGATTTTCATGAATCTCGCTTCTATCAAATCTTTTTTGTGCTAATCTCTGCCTTCGAAAATCCGAGGCACATATATTTCATGAATGGTGAGCTGGCTGCAGACCGGCGCCATTAGTCAGATAGAAAGGGAAACTATGTCTTCTTACAAGGACCTGCTGGCCCAGCGGGAGAAGCTGGAGAAGCAAATCGAAGAAGCGAAGTCGCGTGAATACGCTGAAGTGCTGAATGACGTGAAGCAGAAAATTGCCGACTACGGCTTTTCGCTCGCCGAACTCGGTCTCAGCCGCGCGAAGGCAGGCAAGGTTGGCCGTCCGCGCGCTGGCGTCGCCGCGAAATACCGCGATCCGGAAACGGGCGCGACGTGGTCGGGCCGCGGCAAGCCGCCGCGCTGGATCGCGGGCAAGAACCGCGAACAGTTTGCGATTTAAACGTTTGTTTAAGTCGCCTGCGCTTCAAAAGAGCCGCGTGTCCGTTCAGGAGCGCGGCTTTTTTGTTTTCAGCGGCCGCCGCGTGCATGGCGTTGTCATGAAAATGTAATGATAGAGGGTGCGAATGGAAATACGACCTGTTCGCATAAGCGATTGATTTGAATAAGAAATTTATGGATATTGGCGGGATTCGCGGGGCACCCTTGATAGAATTGCGTACCGCACACCGATATCTCATATTTCATGTCCACGTTTTCCGGCGACGCGCAGAGCGCAGATAAGCACGCGGTTGCACGCAAGAGTACGTTCGTCAGTATTGTGCTGAATGTCGTGCTTGCGACATTTCAGATCGTCGTCGGCACGATTGCGCATTCGCAAGCATTGATTGCCGACGGGGTGCATTCGATTTCCGATTTGATCTCGGATTTCGTCGTGCTGGTTGCGAATCGGCATAGCGGCGCATCGCCGGACGCCGACCACAATTACGGGCACAGCCGCTACGAGACCGTCGCGTCGCTGTTTCTCGGCGCAATCCTGATTGCAGTGGGCGTTGGCATGCTGTGGCGGGCCGGCGACCGTCTCGTTAATCTCGAAAATATTCCGGCGGTACATTTTTCCGCGCTGGTCGTCGCGCTGACGGTGCTCGTGTCGAAAGAGGCGCTGTTTCGCTACATGCTGCGCGAAGCGCGGCGCGTGCGCTCGGCGATGCTCGTCGCGAACGCGTGGCATGCGCGTTCGGATGCCGCCTCGTCGCTCGTCGTCGCGATCGGCATCGTCGGCAGCCTGGCCGGCGTGCGGCTGCTCGATCCGATCGCGGCGGCGATCGTCGGCTTCATGGTCGCGCGCATGGGCTGGACGTTCGGCTATGACGCGTTGCAGGATCTCTCCGACCGCGCGCTCGATACGACCGACACGGCCGAGATCCGCGCGCTGCTCGCCGCGACGCCGGGCGTGCGCGACGTGCACGACCTGCGCACGCGCAAGATGGGCGACGCGGCGCTCGTCGACGCGCACATCCTCGTCGATCCGATGATCTCCGTCTCCGAAGGGCATTACATTGCGGAAACCGCACGTGCACGCGTGCTGCGCGACCCGCGCGTGCTCGACGCGCTGATCCACGTCGACCCCGAGAACGATGCGGCGCGCCGTCCGGCGCTCGCGCTGCCGCCGCGCGGCGAGATCGCGGCGCGGCTCGAGGCCGCGCTCGCGCAGCGCGGGCTGCATGCGGCGGCGATCAACCTGCATTACCTGAGCACGGGGCTCGAGATCGACGTGACGCTGGCGTGCGATCCGCACGACACCGATGCGGCGCTGGCCGGCCGGCTCGACGTCGACGCGCTGAAGCGCGAGTTCGACGCGCGCCGGATCGGCTTCACGCGCACGATGCCCGCGCAGGCGTGACCTGCCGCCAGCGGGCCGCCCGCGCGGGCGTGTGCGTTACAGCCGTTACAGCGGCAGCTGCGTGTCGAACTTGATCTCGCGCAGCACGACACTCGTGCGCACTTGCGACACGGCGGGGATCTTGAAGATGCGTTCGTGCAGGAACACGTCGTAGGCCTTGATGTCCGGCGCGACGATCTTGAGGATGTAATCGGCCTCGCCGGTCGTGCTGTAGCACTCGGTGACTTCCGGGCAGGTCGCGATCTCGCGCTCGAACTGCTCGACGCCGCCTTCGTTGTGGCGGGTCAGGTGCACGTGCGCGAGCGCGCAGACGTGCAGGCCGAGCTTCTCGCGATCGAGCAGCGCCGTGTAGCGCTGGATCACGCCCGACTGTTCCATGTCCTTGATGCGGCGCCAGCACGGCGTGCTCGACAGGCCGACCTGGTCGGAAATTTCCTGCACGGAACGGCGCGCGTCGAGCTGCAACAGGCGAAGGATTTTTTGCGAAAAGGAATCGAGCGTCACCTGCGCCTCCATGCGGCAGCAACAACATGCTGAATGTTAGAGGGCCGGGAAAGGAAAGGCAATCTGGCGTCGCGTTGCTGAGCGAGATTCGCTAATTTGCTCGCGGATCCGTGGGGTTTTGTCCCGCCCCCGCGTTTTCCGACCGATCGGTGTCCGACACCGCGAGGCCCGCGAGCGCGGCCTGCTGGCGGCGCAGGTCGGCGAGCATGTTGCAGAACAGCGCGCCTTGCTCGATCGCGTCGTCGAGCGCGACGTGCGTGTGCGGATGGTCGTCGAACCAGTGCTTCGGAAAACGCGGCTTGATCGCCTTGCGGTACGGCAGGCCCGTCATCGCGAACGCGAGCGTCTTGATGTCGAGCGCCGACCACGAGAACGGGCAGCGCCCGGCGAAGCGCATCATGTACCAGAACATGAACGTGAAATCGAAGCCGGCCGGCATCGCGACGAACACCGGCTTGCCGGGCAGCGCCTCGACCCAGTCGACGTACGCGACGAGCGCCGCCTCGGGCGCCTGCAGGTCGCGGCGGCACGCGGCCCATGCGTCGGGCTCGGTCTTCCACCACGCTTCCTGCACCGGGTGCGCCTGCGCGCCCGGCAGCGTCTCGAGGTTGGCCGAGAAGGTCGCGATCAGCTGCTTGTCCTCGGTATAGGCGGCCGACGCGAAACTCAGCATCGAGTGCGGGCCGGGAATCGGGCCGTCGGCCTCGACGTCGGTGCTGACGTAGATTTCCGGGATGGCGGTCTGGTTCATCCGAATACCTTGTCGGACACGAACGGGTTCGTGCGGCGCTCGTCGCCGAACGTCGACACCGGGCCGTGGCCCGGCACGAACGTCACGTCGTCGCCGAGCGGCCACAGCTTCTCCTTGATCGAGCGGACGAGATCCTCATGATTGCCGCGCGGGAAATCGGTGCGGCCGATCGAACCGGCGAACAGCACGTCGCCGACGATCGCGACGCGATGCGCGCGGCTGAAGAACACGACGTGGCCGGGCGTGTGGCCCGGGCAGTGATAGACCTCGAGCGTCTCGTCGCCGAACTGCACGGTGTCGCCGTCGTTCAGCCAGCGATCCGGCTCGAAGGTTTCGGCGGCCGGAAAGCCGAAGCGCTCGCTCTGCATCGGCAGCTTGTCGATCCAGAAGCGCTCTTCTTCCTGCGGCCCTTCGATCGGCACGCCGTAGTGCGTCGCGAGCGTCTTCGCGCCCGCGCAGTGATCGATGTGCCCGTGCGTGAGCAGCACCTTCTCGACCTGCACGTTCTGCCGCGCGACTTCCTGCTGGATCCGGTCGAGGTCGCCGCCCGGATCGACGACGGCGGCGCGGCCCGTCTTCTCGCAGACGAGCAGCGAGCAGTTCTGCTGGAACGGCGTGACCGGAATGAGCGTGACTTTCATGGAGGCACCGGCGGCTAAAAGGAGCGATTGTACCGGTCGCGCGTGCCGCTTGCCGGCCGCGCGACGCGCGTTGCGGTGCGCGCCTCCGGGCATTCCCGGAGCATGTCGATTGTTACAGCCATAGTGAGAATCAATGGTCCGCCGGCGGTGCTTTTCAGGACAGCGTTTTGATTTATGTATAATGCGCTCCATTGCGCGTGAATTTCATGCCATTCGCTGGTGTTTCGGCCCCGTTGAAAAGGGGCGTCGGAAGCACCGTCAAGCATCAGCCGCCGGGGAGTCCGGCGGTGTATCCAGCACCGAGCATTCGGTGCTCACGTCTTGTCCGGCCGGGTGCTGCGCGCCCGCCTGCGGCCCTGCTGCCGCGCCGCCGGATGAGGCCTGTGCCGCCGTTCCTGTGCGTTGGTCGTTTCGACGCGCGCGAACGTGAAAGCCATGTTCGATGGCGGCATGTGGGGTCTGGTCAGGCTGTTGGGGACAGGTTGCGCCAGACGTGAAAGCTAATCAGGACGGTTGCGGCATAGACGAAAGCCGCGCCCATGCTAGCCGCCTGCTCGCATCCGAGCGGGGCGTGCACGCATTTGCCGTCCGGGCCGCGTGTCCGCGCTGTGAAGCAGCGTGACGAAGGAGCGGCCCGAACCAGAAGGCGACACGTCGATGAACGTACGATTTCCGACTCGTTTCGGGACCATTGCATTATTTTTCGCGTTGACGGGCTGTGCGGTGCCACCCAGCCAGACCACCGGTAGCGCGAACCAGAAGAACGCGGTCGACAAGACGGCCGGTGCCGCGAAGGCGGACAACGACAAGCAGCAACTGAATTTCGATTCCGCACTGGCGTCGATGCCGGCTGCCGACGCCAAGGACGCGAAGAAGTCGTCGCTGGCGGACGCCGAGCCGATCGACGGCAAGGATGTGTCCGACTTCCGCCAGACGGGCCGCGCATCGTGGTACGGGCGGGATTTCCACGGCCGCCGCACCGCGAACGGCGAGCGCTTCAACATGAACGCGCTCACCGCCGCGCACCGCACGCTGCCGCTGTCGTCGTACATCAAGGTGACGAACGCGTCGTCCGGCAAGTGGGTCGTCGTGAAGGTCAACGATCGCGGGCCGTTCAAGCGCGGCCGTGTGCTCGACCTGTCGTATGCCGCTGCCAAGATGATCGGCCTCGTGCACGCCGGCACGGGCCGCGTGAAGATCGAAGGGCTGTCGCCGCAGGAAGCGCGCGAAGCACGCGACGAAATGCTCGCGTCGGTCTCGACGAAGTAACGCGGCGGATCGACCGCTCATGCAAAAGGGCTGCCCGAGGGCAGCCCTTTGTCTTTCCTGCACGGCGCGACGTCGGCACCGGTGTCCCGGTGCCGGCCGGCTCGCGCGTCAGCTTTCATCCTTCAGCGCGAGCGCACGCGCATACAGCGTGTTGCGCGACGCGCCCGTCAGCGCGGCCGCGAGCTTCGCCGCGCTCTTCACCGGCACCTCTTCCAGCAGCAGCCTGAGCAGCGCGTCGTGCGCGGTGTCGTCGGCTTCGCCGCTCGTCGCCGGCGCGCCTTCGACGACCAGCACGAATTCGCCGCGCTGCCGGTTCGCATCGCCGGCGAGCCAGGTCTGTCCTTCGGCCAGGGTGCCCTGGAACAGTTGCTCGTGTAGCTTGGTGAGTTCGCGCGCAATCAGCAGCCGGCGCGCGGGGCCGAATGCGTCGGCGAGCGCGGCGACGGTTTCGGCGATCCGGTGCGGTGCTTCGTAGAACACCAGCGCATACGGGTGCGATACCAGCGCCTGCAGCGCGGTCGCACGCTGCCTGGCCTTCGGCGGCAGGAAGCCCGCGAACGTGAACGCGCCGGCCCAGTCGCCGGCCACGCTCAGCGCGGTCACCGCCGCGCTCGCGCCCGGCAGCGGGATCACCGCGAAGCCGGCGGCGCGCACCGCGTCGACGAGCCGTGCGCCTGGGTCCGAGATGCCGGGCGTGCCGGCGTCCGATACGTAGGCCACGCGTTCGCCGCCGCGCAGCAGTTCGATCACGCGCTGCGCGGCTTCGCGTTCGTTGTGCTCGTGCACGGCGACGAGCGGCTTCGACATCCCGTAGCGGGCGAGCAGCTGGCCCGTGTTGCGGGTGTCTTCGGCCGCGATGCGGTCGGCGAGGCCGAGCACGTGCAGCGCGCGCAGCGTGATGTCGGCGGTGTTGCCGATCGGCGTGGCAACCACGTAGAGCGCGGCTTCCGGGTAGTGCTGCGTTTGCGCGAGTTCGAGGAGGGCAGTCATGGCAGGCAATGCGCGCAATCGCGGCGCAAGCGGAACAAGGACGGCATTGTGCCACGCGGCGCCGGCGCGGCCGGGTGACGGGCGCGGTTTGCCGCGCGCCGGCGACAACTTTTCCGGCACGGCTCGATCCAGGCCGGTCGGCGCGGCGTTCGAGCAGCGTGCGCGGCAGTTTCTCGAACGCCGCGGCCTCGTGTTCGTCGCGGCGAACGTGACGATGCGCGGCGGCGAGCTCGATCTCGTGATGCGCGAGGCCGACGGCATGCTCGTGTTCGTCGAGGTGCGCGCGCGGCGCAGCGTCCGGCATGGCGGCGCGGCCGCGAGCGTCGGCTGGCGCAAGCGGCGGCGCCTGGTGGCGGCCGCGCTCCAGTTCTGGGCGCGCCACGGCGCCGGTGCCGCGTGCCGCTTCGACGTCGTCGCGTTCGAGGCCGGGCGGCTCGAGTGGCTGCGCGACGCATTTCGTGCCGACGATGCGTAGCCGCGAGCTGTGACGAGATGTAAAGAGTTCTTGCCGGACCCCCGGAGAGCGTGCCGGAGTACGGTAAACTCGCCGCACCCACGATGTCGCGCGATGCGTGCCGCGCGCCCAGTTCACCAGGAATCGATGTCAGTCGAACGTATTCAGCAACATTTCCACGACAGCGCCGCGCTTCACGCCGAAGCGGCCGACGCACTGTCGCTGCCGATCGCAGCCGCGGTCGATGCGATGTTCGCCGCGCTGGCGAACGGCAACAAGATCGTCGCGTGTGGTGACGGCCCGTCGGCCGCCGCCGCGCACTACCTCGCCGTGTCGCTCGTCGGCGGCTTCGAGCGCGAGCGTCCGGGCCTGCCCGCGATCGCGCTGGCCACCGATGCGTCGCAGGGCGGCCTCGCGGGGGCGGTGTCCGCCGAGCAACTGTTCGCCCAGCAGGTGCGCGTGCTCGGCCAGACCGGCGACATCCTGCTGGTGCTCGATCCGGGCGGCGCGTCGCCGCGCGTGCTGGCGGCGATCGACGAAGCGCACGAGCGCGAGATGACCGTCGTCGCGCTGACGGGTGGCGACGGCCATGCGGTCGCGGCCGCGCTGTCCGACACCGATATTCCGATCAACGTGCCCGCCGCCCGTGCGGCGCGCGTCCACGAAGTCCATCTGCTGACCATCCACTGCCTGTGCGACGGCATCGACGCGATGCTGCTGGGTGAGGATTGAACGAAGGAGAGCCGTCGATGAATCAAAGCCGCGTCAAACAGACGCTCGTCAGAACCACGCTGCTCGCCGCGCTGACGGCGGGCCTCGCCATGTCGCTGCAGGGTTGTGTGCTCGGGATCGTCGGCGCAGCGGCCGGCGGCGGCGCGCTGGTCGCGACCGACCGCCGTACGCTCGGCGCGCAGACGGAGGATCGTGAGATCCAGGTCAAGTCGCTCACGCAGATCAACAACGGGCTGCCCGACCAGTCACACGTGAACGTCACGGTGTTCAACCGCCGCGTGCTGCTGACGGGCGAGGTGCCGAACGATGCATCGAAGCAGCGCGCCGAGGAAATCGTGCGCGGCATCAACAACGTGAACGGCATCGTCAACGAGCTGTCGGTCGAGCCGGCGTCGTCGCTGTCGTCGCGCGCGAACGACTCGTACCTCGAGGGGCGCGTGAAGTCCGAGCTGATCGCGACGAAGGGCATCTCGGCGAACTACTACAAGGTGGTCAGCGAACGCGGCAACCTTTACCTGATGGGGCTCGTGACGGTCGACGAAGGCAATCGCGGCGCGGAAGCCGCCAGCCAGGTGCCCGGCGTCGAGAAGGTCGTGAAGGTGTTCCAGTACGTGAAGCCGCAGGACGCGCAGGCGCTGCAGGCGGCGTCGCCCGCGAGCGGCGCGTCCGGTGCGCAGGCCGCCGCGCCGGCGGATACCGCGACGGTGGGCGCCGTGCCCGACGCGTCGGTGCAGTCCACGCCGCTGCAGCCGCCCGCGCCGATCTCGAATTCGTCGAGCGTGCACCCGGGTAACCCGAAGGCACCGTCGCAATGAAGAGCATGCAGATGAAGCAATTGAAACTGTGGATGATGCAGGGCGCCGCAGCCGCGGCGCTCGTGGCGGGCACGCTGGGCGCCGCGCACGCGGGTGTCGGCGACGGCCTGAAGGTGGCGCGCGGCAATGCGTGCATGGGTTGCCACGCGGTCGACCGCAAGCTCGTCGGCCCGTCGTTCAAGGAAATCGCCGCCCGCTACAAGGCCGATCCGCAGGCCGTGGCAAAGCTGTCGAAGAAGGTGAAGGAGGGCGGCTCCGGCGTCTGGGGCGCGATTCCGATGCCTGCGCATCCGCGCATGAGCGACGCCGACGCGCGTTCGGTGGTCGAATGGGTACTGGCTGGGGCGCCGTCAAAGTAACGCTTCGGGGGTGACTCAACCCCTATTGCCAAGCGCAGAAATGCGTGTGTATGATGGTCGACTGTTGGGGCGGTAGCTCAGCTGGGAGAGCGTCGCGTTCGCAATGCGAAGGTCGGGAGTTCGATCCTCCTCCGCTCCACCAACGGAATTCGAAAGGCCCGATCGCAAGATCGGGCCTTTTGTTTTTGGGTTCCGCTGCGACGGTGGGCGTGGGCGGCACCGTCGGGTGCGCCGCTTTCGACGTGAGGCGCAAACTCGCCGCGCCTAGATCGCCAACTCGTAGATAAACCTGAACGCCGGCACCGACAGCGCGGCGAACGCCACCGTGATGGCCGCAAGGATCGCGATCCTCTTTCGCAGCAGCGCGAAGAGGGCGATCGACAGTCCGTAGAACACGCAGGTCAGAACGATGATCCACCAGAGCGCAGCGTAGCCTGCACCGCCTTCGAAATTCGATACGTTCTGCGTGATCCGGGTCGCGGCATAACCAGCGACGGTCATGCTCGCGGGCAGGCACAGCACCGAATACAGCACGAAGACGATGATCTGCCGCGGTGTCGGGTCGGGAGACGTCATGCTGGGCGCTTCATGTTGAGTGGGAGGGGCCCGAACCGTCCGCCAAGCGGGCCGGCTCAGACAGCCGGCAGGATGCGGGCGTTTCCGGTGTTTGGCAACCACCGCCCACCGCCCACCGTCAGGCTCACCCCCGCCCGAAACTCGGCCGCTTCGGATCGTAAGTCCACCCCGGCACGAGATACCGCATCGCGACCGCGTCGTCGCGCGCCGTCCCGCCGACCGCGTTGTACAACGCATGCGCGGCCTCGACCTGCGCCATGTCGATCTCGATCCCGAGCCCCGGCCGCTCCGGCACGGCCACCTGGCCGTCGACGATCTCGAGCGGCTCGCGCGTGAGCCGCGCATCGCCTTCCTGCCAGATCCAGTGCGTGTCGATCGCGGTGATCGTGCCGGGCGCGGCCGCCGCCGCATGCGTGAACATCGCGAGCGACACGTCGAAGTGGTTGTTCGAATGCGAGCCCCAGGTGAGCCCCCAGTCGCGGCACAGCTGCGCGAGCCGCACCGAGCCCTGCATCGTCCAGAAATGCGGATCGGCGAGCGGGATGTCGACCGCCTGCAGCCGCACCGCGTGATCCATCTGCCGCCAGTCGGTCGCGATCATGTTGGTCGCGGTCGGGATCCCCGTCGCACGGCGGAATTCGGCCATCACCTCGCGGCCTGAATAGCCGCCCTCCGGCCCGCACGGGTCCTCCGCATACGCAAGCAGGTGGCCTTGCCCGCGGCACAGCGCGACGGCCTCGTCGAGCGACCACGCGCCGTTCGGGTCGAGCGTCGCGCGGGCCTCCGGAAAGCGCGCCTTGATCGCGGCGATCGCTTCCATCTCGTCGGCGCCGGCCATCACGCCGCCCTTCAGCTTGAAATCGGCGAAGCCATAGCGCTCGACGGCGGCCTCCGCCTGCCGCGCGATCGCGGCCGGCGTGAGTGCTTCCTCGTTGCGCAGCCGGAACCACGCGTCCGACGCGTGCGTTTCGTCGCGATACGGCAAATCGGTGCGCCGTCGGTCGCCGAGGTAGAACAGGTAGGCGAGCATCGGCACCGCGTCGCGCTGCTGGCCTTCGCCGAGCAGCGCGGCGACGGGCACGTCGAGAAACTGCCCGAGCAGGTCGAGTAGCGCCGCCTCGATCGCGGTGATCACGTTGTCGAGCCGCAGGTTGATTTCGTGCGGCTGGCGCAGTACCGCCGCCTCGCCCGCCGACGTCACTTCGTGCCGGATCGTGCGGCCCGCACCCGGGCCCGTGCCGGACAGCGCCGCGCGCACTGCGTTGAGGGTGGCCTGATAGCGTCCGATCGACTGGCCGACCACGAGATCCGTCATGCGCTCGAGCGCGTGCCGGATGCCTTCGCCGCCCGGCACTTCGCCGACGCCCGTGTGCCCGCTGCTGTCGTCGAGGATCACGAGGTTGCGCGTGAAATACGGCGCGTGCGCGCCGCACAGGTTGAGCAGCATGCTGTCGCAGCCGGCAACGGGAATCACCCGCATGCGCGTGACGCGCGGGGTGCCGGCATGGCGGGATTCGGACATCGGTTCGCTCCTGGTTCCGGTGATGCACGGGCCGCCGGCTGAGCCGGCGCGGCCCGCGCTGTTCATCGAAGCTCGACGCGGCGAATCTCGCCGACGACGAACACGTAGCAGATCACCGCGACGAGCGCGTGCGCGACCACATAGACGAGCGCGCCGTTGAACGAGCCGCTGCGGTCGACGATGTAGCCGATCGCGATCGGCGTGGTGATGCTGGAGAGGTTGCCGCACGTGTTGAGCAGCGCACCGCTCAATCCCGCGATCTGGCGCGGCGCGGTGTCGGCGTTGACGGCCCAGCCGAGCGCGCCGAGTCCCTTGCCGAAGAACGACAGCGCCATGAACAGCACGACGAGCACGTGTGAATCGGTGTAGTTGCAGACGATCATCGACATCGACAGCAGCATGCCGAACACGATCGGCACCTTGCGCGCGACCGACAGCGAGCGGCCCTGCCTGAGCAGCGCATCGGACACGATGCCGCCGAGAATCCCGCCGAGGAACCCGCACACGGCCGGGATCGATGCAACGAGCCCCGCGTTGAGGATCGACATCCCGCGCGCCTGCACGAGATAGACGGGAAACCACGTGATGAAGAAATAGGTGAGCGCGTTGATGCAGTACTGCGCGACGTACACGCCGATCAGCATCCGGTTTCCGAGCAGCGCCTTGACGTGGCGCATCGACGGGCCGCCGTCGCGGCCGCCCGTCGCCTGGTCGATGTTGACGAGCGCACCGCCTTCGGCGAGGTAGTCGAGTTCCGCGCGGTTGATGGCCGGGTGGTCCTTCGGGTCGTACATCGTGCGGTTCCACACCAGGACGAACGCGAAGCCGAGCACGCCCATCACTGCGAACACCGACTGCCAGCCGAACGCGTGCACGAGCCAGCCCATCAGCGGCGCGAACACGACGGTCGCCGCGTACTGCGCGGCATTGAAGATCGCCGATGCGGTGCCGCGTTCGGCGGCCGGGAACCACGCGGACACGATCCGGCTGTTGGCCGGGAAGGAAGGCGCTTCGGCCGCGCCGACCAGGAAGCGCAGCCCGAACAGCAGCGCGAACGCGGCCGCGCCGCCGAAAAAGCCGATCGTGCCCTGCAGCAGCGTGAACAGCGACCAGAAGAAGATGCTGAACGCATAGACGATGCGCGATCCATAGCGGTCCAGCAGCCAGCCGCCCGGCAGCTGCGCGACCACGTACGACCAGCCGAATGCGGAGAAGATGAAGCCGATCTGCACGTGGCTCAGGTGCAGTGCGCGGGCGAGGCTCGGGCCGGCGATCGCGATCGCGGCGCGATCCGCGTAGTTGATCGTCGTGACCGCGAACAGGACGGCCAGCACCAGCCAGCGCACGCGGGTGCGCCGGGCCGTTGCCGACGCGGACGCCGGCAGCGCGTGAAGCGGATTCATGACTGTCTCCTCCGAAGGGCGGAAGGTGCCGTCGTGCGGCTGGCGCGTCGAAAGCGCGCGTTTCTGGGTGACGGTGCTGCCGGCCGGAGGCCGGACGCCGAGGCCCGTGCGGGCCCGAGCGGGGCGTCCGGATCATTCTGTCATGTCGATATTTGCGCTTTCATGCCAATTACTGACTTGATCGATTCAGCCTTTGAATCGATCGGCCGCGACGCGCGGGGCGCGGCTTGCCGACGATGCCGGCGTGCAATTCGCGCACGCAGTCGAGGAAGGGCTGCCGCTGCCGGCTTCGTCGGCGTTCGGCGGCCATGTGTCGCTCGACGACGTGCTCGCGAGCGTGCGCGGCGCGGCGACGCCGGCACTGAAGAACTGACCGCGCCACGCGGTCGCCCGCCCGGCGGGATACTGGCGATATTTTTACCCGGATGATATTGACATTCAATTTATACCCGGATGAAAATAGCGCCATTCCGATTCCTGCCTGCGGGCGACCACGATGACAACCTCCACGCTTCTTCCTTCGTACACGGTGTTCGACGGCCACCGGCGGCTCGCGACGGGCCCGCTCGCGTCGGTCGCGCTCGCGGCCCGGCAGGCCGGCGACGCGAGCGCCGGCACGATCCTGATCTTCGACGACGCGACCGGCCGCTCGATCGACCTCGACCTGCG
Source organism: Burkholderia sp. COPS (assembly GCF_019425585.1). NCBI lineage: Bacteria > Pseudomonadati > Pseudomonadota > Betaproteobacteria > Burkholderiales > Burkholderiaceae > Burkholderia > Burkholderia sp. COPS. Next base: position 28,359 of record NZ_WIXR01000003.1, on the reverse strand, counting down.
CGGCACGCCGGACGAGATCCGCGCGCGCTTCGCGCCGCCGTCGGGCGACGACGCATCCGCAACCGTCGGCGAGCCGGCCGGCGCGGGCGAACCGCGCGGCCGCGGCCGGCCGAAGCTCGGTGTCGTGTCGCGCGAGGTCACGCTGCTGCCGCGTCACTGGGAATGGCTTGCCGCGCAGCCGGGCGGCGCGTCCGTCGCATTGCGCAAGCTCGTCGAGGACGCGCGGCGCACGCATGCGGCGGCCGATCGTCTGCGCGACGCGCAGGCGCGCGCCTACCACTTCATGTCGGCGATGGCGGGCGACCTGCCCGGCTTCGAGGAGGCCGCGCGCGCGCTGTATGCGAACGACCTGGCGCGGCTCGCCGAGCTGATCGCCGGCTGGCCGGACGACGTGCGCGACCATGCGCTCGCACTGGCGCGCGGCGATCTGCCGCCGTCCACCGACGACTGCTGAAAGGAGCTTCCGACGCAATGACCGTATTCGACCTGAACCGCGGCGCGATCGCGCCGGTGGCCGACGAGGCCGATCTCGTCGACCTGCGCGTGACCGGTGCCGTCCCGCACGATCTCGACGGCACGCTGCTGCGCAACGGCCCGAATCCGCCGGGCGGCCGCTTCGAAGGGAACGACGTGCTGTCGTGGTGGCCGGAAGCCGCGATGCTGCACGCGATCGCGTTCGAAGGCGGCCGCGCGACCGGCTACCGCAACCGCTGGGCGCGCACGCAGCGCTGGGCCGCCGTGCATGCACCCGGGCAGGCGCCGCATCTTCCCGACACCAATCCGAACGTGAACGTGCTGCAGCATGCGGGCGAATTGCTCGCGCTGGCCGAGGGCGGCGCGCCGCTCGCAATCACCGCCGCGCTCGATTCGCTCGGCGCGCCGGCGCGGCACGCGGGTTTCGGCGGCGGGATGACCGCGCATCCGAAGGTCGATCCGGTAACGGGCGAGCTGATTGCCTTTCGTGCGGACTGGCGTGCGCCGTGGCTGCGCTACGGCGTGGCCGACGCGCAGGGCGTGCAGCGCGTCGAGATCGAAATCGACCTGAACGCGCCGTCGATGATGCACGACCTCGCGATCACCGACACCCGCAGCCTGCTGCTCGACCTGAACGTCGGCTACGACTTCTCGCTGCTGAAGCAGGGCCACCGGATGCCGCTGCGCTGGCACGATGACCGGCCCGCGCGCATCGGCGTGATCCCGCGCCACGGCGGCGCGGTGCGCTGGTTCGGCATCGAGCCGTGCTTCATCCAGCACGTCGTGAACGCGTACGACTGCGACGCGTCGTGCATCGTGCTCGATGCGGTGCGTTATCCGTGGTTCCTGCGGCTCGACGCGCGCACGGGCCGCTTCGCCGACAACCCGGTCGGCGAGCTGTGGCGCTACGTGATCGATACGGCGAACGGGCTGATCGACGAAGGGCCGCTCGCCGACGGCGGCATCGAGATGCCGCGCATCAACGAAAGCCGCACGGGGCGCCGCTACCGCTACCTGTATGCGGTGGAACAGCCGAACAATGCGGAAATGCGCGGCGTGATGCGCTTCGACCACGCGAGCGGCACGACGACGCGCTATGCGGTGCCGGCCGGCGACCAGAACAGCGAGCCGGTGTTCGTGCCGCGCCCGGGCGGCGTCGACGAGGACGACGGCTGGCTGCTGGTGATGGTCTACCGCGCGGCGACGGATACCAGCGACGTCGTGATCCTCGATGCGCGCGCGATCGACGCGGGGCCGGTCGCGACCGTGCACCTGCCGCGCCGCGTGCCGGCCGGGTTCCACGGCGCGTGGGTGCCGCGCGAGCGTTGAACGTGCGCGGCGGCGCGCGTCACTGCGCGCGCAGCGCGTCGACGATCTTCAGCCGCGCGGCGCGCATCGCCGGCAGGAACCCACCGACGAGCCCCATCACGAGCGAGAACAGCAGCGTCTTCACGACGATCGCGGGCGTCAGCACGAAGCGGAACGACAGGTCCGCGAAGGTCTGGAAGTTGGTCGTCGAGAACGACGCGAACTGCATCAGCGACGCGCACGCGAGCCCCGCGACGCCGCCCACGAAGCCGAGCAGCAGCGCTTCCAGCAGGAACGCGGCGAGCACGTTCGTGCGCTTGAAGCCGAGCGCGCGCAGCGTGCCGATCTCGGCGACGCGGTTCGCGACCGATGCGTACATCGTGATCATCGCGCCGATCATCGCGGCGATCGAGAAGATCGTCGACAGCGTGATGCCGAGGATGTTGATGAACTTCGACAGCGCCTTCGACTGGTCGCCGTAGAAGGTCTGCTCGCGTTTCGCCTCGTCGGTCAGCCGCGGGTCGACGTCGATGTCGGCCTTGAAGCGCGCGAAGCCGTCGGCGCCCGGGATGCGCAGCACCATCGACGAATAGCTGGTGCGCCGGAACGACTGCATCAGCTGGTCGACGTCGCCCCAGATCTCCGAATCGAAGCCGCTGCCGCCCGCGTCGAAGATGCCGACGATGGTCCAGTCGCGCTGCGCGAAATGCAGGCTGTCGCCGAGCTGCGTGCCGCTGAAGCCTTTCGCGATCGCGCTGCCGACGATGATTTCCGACGAGCCGGCCGCGAACATGCGGCCGGCGGCGAGCGTCACGTGCGGGCGCAGCGCGAGGCCGGCCGGCGACACGCCGCGGATCACGACGTTCGACGGCTTGCCGGTCGACGTCTTCACCAGCGAGATCAGCACGACCGCTTCCTTCGACACGAGCGGCCGGCCGTCGGGGCCGGGTGCGACGGCCGGGTGCATCTCGAGCGCGTTGGCCTGCTGATGGTCGATCGAGCTCTGGATCTCGGTTTCGGCGCCCTTGCGGATCACCACCGCGTTGTCGGGTTCGCCGGTCGAGACGAGCGTCTTCGTGAGCCCCGCGTCGAGCATCTGCACCGTCGCGAACACGAAGATCACGAGCGCCATCCCGCCGGCGGTCAGCGCGGTGGTGAGCCGCCGGGTCCACAGGTTGCGCGCGATGTAGTTGAGCGGGATGGCCATGCGTGTCGTTACCCGATTGCCCGCAGGCCTTCGACCACGCGCACGCGCGCCGCCTGCCACGCCGGCACGATCGCGGCCGCGAAGCCGACCGCGACCGAGCACGCGGCCTGCAGCGCGACCGTCCCGGTCGACACCTTGAACACCGGGAAGATGCCGCCTGCCGCCTGCTTGAACAGGCTCGCGGCGGGCGGTGTCGCGAGGATCCCGAGCCCGCCGCCGGCCACCGCGATCACGACCGATTCGCCGAACACGATCAGCGCGAGGAACCCGGGGCCGAAGCCGAGCGCCTTCAACGTCGCGTATTCGGCCGTGCGTTCGCGCGCGCTCATCGCCATCGCGTTGGCCATCACGGCCATGATGATCAGGATCACCACGTACGACACCAGGCGGATCGCCGCGATGATCTGGTTCGACATCGCGACGAAGCCGAGCTGGAACGCCTGCTCGGTTTCGGTCAGCGTCTCGGCGAGCGAGTTCCTGAACACCGCGTCGACGTTGCGTGCGATCGCCGCGCCGTCGTCGGGGTTCGCAACGCCGAGCACGAATACGCCGACCTGGTCGGCCTGCTTCGGCGTGCGCTGCCGCACCGTCTCGTTCAGGTATTCCCAGTGAAACACCAGCTGGCGCGTGATCGTCGAATCGTCGCGGCCGTCGAGAATCCCGCGCACGACGAAGTCCCACGTACCCGGATAGATCGTGCCCTTCAGCGGGATCACGTCGCCGACCTTGAAGCCGAACTGATCCGCGAGCTGGCGCCCGACCAGGCAGCCGCGCCGGTCGCGGTTGTAGTCGGCGCGCTGCTGCCCGGGCACGATGAATTCCGGGTACAGGTCGAGGTAGTTGTCCGATACCGCGAAGCTCGCGAAGAAGTTCTTCGGGTCGCGGTAGATGCCGCCGAACCAGTTGGAGCGCACCACGGCCGTCACGCCTTCGACGCCGCGGATCCGGTTCTCGTAGCTCACGGGCAGCGGAAACACGAGCGAGATCGCGTTGCGCGTGACGAGCCGCCCGCTGGACGCAGCGGCCGCGCCCGCGTACCACGCGTCGACCACCGTATGCAGCAGCCCGAACGCGAGCACCGCGATGGTGAGCCCGAGCACGGTCAGCAGCGTGCGCAGCCGGTGCCGCAGCGCGTTGCGCGCGATCAGCTTCAGCACGTACATCGCGCGCGCTCCCGCAGCCGGTCAGCCGGCGTGCCCATCGATCAGCTCCCCTTTTTCCAGGTGCACGAGCGAGCGCGCGGCGCCGGCCGCGTGCGCGTCGTGAGTCACCATGATGATCGTCTTGCCGAGCTCGGCGTTCATCCGCTGCAGCATCGCGAGCACGTCGGTGGCCGACGCGCGGTCGAGGTCGCCGGTCGGCTCGTCGGCGACGATCAGCACGGGGTCGGTGATCAGCGCGCGCGCGATCGCGACGCGCTGCTGCTGGCCGCCCGACAGCTCGGACGGGTAGTGGCTCGTGCGGTCGCCGAGGTTCACCATGTCGAGCACGAGCTCGACGCGCTCGCGCCGCTCGCGGCGCGACAGGTGCGTGAGCATCAGCGGCAGCTCGACGTTCTCGAACGCGGTGAGCACCGGCATCAGGTTGTAGAACTGGAAGATGAAGCCGACGTTCGCCGCGCGCCATTCGGCCAGTTGCGCCTCCGCGAGCAGCGAGATGTCGAGCCCGCCCACGCGCAGCTCGCCGCTGTCGGGCCGGTCGATGCCGGCCACGAGGTTCAGCAGTGTGCTCTTGCCGGAGCCGGACGGTCCCATCAGCGCGACGAAGTCGCCTTCGCCGATGTCGAGCGTGATGTCGGTCAGCACCGGCACGATCTGGTTGCCGCGCCGGTACGACTTCGCGACGTGGCTGAGCTCGACGAGGGGCGGCGGGGCGTCGTTCACGCGTGCGTTACTTCTTCGCGACGGTCACTTTCGCGCCGTCCTTGAGCTTCGTGCCCGGCGCGAGCACGACCGTGTCGCCGGGCTTCACGCCGCGGATCGTGACGAGCTCGCCGATCCGCATGCCGGCGGTCACAGCCGTTGCATGCACGACGTCGTCCTTCACGACGAACACGACCGGCCGGCCGTCGCGCTCGACCACCGCGCTCGCCTGCACGGCCGTCACGGGCTGCCGGTCCTGTGCCGACACCGGCTTCGACAGGAACGCGATCTTCGCGCTCATGTCGGGCAGCACGCGCTCGTCGCGGTCGACGAAGCGCACCTTCACGAGCACGGTGGCCTTCGAGCGGTCGACGGTCGGCACGATGCGCGACACGCGGCCCGCGAAGCGCATGTCGGGCAGCGCATCGAGCTGGATCTCGCACGGCTGCTCGGCGCGGATCTTCGCGATGTTCGATTCGGCGACGTCGGCCTCGACCTCGAGCGTGTCCATGTCGGCGATCGTCACGACCGCCCCCTTGCTGTCCGACGCGGACGAGAACGGCGTGATGTTGTCGCCGACGTTCGCGTGTTTCGCGAGCACGATGCCGTCGAACGGCGCGCGGATCACCGTCTGGTCGACCGCGACCTGCGCGGCCTGCGCGTTGGCGTCGGCGGACGCGATCGCGGCCTCGCCGCTGCTGAGCGATGCGCGCGCCTTGTTCACGCGGGCCGTATCGATGTCGAGCTGCGCGGCCGGCACGGCGCCCTTCGGCGCAAGCGCCGCGGTGCGGCGCAGCGCGATTTCGGCGTCCTTCAGTTCGGCCTGCTGCACGCCGAGGTTCGCGCGGGCGACCTTCACCTGGGCGAGCGCCTGCGAGAGCGACGCCTCGACGTCGCGGCTTTCGAGCCGCGCGATGATTTCGTCCTTCTTCACGCGCGTGCCTTCCAGCACGCCGAGCCATTCGACGCGCCCCTGGCCCTTCGACGCGACCGCGGCCTTGCGCTGCGGCACGACGTAGCCGGTCGCATTGAGCTGCGTGTCGTTCTGGTACGGGTAGGCGGACGTGACGGTGGTGGTGTCGACGGCCGGCCGGCCGGTCAGCGCGAGGCCGGCGGCGATCGCGACGACCACGATCGCGGCGGCGGCCGCATAGCGGGGCCACCGGCGCGGGCGGGGCGCCGATGCGAGCGGACGCCGGTCGATTTTCAGTTTGTCCAGATTGTGATCGGGCAATTTGAGCGCCTCGAGACGGCGGCGGCCCCGTGTCGGTATCGGGGCCGGCTGCGATCCGGTTTCCGGGGAAAGGGACGGATGGACGCCAGTATAAGCGTCGCCCCGGCGGCGTGCGAGCGCGTTTGCGGCGCCGCGGCTGCGGCGGCCGAACCGGTCACGGACAGGGAAATACGGGTACGCCTCAGGGGAAACCCGAAGGGTGCAAGCAACGTGTCAACTCGTCGCGAATGCGGTGCGTTATGGAACCAGTGCGTCAGGTTTTGTCGCGACGGAACGGCGGAAGCCGGCCTCGCGGCCTGGGGCTCCGATGCGAATGCCTCGCATCTTTACTTACCGGTACGTTTGATTTTTTCTCCGCTAAAGGAAGAACAATGAAGAAGACGCTCGCTTCGATCATCGCTGCAGCATTCGCGCTCGCATCGGTTTCGGCATTCGCACAGGAAGCAGCATCGGCACCGGCTGGCGACACGTCGGCTGCCGCACCCGCCAAGAAGGATCACAGCAAGCCGAAGCACCAGCTGAAGCACCACGGTTCGAAGAAGGGCCAGGCGAAGGCTGCAGCCGCATCGGCCGCCGGCACGAACGACGCAGGCGCGCAGAACTGAGCGGCTTGCCGCCACGGCCGGCGTTGCCGGCCATCGGTCGGCCAACCCCGCATGCTCCGGCATGCGGGGTTTTGTTTTTTCAGGGGCTCGATTCCCCCGGTTCGTCGAGCCGGACGGGCGGCGGCGCGCGCATCGCGTCGACCACCGTGCGCATGCGCCGCCAGTGGGAGCCTTCCCAGAACACGCGCCGGCACACGTCGCACGCGGCGAAGCGCCGGTGCCGCTGCCGGACGCCGGCCGGCACGCGCGGCGCGGCGGCGGCCGCGTCGAGCGGATGCAGCGGTGCATTGCAGCGCAGGCATAACCGGAACGGGCGCATGTGCGGTGCCAGATCGAGCCGCTCGAACAGTTCGCGCAGCTGGTCGGCCGGCTGCAGCGCGTGCAGGTAGCAGCCGCGCTCGACCGCACGCCGCTTGAGCAGCTCGCGGTCGCGGGTCAGCACGATCCGGCCCTCGCGCGCGGCGAGCGCCGCCAGTTCGTCGTCGCGGTAGTGGTTGTCGTAGCAGGTGTCGAAGCCCGCGAGGCGCAGCAGTTGCGCGAGGCCGCCGAGATGCGCGTCGGCGACGAAGCGCCATTGCGCCGGCAGCGGCGCGGCGACTCCGCGGGCTGCCGGTTGCGCGCGCTCCGGAAAGGCTTCGACCCGGTCGCCGTCGTCGAGCGGCCGGTCGAGCGCGGCCGGCACGTCGTTGATGCACAGCCGGCCGATTTCGGTATGCGGGACGCCGAGCGCCTCGATCGCGTGCTTCACCGTCGCATCGCGCGCGCAGGCGTGCCCGAACGCGCGGTCGCGCTGCGCGCGCGGGAGAAAGGCGTTCAGTTCGTCGTGGAAGCGGAAGGTCGCGGTCGCCATGCGCGCAGTATGGCACCGCGCATGGTCGGCCGCGTGCCCTGCAGGCGCCCCGCATCTGTGTTTAACTCCCCGCTTCACGGAGCGAAGGAGCGGGAAATGGATCTCGGATTTATCGGGCTGGGCGAAATGGGGCAGGCAATCGCGACGAACCTGCTGAAGGCCGGACACACGGTGCGGGTCTGGAACCGGTCGCGCGAGCGCGCCGAGCCGCTGGCCGCGGTCGGCGCGCAGATCGTCGACACGCCGGCCGACGCGTTTCGCGGCGACGCGGTGTTCTCGATGCTGGCCGACGATGCCGCCGCGCGCGAGATCTTCGACGAAACGCTGCTCGCGCAGGCGCCGCGCGGCCTGATCCACGTCAACATGGCGACGGTGTCGGTCGCGCTGGCCGAATCGCTCGCGCACGCGCATGCGTCGCGCGGCATCCATTACGTCGCCGCGCCGGTGATGGGGCGCCCCGATGTCGCGGCCGCCGCGCGCCTGACGATCATGGCGGGCGGCCCGGCCGAGGCGATCGACCGCGTGCAGCCGCTGTTCGACGCGATCGGCCAGAAGACCTGGCGGTTCGGTTCGCTGCCGCAGCACGCGAACGTCGCGAAGATCGCCGCGAACTTCACGCTCGCGTCGGCGATCGAGACGCTCGGCGAGGCGTCCGCGCTGCTGGGCGCGCACGGCGTCGCGATGCGCGACTTCCTCGACGTGATCACCGGCAGCGTGTTTCCGGGGCCCGTCTATGAGGGTTACGGCTCGATGATCGCCGAGCGGCGCTACGAGCCTGCGCGCTTCAAGGCGCGCCTCGGGCTGAAGGACGTTCGCCTGGCGCTGGAAGCCGGCGACGCCGTGTCGGTGCCGCTGCCGGTGGCGAGCGTCGTGCGCGACAACCTGCTCGACGCGCTTGCGCACGGCGGCGGCGAACAGGATTTCGCTGTGCTCGGCGAAGTCGCGCTGCGTCGCGCGGGCCGCTGATCCGCCCGCGACAGAAGTCGGGCGCACCGGCATAATCGACGTTTCGTTTTCCTTGCATCGAGGCAGAGGCGGTCATGAACTTGCATACGTGGTGGCTTTTCGTGGCGACGGTGTTCGTCGTGTCGGCGATTCCGGGCCCGAACATGCTGCTGGTGATGACGCACGGCGCGCGCCACGGGCTGCGCCGTTCGGCATGGACGATGGCAGGCTGCCTCTCCGCGCTGGTGCTGATGTTGTCGGTGTCGGCGGCGGGCCTCGGGGCCGTGCTCGAGGCTTGGCCGGCGATGTTCAACACGTTGCGCTTCGCGGGCGCGGCCTACCTGATCTACCTCGGCGTGAAGGCGTGGCGCGCACGCGTGGACGACGAGCAGCCTGCCGCCGACGTCGAAACCGTGTCGCGCCAGGCCACGCCGGCATCGCGCGGGGTGCTGTTCCGCAACGGTTTCCTGGTCGCGGGCAGCAACCCGAAGGCGATCCTGTTCGCGGCCGCGCTGCTGCCGCAGTTCATCAACGCGGCCGAGCCGACGCTGCCGCAATTCGGCATTCTCGTCGTCACGTTCGCGGTGATCGAGGTGAGCTGGTATCTCGTCTACGCGTCGTTCGGCACGCGCATCGGCGCGACGCTGAAGAGCCAGAGCGTGGCGAAGATCTTCAACCGGCTGACGGGCGGGCTGTTCGTCGGCTTCGGTGCGATGATGGCGCTGGTCCGTCACTGATTTCGATCCGACGCCGGTACGCGGAACGCCCCGTCCCTCGCCAGAGGGCGGGGCGTTCCGCTTTTGGGGCTCGCCTCACGCGCGCGGGCGAGTCAACGCCGCTGCGCCGGCGTCGCGTCCGGCCGAGAGCCCGAAGACGGCGGCCGCGCCGGCGAACGCGAACCCGACGCCGCACACCTCGCTCCACCCGCCCCACGCCCACGCACTGCCGGCGAGCGCCGCGCCGAGCGCGCCGCCGATGAAGAACAGCCCGACGAACAGTCCGTTCAGGCGGCCGCGTGCGGCCGGGTTCAGCAGGTTGATCGCGCGGCGGCCGATCGTCTGGTCGACGATCACGCCCGCGTCGAGCAGCGCCGCGCCGCCGGCCAGCAGCGCGAGCGCGAGGCCGCGATGCGCGTGCGCGTCGAAGCCGAACCAGCCGGCACCCGCGATCCCGAGCAGGGCGAGCGCCACGAGCATCGCGCGGTGCGCGATCCGCTGCGCGGCCGGCCCCAGGCCGCGGTCGCCGGCACGGCCCGCGAGCGGCGTGACGATCGCGCCGCTCGCGCCGGCGAACGCGAACAGCGCGATCCCGTGCAGGTCGAGGCCGAACGGCGGCTGCGCGAGCCGCAGCCCGACCGCGGTCCAGAATGCGCTGAACGCGGCCATCGCGAGCGCGGCCGACAGCGCATGCCGGCGCAGCACCGGCTCGTCGGCCAGCAGGCGCCCCATCGACGCGAGCAGCGCGCGATAGCCGGCCGTGATCGACGGCGTGCGCGACGGCAGGCGCAGGGCCAGCACGACGGCGATGGCAGCGTTCGCAAGCGCGGCCAGCAGATAGAAGCCGCGCCAGCCGGCCGAGCCCGCAATCAGGCTCGCGAGCGGCCGCGACAGCAGGATGCCGAGCATCAGCCCGCTCATCACGTTGCCGACCGCGCGGCCGCGCTGCGCCTCGGGCGCCATCGCCGCGGCCATCGGCACGAGCATCTGGATCACGCTCGACGCGGCACCGGCCACGAGGGTGGCTAGCAGGAACACGGTGCCCGACCGCGTGAACGCGGGCAGCGCGAGTGCAGCCGCGCATGCGGCCAGCGTCGCGACGATCAGGCGGCGGTTCTCGAGCAGGTCGACGAGCGGCACGAGCAGCACGAGCCCGGCCGCGTAGCCGAGCTGCGGCAGCATCGCGACGAGGCCGGCAAGGCCGGGCGGCAGATGCAGATCGGCGCTGATCGGGCCCGTCAGCGGTTGCGCGGCGAACAGGTCCATCACGATCACGCCGACCGTCGCGGCGAAGAACAGCGTCATGCCCGCGCTCAACGCGGGCGGCGTGCCGGCGGGCGCGCTTTCGGGCGTCCGGACGGCGGCGGGGCAAGGGTTGGCGGGGCAGTTCATCGGAAGCCTGGCGAGTGGGTCGAAGGAGTCCCCATCGTAGGTGCCCGATGTTTATGCGACAATTGAAATATCTCTAACATGATTATGCGAGTTTGTTTTGAATACGCGTGATCTCCAGGCGTTCGTCGCGGTGGTCGACAGCGGGTCGATGGTCGCCGCGGCCGCGAAGCTCCACCTGACGCAGCCGGGCCTGACGCGGCGCGTGCAGAATCTCGAAACGCTGCTCGGCATGCCGCTGCTCGAACGGCAAAGCAAGCCGCTGAAGCCGACTGCCGCCGGGCGCGACGTCTACGCGCTCGCGCGCAACGTGCTGGGCGCGGTCGACGAGCTGATGGCGGCGGGCGCGCCGGACAGCGAGCCGTCCGGCGAGCTGCGCATCGGCGTGCCGCCGTTCCTGTCCGAGCTGGCGCTCGAGCAGCCGATCGACCGGCTGCGCGACGCGTTCGGGCGCCTCACGCTGCGCGTGACGGCCGGCTGGTCGCCGGCGCTGATGCAGGGCATCGAGCGCGGCACGCTCGACGTCGCGGCCGTGATGGTGCCGGCGAGTTCGGTACTGCCCGATACGTTCACGTCGACGCTGCTCGGCACCCAGCCGACGGTGCTCGTCGCCGCGCGCGACTTTCCGCTGCCCGACGGCCCGTTGTCGATCGACACGCTGTCGCGTTTTCCGTGGGTGCTGAGCCAGGACGGCTGCGGGATGCGTTCGGCGCTGAGCCGCACGCTCGGCGCGGCCGGGCTGCCGTTCGACGTCGCGGTCGAGGCATTCGGCTCGGAGTTGCAGCTGTCGCTCGTCGCGCGCGGCGCGGGCATCGGCATCGCCGCGCCGAACGCGCTGGCGCGCAGCGCGCACCGCGACGCGCTGAGGGTGGTGGAAACGGCGGGACTGGAGACGCGGATCAACGTGTGGATCGTGCACGGCGCGCTGCCGGGCCGGCTGGTGCGGCCCGTCGCGCTGCTGCGCGATGCGCTCGGCGAAGTGCTCGACCGGGAAAACATGGTGGGGTCAGATGCAGTGAAGGCGATCTAGAGTCGGTATTCGAGGGAAAGTCCGTATTTTCTCTACGGAAATGTTGCATTGCGGAAACCGATTCGCTAGAATTGCACCTGTCTCCTCCATGTCTCCTCTGATATGGATTCAGCCCGCCTCTTAGGCGGGCTTTTTTTTGCCTGCGATTTTGCCGCGGCATGCCATGCGTCGTCCGTCGCGACGCTCAGAACTTGTACGTCATCCCGACGTAGCTGATGATCGGGTCGGCCTTCAGGTCCGATTTCGATTCCGAGAGCACCGTGCCGTCGGCCGCCTTGATCGTCACCGTCGACGTCGTCTTCAGCGGGATGTACGTCACCGACGCGATCAGCCCGAAATGCTCGGTCATGTTGTACTGCAGGCCGGCGTTGAACACCGGCTGCCATGACGACGACGCCTTCGCCTCCACCGATGTCGTACCCGGCTTGCCCGCGCCCGCCGCGAGAATCGCGCCGAGGTTGTCCTGGGTCTGCTTGATGAAGTTCGTGTTGAGCTGAAGGTCGCTGAACCAGTTGTACGACACGCCGAGGCCGAGGAACGGCCGGAACTTCGCGGTGGCCTGCCCGAAGTAGTACTGCAGCAGCACGGCCGGGCTCCACTGCCGCACGCTTTTCACGATCGGGTTGACCGACGCGAGCCCGATGTTCTGCGTGCCGAGCGCGCCGGCCGGGCCGGGCGGCTTGATCGTGCCCTGGCCCGACACCTTGAACACCGGCGGCACGCCGGCCACCGACGTGACCGCGATGTGGTCGGTCAGGAAGTGGCTGACCGTCAGGCCGACGGTGTCGGCGCCGCTCGTGTGCAGCCCGGTGCCCGGCGACGTGAACGACGGCGGCAGCCGCAGCGGCGTGTTGATCGGTGTCGGTGCGACGTTGGTCGTCATCGGCGTGCTGCTCTGCTGCGGCATCACGTGGAACCAGCCCAGCGTGACGACGTTGCTGCCGGCGCTCTGCGCGTGCGCCGCGAGCGGCGCCAGCACGGCGGCGCCGGCCGCCGCGCAGCGTAGGGTTCTCTTCATCACGGCATTCCCCTCCGCTTACTGGACGAACGCGCCGATCGTGAAATACGGCGTCGATCCTGCGTTGTCGAGGAACCCGAACACGCCACCCGTGAAGATGAACTTGCCGGTCGGCGTCGTGCTGCTGGCACCCGTGTGGATCGTCGTGACCGTGCCAGGCACCTTCTGCGTGTAGTCGAGATCGAGCGCGGTCGCGAGCGAGGCCTGCGACGCGTTGAACGGATCGAGCAGCGTCGCCTGGTTGTTCGCCAGCGCCGTGGTGCGGTAGTCGAACTGGCTGTCCACGCCGATGTACTCGCCGTTCTGCGAGCCGACCGCGACCGTCGTCTGCGGCGCGAGGATCGAGATGCTCGACTCGTCGTCGGCGGTGAGGCCCGGCACCCCGTTGCTGTCGGGCGTCGGGTTCGGGTTCGCCACCCCGGTGCGCACGAGGATCGGCACGAGCTGGTTGCGCAGCTTGCCGACGATCATGAAGGCCTTGCCCTGCGGCGTCGCCGACAGCGTCGGTTTCAGCTGGCTCGCATAGTTGTTCGACTGGAATGCGCCGCTGCCGTCCGCCGACTGCACGAAGTTCGTGCCTCGCTGCGTGCACGCGCCGCCGGCGAACTGGCCGGTCGAGTCGCACTTGGTCCAGGTGCCGTCGGCGTTGATCGTCACCTTCGCGTCGATCGATGCCGGCGCGAAGTTCTGCGACGGCACTTCACCGAAGCCCGTGTGACTGTACGTGCCCGCCACCTTCGTGATGTCGGTTTCGATCGACGAGAAGCCGATGAACGGGTAGTACGGGAATTTCGTGTCGGGCACCGCGGCCTGGCCGAGCACGCCGTTGAACTGGATCTCCTTGCCGGGAATCGTGCCGCCCGCGACGCCCATGCCGACGAAGATGCGCGCCGGGCGCGACGGATCGAGGCTCGCGCCGTTCAGGCGGAATGCGCACTGGTTCAGCTTGTTGGTCGGCAGCAGCGTTTCCTGCGTGAGCGTGCCGCTGTCGACGGTGCCCGCGCGGGTCGGCACGACGGTGCCGGTCGTTTGCGGAACCGGCGATTCGACGTAGGTGACCTGCCAGGTCATCTTGGTCGTGTCGAGCTGGACCTTGGCGAGTTCGCCGCTGCCCGCGCCGCCCGTAAACACGGTGGTGTAGTCGAGCGACGCAGGGCAGAGCCGGTCTTCGACGAGCGGGGGCGGATTGTCGCCGCCGCTGCCGCTGCCGCCGCAGGCAGAAAGAAGGGGGGCGGCAAGGGCCGCCGCCAGAATGAGGTTGCGCTTCATGTTGCTCCTCCAGATTTGTCTTGTGCGGCGGCCAGCTCCCTGTCGGCCGCTTCTGTTGCTTGTGCTCGTCCTGCCTGCGCCGTGCCGCGCGCTCGTGCGTCACGCGACGGCGGCTAGCCCGCCGTCGCGTCCTCGTCCGCTACTTGCTGATCTGCGCGCCCACGCCGAAGTACGGTGTCGACGAAGTCGTCGAGTTCGCCGACGTCGACGTGACGCCGCCGTTCACCGTGCCCTGGATCAGCGCCGCGTACAGCCCGCCCGTCGCGATCACCACGCCAGTTGCGGACGGGTAGGACGCGCCGCTCGGCGGTGTCGTCGTCGCGTTCAGCAGGCCCGGCGTCGCCTGGCCGTAGTCGAGCGTGAAGCCGTCTTCCTCGACCTGCGTGCTCGGGTTGATGAACGACGCGTTGCTGCCGCGGATCAGGGCCGCCGTGTACTTGAAGTTCGAGTCCGCGCCCGCGTAGCCGCCGTCGATCGCGCCCGACTGGATCGCCGTTGCCGCGCCGAGCACCGCGATGCCCGATTCGTCGTCGACCTGCGCGTCGGTATGCAGCGGCGGCGTGCCGAGGTTCACGTTGCCCGTGCGTACGATCACCGGCACCGTCGCGCCGTTGAGCTGGCCGATGACCATATGCGCGGTGGCCGACTTGCCGGTCGCGCCGACGATCGGCAATTGCGTCTGCGGCAGCGTCTGCGGCGCCTTCGTGCTGTCGAAGTAGCCGCCGTTCGCGCTCGTCTTCCACGGGTCGCCGGTCGTCTGGCAGCCGCCCGAGCCGCTCGACGTGCACGCGCCGTTCGCATCGAACGTCTCGCTCGAGTTCGTGCCTTTCGTCGCGTAGTCGCCCGACGGCACCAGGTGGTAGATCAGCGCGTTGTACGTGCCCGGCAGCTTCGACAGGTCGGTCGTCGTGTTCGCGAAGCCGAGGAACGGATAGAAGTCGAAGTGACGGTTCGGCACCTTGCCGACGTCCTTGGCCACCACGATCGGCCCGATGGCGATCGTCAGCCCGTCGTACTGGATCGTCGCACCGGGAATGCCACCGCCCGCGACGCCCATGCCGACCAGCAGCATCGGCGGGTTCGCCTGGTTGAAGTCGGCGGCCGTCGAATACGTGGCGCCGCTCGGCGCCTTGCCCGTGCCCGGCGTCAGGATGAACGCGCAGCGCGTCTGCTCGGCGGTCGGCAGCGTGCCGGTCGGCGGGTGCATGACCGCACCGGTGATCGTCGTGCCGGCGCGGCTCGGCGTGACCGTGCCGGTCGCGAGCGGAATCGGCGATTCGAGCCACTTGAGCGTGTAGGTCATCGCCACGGCGTCGATGTTGACGCTGACGATCTCGCCACTACCGGCGCCGCCGAGGTACGTGCTCTTCACGATGTCCGCGTTGGCCGGGCACAGCGCGCCGTTGACGGGCTGCGAAGGCGGCGGCCCTTGCGTGCCGCAGCTCGATCCGGAACATTGGGGCGCATTGATCGGCGCGGGTGCGCCGCCGTCCCCCCCACCACAGGCAACCAGGAAAGGGGCAATGGCAAAGGCCGTTGCCACCCCCTTCGATAAGGCGTGCGACATGCCGCTGTCTCCAATCGTTTAATTGTGCGAGCTAATGTCGCTGCCTGGATTTTTGCTGTCAATTGATGAACCCGTCTAAAAAAGGCGATTGAAACGGGCATCGTGTTTTGAATCCTTGTCCGACAGGGTATTCAGTAAGAATTAAAACGTGCGACAGGCTGCCTGAAGCTGCCGGAGTGGGGAATGTGCGACGCCGGACAGGCCGGCGAGGAGCCTTCCCGCGTATAACGGCAGCGTTTAAAGCAGCCGGTATCCGGTTTATCCCTATTCGGGATTGACTGGATAAAGAGGGGGCGGAATTAATTCACTGGTAATCGCGCAATCGAAAGCTTGTAAATATTTGTAAATGCGCGATCGGTAATTTTTTTATATATTGCGTGATACCGGTAAATAAAAAGCCGGCCAGTGGCCGGCTTTGCATTGCATGCGATGTTGAATCAGCGTTTGAGACCCGCATCCTCGGCCGCGCCGATGTTCAGGTTCATGCACTGGATCGCGGCGCCCGATGCGCCCTTGCCGAGGTTGTCGAGGCGCGCGACCGTGACGAAGCGCTCTTCGTTGCCGAACACGAACAGGTCGACACGGTTCGTGTCGTTGTTCGCCTGCACGTCGAAGAAGCCGCCGTCGAGGTTCGCGTCCGCATCGAACGGCGCGACGCGCACGAAGGCTTCGTCCGCGTAGTACTCGGCGAACACGCGCTGCACGTCCTGCGGCGTCGCGCGTTTCGCGAGCTGCCCGGGCGTGAAGTAGGTCGTCACCGCGAGGCCCTTCAGGAACGGGCCGACGATCGGCGTGAAGATCGGCGGGTTCGCGAGGCCCGTGTGCGCGGCCATTTCCGGCAGGTGCTTGTGCGTGAGGCCGAGCGCGTACGGGCGCGGGCTCGCGAGCTTGCCGCCCGGCGCCGCGCTTTCGTAGTCGGCGATCATCGACTTGCCGCCGCCGCTGTAGCCGGTGATCGAGTAGCTGTGCGCGGCGAACGTCGGTGCGACGATGCCCGCATCGACGAGCGGCCGCATCGCGAGCACGAAGGCCGATGCATGGCAGCCCGGCACCGCGATGCGCTTCGACGTGCGAATCTTCTCGCGCTGCGCGCGGGTCAGTTCCGGCAGGCCGTAGGCCCAGTCGGCGCTGGTGCGGAATGCGGTGCTCGCGTCGATCAGCGTCGTGTTCGGGTTCTCGACGAGCGACGCCGATTCGCGCGACGCGACATCCGGCAGGCACAGGAATGTGACGTCCGACGCGTTGATCAGGCGGCGGCGCTCTTCGACGTCCTTGCGCTTCGCTTCATCGATGCGCAGGATCTCGATGTCGCTGCGTGCCGACAGGTATTCGAAGATCTTGAGGCCGGTCGTGCCTTCCTGGCCGTCGACAAAAACTTTGGTGCTCATTTCGCTCTCACTGAATGAAACGGGGCCCGCGCCCTGAATCCGCCATTTTAAGACGTCATCCGGCGGGCCTGCATCGCGCGGGTCGAAAAAAAGACGGCCGGCGGGCCGTCTTGTGTCCCTTTGACGCTTACCGGCGCGCTCGCCGGCGCGTGTTCAGCCGCGGCCGGCAACCCAGCGGGCCGTCGCTTCCGCAACCCGCCGGCCGAATGCCTTCCCGGTTTCGAGGTCGCCCGGCAGCGGGCCTTCGTCGGGCGTCGCATCCGCCGGCGACTGCGCGAGCAGGCCCGTCGAGCCGCCCAGGTAGTTGATGTCGTTGCGCGTGGCCGCCTTCGAGTTGGCCGGCATCAGGCTCGTGCCGACCCACACCATCCCATGCTGCATCGACAGCGTGACGAAGTATTGAATCGTCGAGAACTTGTCGCCGTTCATGGTCGCGGAGTTCGTGAAGCCCGCGGCGATCTTGTCCTTCCATTTCTGCGTGAACCACGCTTTCGACGTTGCATCGGCGAATTGCTTGAACTGCGCCGACGGGCCGCCCATGTAGGTCGGTGCCCCGAAGACGATCGCGTCGGCCGCGTCGAGCGCGGCCCAGCCCGCGTCGTCGACGTCGCCGACCGCGAGCAGGCGCACGGTCGCACCGGCGTCCTGCGCGCCCGCGTGAACGGCCTCGGCCAGTTTCTGCGTGTGACCGTAGCCGCTGTGATAGACGATGACGATGTTCGACATGAGGCGTTCTCCGGAAAGGAACGGGAACGGCGGCCGCAACGGCACGCCGCGTCACGCGCCGCCGGCCGGCGACGCGACGGATGCGCGGCATGGCGCCGCGACCGGTGACGACGAGTCTAGCAAGCCGAAATGACGGGAAAACACGCGGGCGCGGAATACGCCCGGAGTACGCCAGTTTGCGGCGGCAGGCGATCGCGGCGGCGCGCGGCAGGGGGCGATGCCCGTTGCCGGGTGCCCGTCACCCGTTATTGCCCGTAGTTGACCGTGAGTTGCGCGGTGCCGATCGCCAGCGTGCCGATCTCGTGCTCGAACATCGGTGCGGGGCGCCCCTGCGCGACGCGCAGGTCGTCGCCCTTCAGCGCGTAGACGGTGACCACGTAGCGGTGCGGCTTGCCGGGCGGCGGGCACGGGCCGCCGTAACCGTCTATTCCGAAGTCGTTGCGCGCTTCGCTTGCACCGATGCGCCGCAGGAAGCCGGACGCGCTCGCGTCGGCGGGCAGGCTCGTGACCGTCGCGGGAATGCCCGCCACGGCCCAGTGCCACCAGCCGTGCCCCGGCGCGTCGGGATCGAAGATCGTGATCGCGTAGCCGCGCGTGCCGGGCGGCGGGTTGTGCCACGCGAGCTGCGGCGAGTGGTTGCCGCCCTTGCAGTCGCCGCGGTCGAACACGTTCGCGGCACGGACGCGCCCGCCCGGCGTCAGGTCGTCGCTCGTCACGGTGAACGCGCCTTCTGCATGCGCGGGCAAGGCGGTGAACGCGGCGGCATAAAGGAGGGCGAGGTGGGCGAAGAGAGCGAGGAGGGCGGCAAGGAACGGCGACGGGCGACCCGATGGCGCAGGCGGAGTGATCCGGCGATCCACACGCATATGGCGCTTCTCCCGTCACGTGGGCCGGACCGATGCTTCCGGCGTTGTTGGCGTTGTGCGTTGCCCGCGCAGCTGATGGCGACGATGGATCAAGTCTAGCATTAGGGTTCGATGAGCGATGCACACCGCGACCCATCGCCGCGATCGTTTGCTGCGCGAATCGGCGGACGAAAAAAAACCGCCCGCGATGAAGCGGGCGGCTTGTTCAGCCAGGACGCCGGCCTGCGGGCCGGCGCGGCGTCATTCCTTCGGGGCCGTCGCGCCGCCGTGCGCCGCCGACCACTCGGCCGGTGCGTGCAGGAATTTCTCGACTTCGTCGAGCGTCTTCGTCTCGAAGTAGCCCGAAGCCTTCGCGACGCGCAGCACGTCCCACCACGTGGCGAGCGCGTGCAGGTCGACGTCGATGTCCTTCAGCACCGACACGCTTTCCTTGAAGATGTCGTAGTGGAACAGCACGAAGCAGTGGTTCACCGTCGCGCCCGCGGTGCGCAGCGCGTTGACGAAGTTGATCTTGCTGCGGCTGTCGGTCGTCAGGTCTTCCACGAGCAGCACGCGCGAGCCTTCTTCCAGATGGCCTTCGATCTGCGCGTTGCGGCCGAAACCCTTCGGTTTCTTGCGCACGTACTGCATCGGCACCATCATCCGGTCCGCGATCCAGGCCGCGAACGGGATGCCGGCCGTCTCGCCGCCCGCCACCGCGTCGATCTGCTCGAAGCCGATGTCGCGCGTGATCGTCGTTTCAGCCATTTCCATCAGCGCGCGGCGCACGCGCGGATACGAAATCAGCTTGCGGCAGTCGATATAGACGGGGCTCGCCCAGCCGGACGTGAAGATGAACGGTTTTTCTGCGTTGAAGTGCACTGCCTGCACTTCGAGCAGGATTTTGGCGGTCGTATCCGAGATCGACTGACGATCGTAGCCTGTCATGGGCATTCCTTGGGTGATGAGCGAAGAGCGGGCGCGGGCCCGGTGGCGCAGCAAGGGGAACCTGCCCTGGGGGCCGGGGCGCGATCGGAGGGCCAATCGCATCGCTGC
This sequence comes from Burkholderia sp. COPS, assembly GCF_019425585.1. NCBI lineage: Bacteria > Pseudomonadati > Pseudomonadota > Betaproteobacteria > Burkholderiales > Burkholderiaceae > Burkholderia > Burkholderia sp. COPS. The sequence continues at coordinate 8,870 of NZ_WIXR01000003.1, read as the reverse complement.
GCGCGTAGCCCGCTATTTTACCCGATTCAGACCGGTTTTCGGCGGAATTCGCGCGGGTTCACCGCTCGGCTCGCCACCGGCGAAACAAACGGGGCGGGACCGCTTGCGCTGATGCGGAGGATGCGGCGCTGCACCAACGGAGGTCATTTAGGGGGTGTACACTAGGCGACCCTTAGAAATCGTTCAGTACTTTGTACTTTCCTCTTGCCATCCGCCAAGGTTCGATGGCGTGCCGACCCGGCGCGCTGCGTGCCGTCTCGCAGTCGACCATCCCCTCGATTCAAGCAGACGCGGCCCAAGGTGCTGTGGACTGAACCGTCAATATTTCGCATGTCTCTCGCAGGTCAATCATGGACGAACAACTGAAGCAGGCCGCACTGGCTTATCACCAGAACCCGAAACCCGGCAAGATTTCGGTCACCCCGACCAAGCCGCTGTCGAACCAGCTCGACCTGTCGCTCGCGTATTCGCCGGGCGTCGCCGCTGCGTGCGAAGCGATCCACGCCGATCCGCTCGATGCGCAGAAGTACACGTCGCGCGGCAACCTCGTCGGCGTCATCACGAACGGTACGGCCGTGCTGGGCCTCGGCAACATCGGCCCGCTGGCCGCGAAGCCGGTGATGGAAGGCAAGGGCTGCCTCTTCAAGAAATTCGCGGGCATCGACGTGTTCGACATCGAACTGTCGGAATCCGACCCGGACAAGCTCGTCGAGGCGATCGCGATGCTCGAGCCGACGCTCGGCGGCATCAACCTCGAGGACATCAAGGCGCCGGAATGCTTCTACATCGAGCAGAAGCTGCGCGAGCGCATGAAGATCCCCGTCTTCCACGACGATCAGCACGGCACCGCGATCATCGCGTCGGCCGCGATCCTGAACGGCCTGAAGGTCGTCGGCAAGAAGCTCGCCGAAGTGAAGCTCGTGTGCTCGGGCGCGGGCGCCGCGGCGATCGCGTGTCTGGACCTGCTGGTCAACCTCGGCCTGACGAAGTCGAACATCCTCGTCGCCGATTCGAAGGGCGTGATCTACGAAGGGCGCGGCAATCTCGATCCGTCGAAGCAGCGCTATGCGGCGACCACCGACGCACGCACGCTCGCCGACGCGATCGTCGGCGCGGACGTGTTCCTCGGCTGCTCGAGCGCGGGCGTGCTGAAGCAGGACATGGTCAAGACGATGGGCGACAAGCCGCTGATCCTGGCGCTCGCGAACCCGGAACCGGAAATCCGCCCGGAAGACGCGAAGGCCGTGCGCCCGGACGCGATCGTCGCGACCGGCCGTTCGGACTACCCGAACCAGGTCAACAACGTGCTGTGCTTCCCGTTCATCTTCCGCGGCGCGCTCGACGTCGGCGCGACGACGATCACGGAAGAAATGAAGCTCGCGTGCGTGCGCGCGATCGCCGAACTGGCGGAAGAAACCGACCAGAGCGAGGAAGTCGCGAAGGCGTATGAAGGCCACTCGCTCGAATTCGGGCCGGACTACCTGATTCCGAAGCCGTTCGATCCGCGCCTGATCATCAAGATCGCGCCGGCCGTTGCGCAAGCCGCGATGGATTCGGGCGTCGCCACGCGTCCGATCCAGGACATGGACGCCTACCGCGAGCAGCTCGGCGCGACCGTCTACCGCACCGGCATGGTGATGCGCCCGGTGTTCGCGGCCGCGAAGCAGAAGCAGGCGCGCATCGTGTTCGCCGAAGGTGAAGACGAGCGCGTGCTGCGCGCCGCGCAGTTCGTGCTGCAGGAAAAGATCGCGAAGCCGATCATCGTCGGCCGTCCGTCGGTCGTCGACATGCGCCTGCAGAAGATCGGCTCGAAGCTCAAGGCCGGCACCGATTTCGAAATCGTCGATCCGGAAGACGATGCGCGCTACCACCGCTACTGGCAGGCGTATCAGGAGATCGGCGCGCGCGACGGCGTGACGCCGGAAGTCGCGAAGGCCGCGATGCGCAAGTTCAACACGCTGATCGGCGCGATGCTCGTGCACCTGGGCGATGCGGACGGGATGATCTGCGGGATGATCGACACGTTCCACAGCCACCTGAAGTTCATCGAGCAGGTGCTGGGCCGCGCGAAGGGCGCCGAGCACTTCGCCGCGATGAACCTGCTGATGCTGCCGGGCCGCAACCTGTTCGTGTGCGACACGTACGTGAACGAGCTGCCGAGCGCCGAACAGCTCGCCGACATGACGATCCAGGCCGCGGCCGAGATCGAGCGCTTCGGCATCGCGCCGAAGGCCGCGCTGCTGTCGAACTCGAACTTCGGCAGCGCGCCGTCGGCGTCGTCGCGCCGGATGGGCGAGGCTCGCAAGCTGATCGTCGAACGTGCGCCGAACCTGGAAGTCGACGGCGAAATGCACGGCGACGCGGCGCTGTCGGAACTGATCCGCAAGCAGGCGTTCCCCGGCACGACGCTGTCGGGTGAAGCGAACCTGCTGATCATGCCGAACGTCGAAGCGGCGAACATCGCGTACAACCTGCTGAAGATGGTCGGCGGCGAAGGCGTGACGGTCGGTCCGTTCCTGCTCGGCGCGGCGAAGCCGGTCCACATCCTGACGCCGGCTGCGACCGTGCGCCGGATCATCAACATGACGGCCGTTGCCGCCGCGAACGTGAACACGAAGTAAGTCCACGCGCGCGTGTGCCGCGCGTCACGCGCGGCGCAAGGAAAAACGCCACGGAACCTGCGTTCCGTGGCGTTTTTTTTATTGCGAATCGCCGGCCGAGGCGGGCGCTCGAACCGCGAATGCCCGCGCCCGTCGGCCGGCGCGTTACGCGACCTGCTGGTGCGACTGGCCGCCTGCCGGCGCTCGCCACTTCGCGAGCAGCGTGCTCCACTTCTGGCGTACCGCGCGCAGGTTGTTCTCCTTCACGTGGCCGTAGCCGCGAATGCCGTCCGGCAGCGCCGCTAGCTCGAGGGCGAGCGGGCGGTTGGCTGCGTTCAGCCTGGCCAGCACTTCGTCGATCAGCGCTTCGTACTCGCCGATCAGCGCGCGTTCGGAGCGGCGTTCCTCGGTGCGGCCGAACGGGTCGAGCCCCGTGCCGCGCAGGAACTTCGCCTTCGCGAGCCAGCGGAAGGCCGTCAGCATCCACGGGCCGTACGCCTTCTTCACCAGGTGGCCGTGTGCGTCCGTCTTCGCGAACAGCGGCGGCGCGAGGTGGAATTTCAGCTTCCAGTCGCCTTCGAACTGCGCGGACAGGCGCGCGAGGAACGCGGGATCGGACTGCAACCGCGCGACCTCGTATTCGTCCTTGTACGCCATCAGCTTGAACAGGTTGCGGGCGACTGCCTCGGTCAGCTGCTCCTGCGCCGTGTCGCCGTCCGCCAGTGCGCGCTCGGCGGCGCGCACCTTGTCGACGAACGCCGCATAGCGCGCCGCATACGCGGCGTTCTGGTACGCGGTGAGGAATTCCACGCGCTTCGCGATCAGTGCGTCGACTGCCTTCTTCGTGTGCAGCGCGATCACCGTGGCGCCTTGCGCGGGGCGTGCATCGCCGGCCGCGGCCTGCTTCACGCTGGCCAGGTCGTACGCGGCGCGGCGGCCCCAGTCGAATGCCGCACGGTTCTTCTCGACCGACACCGCATTCAGCTCGATCGCGCGTTCGAGCGACGCGAGCGTGAGCGGCAGCCAGCCTTTCTGCCACGCGTAGCCGAGCACGAACGGGTTCGTGTAGATCGCGTCGCCGAGCAGCGCGACCGCGAAGCGGTTCGCGTCGATGAAGTCGACCGCTTCACCGGCCGCCGCGCGGATGTCGTTCTCGGCGGACAGGCCCGGGAACGCCCAGTTCGGGTTCTTGATGAACTCGGCGGTCGGCGTCTGCGCGCTGTTGACGACCACGCGCGTCGTGTCGTGCCGCATCCGCGACGTGCACTCGTCGCCGGCCGTGACGATCGCGTCGCAGCCGATCACGAGGTCGGCTTCGCCCATCGCGATCCGCGTCGCGTGGATGTCGGTTGGCGCGTGCGAGATCTGCACGTGGCTCATCACGGCGCCGCCCTTCTGCGCGAGGCCGGTGACGTCGAGCACGGTCACGCCCTTGTTCTCCAGGTGCGCGGCCATCCCGAGCAGCGCGCCGATCGTGACGACGCCCGTGCCGCCGACGCCCGTGACGAGCACGCCGTATGCGCGGTCGATGTCCGGCAGCGTCGGTTCGGGAATGGGCGGCAGTGCGTTGCCGTCGACCGACACGGCTTTCGGCTTCTTCAACTGGCCGCCCTCGACCGTGACGAAGCTCGGGCAGAAGCCCTTCACGCACGAGAAGTCCTTGTTGCAGCTCGACTGGTTGATCTGGCGCTTCGTGCCGAATTCGGTTTCCAGCGGCTCGACCGACAGGCAGTTCGACTGCACCGAGCAGTCGCCGCAGCCTTCGCACACCGCGTCGTTGATCACGACGCGCTTGGCCGGGTCCGGATAGGTGCCGCGCTTGCGGCGGCGGCGCTTCTCGGTCGCGCAGGTCTGGTCGTAGATCAGGATCGTCGTGCCTTCGATCTCGCGCAGCTCGCGCTGCACGTCGTCGAGCTGGTCGCGATGATGGATCGGCACGCCCGGCGCGAGCAGCGCCTTCTGGCTGTCGTACTTCTCCGGTTCGTCGGTGACGATCACGATCTTCTTCGCGCCTTCCGACGCGAGCTGGTGCGTGATCTGCGGCACCGTCAGCACGCCGTCGACCGGCTGGCCGCCCGTCATCGCGACGGCGTCGTTGTAGAGGATCTTGTAGGTGATGTTCGCTTTCGACGAGATCGCCGCGCGCACCGCCAGCAGGCCCGAGTGGAAATAGGTGCCGTCGCCGAGGTTCGCGAACACGTGCTTCTCGTCCGTGAACGGCGCCTGGCCGATCCACGGCACGCCTTCGCCGCCCATCTGGCTGAAGGTGCTCGTGTTGCGGTCCATCCACACGGTCATGTAATGGCAGCCGATGCCGGCGATCGCACGCGAACCTTCCGGCACGTTGGTCGACGTGTTGTGCGGGCAGCCCGAGCAGAACCACGGCTTGCGCTCGGTCTGCACGTGCGGCTTCGCCAGCGCCATTTCCTTCGCGTTGATTACCGCGAGCCGCGCGGCGATGCGCGCGCGCACGTCGGACGGCAGCTCGAACTTCTCGAGGCGCGTCGCGATCGCCTTCGCGATGATCGCGGGCGACAGCTCGTAGTGCGCGGGCAGCAGCCAGTTGCCCATCGGCACCGACCATTCGCCGCCGGCGCCGTCCTTTTCGTCGAACTTGCCGAACACGCGCGGCCGCTGGCCGTCGGGCCAGTTGTACAGCTCTTCCTTGATCGCGTATTCGAGGATCTGGCGCTTTTCCTCGACGACGAGGATTTCGTCGAGGCCGCGTGCGAACGCCTGGGCGCCCTGCGCTTCGAGCGGCCACACGCAGCCGACCTTGTAGAGCCGGATGCCGATCCGCGCGCAGGTTTCGTCGTCGAGGCCGAGGTCAGTTAGCGCCTGGCGCACGTCGAGGTAAGCCTTGCCGCCGGTCATGATCCCGAAGCGCGCGTTCGGCGAATCGATTTCGATCCGGTCGAGCTTGTTCGCGCGTACATAGGCGAGCGCCGCGTACCACTTGTAGTCGAGCAGCCGCGCTTCCTGCACGAGCGGCGGGTCGGGCCAGCGGATGTTCAGGCCGCCTTCCGGCAGGATGAAGTCGGTCGGCAGCACGATCTCGGTGCGATGCGGGTCGATGTCGACCGATGCCGACGATTCGACCACGTCCGTCACGCACTTGAGCGCGACCCACAGGCCCGAGTAGCGGCTCATCGCCCAGCCGTGCAGGCCGAAATCGAGATATTCCTGCACGTTGGACGGGAACAGCACCGGCAGCCCGCAGGCCTTGAAGATGTGTTCGGACTGGTGCGCGAGCGTCGACGATTTCGCCGCGTGGTCGTCGCCGGCGAGCACCAGCACGCCGCCGTGCTGCGACGAGCCGGCCGAGTTCGCGTGCTTGAAGACATCGCCGGTGCGGTCGACGCCCGGGCCCTTGCCGTACCACATGCCGAACACGCCGTCGTGCTTCGCGCCGGGGTACAGGTTCACCTGCTGCGAGCCCCACACGGCGGTGGCGGCGAGATCTTCGTTGAGGCCGGGCTGGAAGACGATCTGGTGGGCGGCCAGATGCTGCTTGGCTTTCCAGAGCGACAGATCGAGGCCGCCGAGCGGCGAGCCGCGGTAGCCGGAGATGAAGCCGGCCGTATTGAGACCGGCGGCGCGGTCGCGTTCCTGCTGGAGCATCGGCAGGCGCACGAGGGCCTGGATGCCGCTCATGTACGCGCGACCGCGCTCAAGTGTGTATTTGTCGTCAAGCGTGACGGACTTCAGCGCGGCTTCTAGCGACGCGCGTTGGTCTGCGTCTAGCGGGGCATTCATTAACTGTCTCCTCCACCCGGTCTGGGATCACCAAAACTTCGGTTGCGTCGGCATCTTTTGGATGCGTCGGCAGTGGCCGGCATGTTCGCCGGTTTTAAGCGATGGTAGCACTGGGGCAAACCCGCCGCCCATCGGTTGGAATGCGGGGAGAGCCGCGTCGGCGCACCGTAAAAAAGGGCTGAATCATGCGTTACATCATGTAAAAGCATGTAAGGCCACGTTCATCTGCGCGCAAATGCCGTTAATCTTGTCGGCCTGCCGGAGGTGCCCGGTCGCGTCGGTCTGTTTCGACGCATCGGGGAGGCGCCGGCAGTTTTACAGGAGGTGCAATGAATACACGTCATATCCAGAGTTTCCTGATCGTGTCTGCCGCGTTTTTCTCGATGACCGGCCCGGTGCACGCGCGAGGCGCGAGCGCACTGGCGGCAGCCGGCGCGCAGATGCAACAGATCGCGCCGGCCCAGGACGCCGTCGCGCTGCCGTCGGCCGAGCGCGCCGTCGCGTCGAAGGCGAACACGCGTTGATCCGTTCGCGCGGCCGTCGGGCCGCGCCGGAATGCAAAAAGGGCGGGAATCCTCGGATTCCCGCCCTTTTTCTTTGTGCCGCCGGATCGGGCAGGTTGCCGGGTTGCCCCGGGCAGCCGCCCGCCGGATGCGTCAGGCCTTGTCCTGCACGACGCCGCGACGGATCTGGTCGAGCTCGATCGATTCGAACAGCGCCTTGAAGTTGCCTTCGCCGAAGCCCTGGTTGCCCTTGCGCTGGATGATCTCGAAGAAGATCGGCCCGATCTGGTTCTCGGTGAAGATCTGCAGCAGCAGGTCGTCGCGCGCGCCGTCGATCAGGATCTTGCGCTTCTTCAGTTCATCCAGCGATTCGCCGTGGTTTGGCACGCGGCGGTCGACCAGTTCGTAATACGTGTCGATCGTGTCGAGCAGCTTCACTTCCTTGCTGCGCAGGCCGTCGACCGCCTGGTAGATGTCGCTGGCGCCGAGCGCGATGTGCTGGATGCCTTCGCCGTGGTACGCGTCGAGGTATTCCTGGATCTGGCCGGCCGTATCCGAGCCTTCCTCGTTGATCGGGATGCGGATCTTGCCGCACGGCGACGTCATCGCCTTCGACTTCACGCCCGTCACCTTGCCTTCGATGTCGAAGTAGCGCACTTCGCGGAAGTTGAACAGGCGCTCGTAGAACTCGGCCCATTCCTGCATGCGGCCGCGATGCACGTTGTGCGTCAGGTGGTCGATATAGGTGAGGCCGTGGCCGACCGGGTTCGGGTTCGCACCGGCGATCGGCTCGAAGTCGACGTCGTAGATGCTGATGTCGCCGATTGCGCCCGGCTGCGCGCCGTTCTTGCCGCGCCAGCGGTCGACGAAGTAGATCAGCGAATCGCCGATGCCCTTGATCGCCGGGATGTTCAGCTCCATCGGGCCCGTCTTGTTGTCGAAGCCCCATGCGCCGAGTTCGAGCGCGCGCTTGTAGGCCTTCGCGGCATCCTGCACGCGGAAAGCGATCGCGCAGATCGACGGGCCGTGCAGGCGCGCGAAGCGTTGGGCGAACGAATCGGGTTCGGCGTTGATGATGAAGTTGATGTCGCCCTGGCGGTACACCGTCACGTCCTTGTGGCGGTGGCGCGCGATCGCGGTGAAACCCATCCGTTCGAACAGCTGTCCGAGCGCTTTCGGGTCCGGTGCCGTGTATTCGATGAATTCGAAGCCGTCGGTGCCGACGGGGTTGTCCCAGTTCGGGATCTGCATGGCGTGTCTCCTGTGGGGGCGATCGGCCGCGGCGGCGTGCGCCTGTCCGGCCTGGGTCGATGTCGAACGTGGCACACGCGGCGGCGTGCGCGACGAATCGGTACGTGCGACAGAGTGTAGCGGGCAGTCGCGAGCGTAAACTTGCGAACTTGATCGCCCGAACCTACGATGGCGCAATTTCCAGTCTTGAAATAATCATTGGAGGGCAGAAGATGGCGCACGCCGAATTGGATGCCATCGACCGGCGGATTCTCGCGATTCTTCAGGAGAACGGGCGCCTGTCGAACCAGGAGATCGCCGAGCGCGTGAACCTGTCGCCGAGCCCATGCCTGCGGCGGATCAGGCGGCTCGAGGAGATCGGCGTGATCACCGGTTATGTCGCGCTGCTGAATCCGCAGAAGCTCGGGCTCGACCTGCTCGCGTACGTGAGCGTGCGGCTCGAGAAACGCGGCGGCCTGGCACCGGTGCGGGTCGACGAAACGTCGGCGCGCGCGGGCGCAACGCATGCGGAGCTGTTTCGCGCGGCCGTGCAGACCTGGCCGGAAGTGGTCGCGTGCCACGCGATGACGGGGGATATGGATTACCTGCTGCGCGTGCAGGTCGAGGACATGGCGCATTTCTCCCGCTTCGTGCAGGAGCATTTGCTGCATCACCCGTCGGTGATCGACGTGAAGACGAGCTTTTCGCTCGAATGCTTCAAGGAGACGACGGCGTTGCCGATTCGGTCGGTGCGCTAGCGCGCGGGCGGGGGAGGGAGGGG
>NZ_WIXR01000029.1:0-59978 GCF_019425585.1 Burkholderia sp. COPS | reverse complement strand
ACGGAATGTCCTTCTCCATGTCCCAGCGGACAGCTTCGAGCGACCTGTAAAGTTCCGGATAAAGCATGGTGTTCATGATGGTCCCACCCCTGTTCTGCGCAATGCGACTTCTCTAAACGTGACTGTTGCCGCAAAGGCGCGCCAAGCGCGCTTTTTGCGGCCAAGACTGTAATTTTACGCGTGAAACCGACCGGCCGGACGCCGATTGCTCGTCCGGCAGCCGGGCGGCCGCGCCGCCGCCGTTGCGGCATGCCGCAGCCACGCTCCGTACGAACGGAACCGGCTACGCGCTTGCCTGAGTGGGGGCCGGCGCTGGCCGGCTCGCTGACGAGCCCGTCCCCTGCCCCAGGCGGGTTCCCCGTAGGGCCCCGTGCGGATACCGGATCGGCGGGCTGTTCGATATGGTGTATACGGCGGCGGCCATGATAGCACGCGTGCATGACGGTTCCGAGACGCCCGCCCGGTCGCGCGCCGCCAATCGCGGTGCGGCGATCGGTCGCGGCCGGGCGTCACGAAAATGCAACCCCGCCCCTTCCCGGCGCATCAGACCCGTATTTCGCCGGTCGCGAAACCGTCTTCCGGCGGCATGCCGGCGGCCGGCGCGCTGCCGCCGTCCGCCAGCTCGATCCAGCCGGCCAGCGTGTCGCGCTGCGCGCGCCCGTCGCGGTAACCGAGCTCGATCAGTTCGCGCGTGAACGCCTCCTCGAACAGCAGGTAGCTCGCAAACGACGCGCCGGCCGGCTGGCTGCCGCCGATCGCGCCGAGCAGCCCGCGCATCGTCGCCGGCATCTGCTTCAGGTGTTTCGCGGCGATCAGCTCGATACGCTCGGACGGAGCGATCGCGAGCACGTCGACGTGCCGCCAGCCGCTGTCCACCTCGACCTGGTGCGGCAGGTGCTCGATCATCCGGTTGATGTGCTCGATGCGCTCGATGTCCGAGCCGATCGAGTCGAGGAACACGCTCGCGAGCACCTGCTGGCCGATCTGCGCGAGCGTCGGGTAGCCGCGTACCAGCCCCGTGCCGTTCGCGGCCGGAATCTCGGGCCGCGGGTCGGCCGCACCGACCACGACGATCCGGTGCGCGCCGAAGTGGATCGCCGGCGACAGCGGCGCGATCTGCCGGATCGACCCGTCGCCGAAGTACTCGATCTGCCCGTCGAGCACGAGCGGCACGGCCGGGAACACGAACGGAATCGCCGACGACGCGAGCAGGTGCGACGCCGACAGGTCGACGAGCCGCGCGGTGCGCTGCGCGCGCCGCCACGCCTGGATCGGCTCGGCCGCCTGGTAGAACGTGAGGTGCCGGCCGCTCGAATAGCTGAGCGCCGTGATCGACAGCGCGTGCAGCAGGCGCGCCTCGAGCATCTGCTCGATCCGGTGGAAGCTCAGCTCGCGCTGCAGCAGGTGCGCGAGCGGCGCGTTGTCGAGCAGCCCGCGCGGCGAGCGGCGGGCCGCCCAGCCGAACGTCATCGTCGCGAGCCATCGCGCACCGGCGGCCGCGATGCCGAGCCAGTCGGTGCGATACACGTAGTCGGCACGCAACGGCTCCCAGAATTCGAGCAGGCGCCGCACGCCGTGGGAAAAGTCGTCCGCGTGGCTCGCGATCGACGTCGCGTTGATCGCGCCGGCCGACGAGCCGCACACGACCGCGAACGGCAGCGTGTGCCGCTGCGGATCGGCCTCGCGCGCGATCTCGGCCAGTGCCTTGAGCACGCCGACCTGATAGGCGGCACGTGCGCCGCCTCCCATCAGAACGAGCGCGAGCCGCATGATCGACCTGCTATCTGCGCCGCGTCACGTCGAACGCTTCGGCGGACGGGTTTCGGGCGACGACGCGGCTGCCGCGCGCGCCGCGGCCGAACCGGTCGCGCCGGTCGCGCTGGTCGACTTGGCACGCTTCGCGGCGGGCTTGCGCGGCGCGGCGGCGGCCGGTGCCGGCTTCGCGGCCTGCTCCGGCGCAGCGGCCGCGTCCGGCGGCGCATCGCCCGGCGCGGCGGGCTGCATGCCCGGCTGCGCCATCGCGAGGCTCGCGAGCTGGTTGAACTGCGACTGCAGCAGGTTCCACCAGCCGGCGGGATCGAAGGCCTGCGCGGCGTCGCCCGCGGCTGTATCCGCGGCGGAAGCATCGGCATCCGCCGCCGCCGGCGCATCGCCCGGCGCAGCCGACGCGGGTTTCGCCGCCTGCGCCGCCGCGACGGCCGCTTCCTCGGCCGCCGACATCGAGCTCTGCGCGAACGCGCCGAACGCACGCAGCGTCGCGAGCGTCGCACGCTGGACCTCGAGCGCCTGGATCGCCGACTGCAGCATCCCGAGATTGAGCTTCAGCCACTGCTCGACCGCGCGCAGGTCGGTGATGCGCTTGTCGAGTTCCTCGACGCTCGTGAGCGGCGCCATCATGTCGGACATGCTCGACAGCGACGGCGGCAGCCCATGCGCGCCGCCCGGAAACGGCGTCATCGCGCCGAACGGCGACATCCGCATCATGTCCCACATCCGGTCCATCATGTCGGCGGGCTTGAAGCCGGCAAAGCCGGCGAAAGGATTGGAGCCGGAGGCATCGGTCGTCATACGGGCATCCTGGTTGACTGGGTGAGGGCGAGGCGGCCGCCATGGGTCGCGCGAGCCGCGCCTGGATCGATCATAGCGCCGGCGCGTGTCAGAACGGGGCGTCGCCGGGGAACTCGGGCGGGCGCCGCTCGCGCAACGACCGGAGGCCTTCCTGCACGTCGGGCCCGGCAAACCCCATGAATTCGAGCGCAAGCGACGTATCGAAGGTCGGCCCGGCCGTGCGCAGCCAGTTGTTCAACGCGTACTTGGTCCAGCGGATCGCCGACTGCGAACCGTGCGCGAGCCGCTCGGCCACTTCGTACGCCTTCGGCAGCAGGTCGGCCGGCTCGACCGCGAGCGACACCAGCCCGATCCGCTCGGCCTCCTCGCCGCTCACCGGTTCGCACAGCAGCAGGTAGTACTTCGCCTTCGCCATCCCGCACAGCAGCGGCCACACGATCGCCGCGTGGTCGCCGGCCGCGACGCCGAGGCGCGTGTGGCCGTCGATGATGCGCGCGTCCTTCGCGGCGATCGAGATGTCGGCGAGCAGCCCGGCGACGAGCCCCGCGCCGACGGCCGGGCCATGCATCGCCGATACGATCGGCTTGCTGCAGTTGATCACGTTGTAGACGAGATCGCGCGCCTCGCGCCACACGCGGGAGCGCACGTCGAAGTCGTTCGCCATGTCCTCGACGAGCGCCAGATCGCCGCCCGCCGAGAAGCCCTTGCCTTCGCCGCGGATCACCGCGACGCGCGTGTCGGGATCGCGGTCGACGTCGCGCCAGATGTCGGCGAGCTCGCGATGCATGCGAGCGTTCGCGGTCGCGAGGCCGCTGCGGTTCGCGCCCTCGCCGCTCATCACGATGTCGAGCACGCCATGGTCGCGGCGCGTCACCTTCAGTGCTTCGTAACCGCCGTATGCGGAGAGATCCGCCATGTGCCGCTCCTTCGAGTCGAGGCTCTTGAATCGAGTGTAGCCAAGCCCGCGCGGGCAAACATCAGGCGAAACCCGGCGCGCAGGCCGAAGCCGGGTTTCGCGCAAGCGCCGCGCGGCTTACGCCGCGCCGTCGGGCGGGGCGACCGACTGCTCGATCGCACCGAAGATCGACTTGCCGGCCGCGTCGAACATCTCGATGCGCACGGTGTCGCCATAGCGCATGAATTCGGTCTGCGGCGCACCGTGCTCGATCGTCTCGAGGCAGCGCTTCTCGGCGATGCAGCAGTAGCCGCGCTTCGCGTCCTTGTTCGACACCGTGCCCGAGCCGACGATCGACCCGGCGCGCAGGTTGCGCGTCTTCGCCGCGTGCGCGACCAGCTGGCCGAAGTGAAACACCATGTCGGTGCCCGCATCGGGCTGGCCGACCTTCCTGCCGTTCCAGTGGACGATCATCGGCCGGTGCACGCGGCCTTCGCGCCATTCATCGCCGAGTTCGTCGGGCGTGACGGCGACCGGCGCGAATGCGGTGGCCGGCTTGCTCTGGAAGAAGCCGAAGCCCTTCGCGAGCTCGGCCGGAATCAGGTTGCGCAGCGACACGTCGTTCACCAGCGTGACGAGCCGGACGGCCTTCAGCGCTTCGTCGGGCGACGCGCTCATCCGCACGTCGCCGGTGATCACCGCGACTTCCGCCTCGAAATCGATGCCCCATTCCTCGGACGGGCACACGACGTCGTCGCGCGCGCCGAGGAAATCGTCGCTGCCGCCCTGGTACATCAGCGGGTCGGTCCAGAATTCGGGCGGCATCTCGGCGCCGCGCGCGCGGCGCACGAGCTCGACGTGGTTCACGTACGCGGAGCCGTCCGCCCACTGGAACGCGCGCGGCAGCGGCGCCATGCAGTTGGCCGGATCGAATGCGAAGGAATTGCGCGCGCGGCCGTGATTCAGCGCGTCGTACAGGTCGCGCAGCTGCGGCGCGTAGAACGCCCAGTCGTCGAGGACACGCTGCAACGTCGGCGCGATCGCGTCGGCGATCGCCGCGGTGTGCAGGTCGCGCGACACGACGATCAGCTGGCCGTCGCGCGTGCCGTCCTTCAGCGAAGCAAGTTTCATAAGGGGGACTCTGCCGTTGTAGTGACGATGGAGGGAATCTATTTTACGATGGTGAATCCCGGCGGTGCGCCACGATCGTGCACGCCGCTTTCGTCCCGATTTTTCGTCCCGATTTTTCGCCCCGTATTTTCACCCCCATTCCTGCCGCATTTTCGCGCACCTGCCGCCCATGCCCGCCAACCCGCTTCCCGACGACGATCTCGCCGACTCCGACACCGACGACGCCGCTTCCGGCGAGCACGGCGAAAACAGCGAGAAAGTCCGTTCCGGCATCCAGTCGATCGAGGTCGGCTTCCGCCTGCTCGACGTGCTGACGAGCGAGCCGCGCGCGATGATGCTGCGCGACCTCGCGCAGCGCGCGGGCATGAGTCCTGCGAAGGCGCACCGCTACCTGGTCAGCTTCTCGCGTCTCGGCGTGGTGTCGCAGGACCCCGTCTCGGGCCGCTACGAGCTCGGCGGCTTCGCGCTGCAGATGGGGCTCGCGCGGCTCGCGCGCGTCGACGGCGTGAAGCTCGCGCGGATCGCGCTGACCGAATTCCGCGACCGCCTCGACCAGACGGTCGGCATCGCGGTGTGGGGCAACCAGGGGCCGACGATCGTGCACTGGATGGAGTCGAGCCACCCGGCGAAGGCGTCGCTGAAGCTCGGCGACGTGATGCCGCTGCTCGGCTCCGCGACGGGCCTGCTGTTCGCCGCGTACCTGCCGCGCAGCAAGACCGCCGCGATGCTCGAGCGCGAACTCGCCGATACGCGCCGCTCGCCGCACCACGGCGGCCCGCGCACGCTCGACGAGGTCGACGCGGTGCTCGCCGACGTGCGCAAGCACGAGGCCGCGCGCGTCGAGGGGATGCTGCTGCCGACGATCCACGCGTTCTGCATGCCCGTGTTCGATGCGGTCGGCGAACTCGCGCTCGCCATCGTCGCGCTCGGCCAGGAAGGCTCGTTCGACATTGCATGGGGCGGCGAGATCGACACGGCGCTGCGCGCATGCGCGCAGAAACTGTCTTACGAACTCGGCTATAGTCCCGACGCGCGCGACGCCTGACGCATTCCGCCCCGTCACGGCACGCGCGCGAACGCGCGGCGCATTCGACAGTCCGATTCCTGTGGCGCGCGCCGCGCGCCCGACATCACGCGAGCGCCCCGATCCTGTTCCGATGCCCATGCAGCCTGCCGACATCCGCCCGAGTCACGCCTTGCCCCGCCGCTGGCTGCGCGTGGGCATTGCGCTCGTCGTCGTGCTGGTGCTGCACACGCTCGCCGCGTTCTGGCTGATGCGCAACCGCGACGCGTTCACCCCGCCCGCGCCCGCCGAAGTCCCCGTGCAGATCGAGCTGCTGAAACCACAGCCGATCGAGCGCCAGCCCGCGCCACCTGCGCCGAAGCCGGTCGAGCATCCGGCCGCGCCCGCACCGGCGGCTCCCAGGGCCGCCGCGCCGAAACCCGCGCCGGAGCCGGTCCTCACGTCGACGCAAACGGCCGAACACGGCGAGCCGCCGGCTGCCGCGTCCGCAGCGAGTGGCGTACCGGGCGCGTCGGGCGCGCACGCCGCGTCGGCCGCGGGTGCCGCCAGCGCCGCCGGCGCCACGACACCGGGCCCCGCGACGAACGGCGTGAAGTTCATCGCGCCGCCGTCCGGCGACCTGCAGTACGACACGTTCTACAACGGCATGCAGAACATGATCGGCACGATCCACTGGCGTACCGACGGGCGCACCTACGACCTGTCGGTGTCGATGCCCGTGCCGTTCGTCGGCCCGTTCTCCTATCGCAGCGAAGGCCGCATCGACGCGTTCGGCGTCGCGCCCGACCGTTACGTCGAAAAGCGCGGCAAGCGTCCCGAAGACATCGCGATCTTCAATCGCGAGATCCGGCAGGTCGTGTTCACGCGCACGCCGAACAACGCACCGTTGCCCGACGGCATACAGGACCGCTTCAGCATGCTGATGCAGCTGTCGGGGCTCGTGCGCGGCAATCCGTCTGCGTACAGGCCGGGCGTCACGCAGCAGTTCTTCGTGATCGACAACAACAGCGGCGAGACCTGGCCGATCACCGTGATCGGCGACGAGCAGGTGCAGACGCAGGCCGGCATCATCGGCGCGCGGCACTTCATGCGCCTGCCGCGGCGCGACGGCGACACGCGCCGCATCGACATGTGGCTCGCACCGTCGCTCGGCTGGCTGCCCGCGCGGCTCGTGCAGACCGAACCGAACGGCGCGCAGATCGAACTGTTGTGGCACGGCCCGCTCGCGGCGCCGGGCGTGCCGTCCGACGAGACACCGGCAGGCGGCGCCACGCCTGCGCCCGCCGCTGCACCGGCGCCCGAACCGTCGGCCGCACCGGCCGCCGAACCGGCACAACCCGCGCCGCCCGCCGCCGTGCAACCGCCGGCTGCACAACCGGCTGCACCGCCCGCGTCTTCGCCTGTCACATCACCTGTCACACAGTGAACTCGCACGCGAATGCGCGTGATTCGGCAATTTCGACCGATTACAGATTTCCGTGAAATCGCCGATGACACTCTTTAACAACTATTTCCGTCCACCGGTCGACAATGGGAAACGTTTCATAGACATCGGCTTCTAACCGATACACCCCACGCAAACGGGAACGGGGTGTGCAGCGCAAGCCCCTTGAAACCGGCAAGGCTCGCCCCACCTAGGGGACAACAAGGCCAGATGCCACTGCGAAGAGGAGTGCCGCCATGCAAATGATCTACAACAGCCCCAACTACTGCGTCGTCGAATTCGCGCCGCAGGCCGGCCACCACCTGATGAATGCCGGCGGATACGAAATCGTCGACAAGAACGCGCAGCGCGAGATCTTCATCGACGGCGAACTTGCCGAACGATTCCGCGCACACGTGAAGCAGCTGATCGAAGATGAACCGTCGCTCGATGAAGTCGACGAATTCCTCGGACAATTCGACAGCCTGATGATGATGCCCGTCGTACTGCACTGACGTCCCGCGGCCCGGCGCCTCGCGCGGCCGGGCCATTCGCCGCGCATCGACGCGGCGCCGCGAGCACTCCGATCATGCCCCTGCCCGGTTCGCCGGGCGGGGGTTTTCATTTGGCGGTCCGGCCGGCGCCGCGCAAGGCCGGGCGGCGCCCATGCGCACCGGCTACAATGACGGTTTTCCCGTCTTCGCCGGTCTTTCGCCCATGTCTGCGACTCCTCTCGCCGCTTCCGTCCCGCTCGACGCGCACTACACGCGCGGCGCCGCTCTGCCTGCGCTGCTGAAATCGCGCATCCTGATCCTCGACGGCGCGATGGGCACGATGATCCAGCGCTACAAGCTCGACGAAGCCGCGTATCGCGGCGAGCGCTTCAAGGATTTCCCGCGCGACATCAAGGGCAACAACGAGCTGCTGTCGATCACGCAGCCGCAGATCATCCGCGAGATCCACGACCAGTACTTCGCGGCCGGCGCCGACATCGTCGAGACCAACACGTTCGGCGCGACGACCGTCGCGCAGGCCGATTACGGGATGGAAGATCTCGTCGTCGAGATGAACGTCGAATCGGCGAAGCTCGCACGTGAATCGGCCGCGAAATACGCGACGCCGGACAAGCCGCGCTTCGTCGCCGGCGCGATCGGGCCGACGCCGAAAACGGCCAGCATTTCGCCGGACGTCAACGATCCGGGCGCCCGCAACGTCACGTTCGACGAGTTGCATACGTCGTACTACCAGCAGGCGAAAGCGCTGCTCGACGGCGGCGTCGACCTGTTCCTCGTCGAGACGATCTTCGACACGCTGAACGCGAAGGCCGCGCTGTTCGCGCTCGACGAACTGTTCGAGGACACCGGCGAGCGCCTGCCGATCATGATCTCGGGCACCGTCACCGATGCGTCGGGCCGGATCCTGTCGGGCCAGACCGTCGAGGCGTTCTGGAACTCGCTGCGTCACGCGAAGCCGCTCACGTTCGGCCTGAACTGCGCGCTCGGCGCGGCGCTGATGCGCCCGTACATCGCCGAGCTCGCGAAGCTGTGCGACACCTACGTGTCGTGCTACCCGAACGCGGGCCTGCCGAACCCGATGGCCGAGACCGGCTTCGACGAGACGCCGGACGTCACGTCGGGGCTCCTGAAGGAATTCGCGCAAGCCGGGCTCGTGAACCTCGCGGGCGGCTGCTGCGGCACGACGCCCGAACACATCGCCGAGATCGCGAAGGCGCTCGCCGACGTGAAGCCGCGCCGCTGGCCGAACCAGTACAGCGACAACGCCTGACCCGACCGCCCCACGCCCTTCATCACCAGAATTCGCACCGCCATGACCGATCACATGATGCGCCTCGCCGGCCTCGAGCCGTTCAACGTCACGTCCGGAACGCTGTTCATCAACGTCGGTGAGCGCACCAACGTCACCGGCTCGAAGGCGTTCGCACGCATGATCCTCAACGGCCAGTTCGACGAGGCGCTCGCCGTCGCGCGCCAGCAGGTCGAGAACGGCGCGCAGGTGATCGACATCAACATGGACGAGGCGATGCTCGATTCGAAGGCGGCGATGGTGCGCTTCCTGAACCTGATCGCATCGGAACCGGACATCGCGCGCGTGCCGATCATGATCGACTCGTCGAAGTGGGAAGTGATCGAGGCCGGCCTGAAGTGCGTGCAGGGCAAGGCGATCGTGAACTCGATCTCGCTGAAGGAAGGCGAGGAGGCGTTCGTCCATCATGCGAAGCTGATCCGCCGCTACGGCGCCGCGGCCGTCGTGATGGCGTTCGACGAGCAGGGCCAGGCCGACACGTTCGCGCGCAAGACCGAGATCTGCAAGCGCTCGTACGACGTGCTCGTGAACCAGTGCGGCTTCCCGCCGGAAGACATCATCTTCGACCCGAACATCTTCGCGGTCGCCACAGGCATCGAGGAGCACAACAACTACGCGGTCGACTTCATCGAGGCGACCCGCTGGATCAAGCAGAACCTGCCGTATGCGAAGGTGAGCGGCGGCGTGTCGAACGTGTCGTTCTCGTTCCGCGGCAACGACCCGGTGCGCGAGGCGATCCACACCGTGTTCCTGTACCACGCGATCCAGGCGGGGATGGACATGGGCATCGTGAACGCGGGCCAGCTCGGCGTGTACGCCGAGCTCGACGCGGAACTGCGCGAGCGCGTCGAGGACGTGATCCTGAACCGCCGCGACGATTCGACCGACCGCCTGCTCGAAATCGCCGACAAGTTCAAGGCGGGCGGCGCGAAGAAGGAAGAGAACCTCGAGTGGCGCAACCAGCCGGTCGAGAAGCGGCTCTCGCATGCGCTCGTGCACGGCATCACGAACTTCATCGTCGAGGATACCGAAGAAGTCCGCGCGAAGATCGCCGCGGCCGGCGGCCGCCCGATCAACGTGATCGAAGGCCCGCTGATGGA
Source organism: Burkholderia sp. COPS (assembly GCF_019425585.1). Classification (NCBI taxonomy): domain Bacteria; kingdom Pseudomonadati; phylum Pseudomonadota; class Betaproteobacteria; order Burkholderiales; family Burkholderiaceae; genus Burkholderia; species Burkholderia sp. COPS. The sequence continues at coordinate 50,013 of NZ_WIXR01000029.1, read as the reverse complement.
CGGGATGAACATCGTCGGCGACCTGTTCGGCCAGGGCAAGATGTTCCTGCCGCAGGTCGTGAAATCGGCGCGCGTGATGAAGCAGGCGGTCGCGCACCTGATCCCGTTCATCGAGGAAGAAAAGCGCCTGCTCGCGGAAGCGGGCGGCGACGTGCGCGCGAAGGGCAAGATCGTCATCGCGACCGTGAAGGGCGACGTGCACGACATCGGCAAGAACATCGTGTCGGTCGTGCTCCAGTGCAACAACTTCGAAGTCGTCAACATGGGCGTGATGGTCCCGTGCAACGAGATCCTCGCGAAGGCGAAGGTCGAGGGCGCGGACATCATCGGGCTGTCCGGCCTCATCACGCCGAGCCTCGAGGAAATGGCATACGTCGCGTCGGAAATGCAGCGCGACGACTACTTCCGCGTGAAGAAGATCCCGTTGCTGATCGGCGGCGCGACGACCTCGCGCGTGCACACGGCGGTCAAGATCGCGCCGCACTACGAAGGCCCGGTGGTCTACGTGCCCGACGCGTCGCGCTCGGTGTCGGTCGCATCGAGCCTGCTGTCCGACGAAGGCGCGGCGAAGTACCTCGACGAGCTGAAGTCCGACTACGAACGCATCCGCGACCAGCACGCGAACCGCAAGGCGCAGCCGATGGTCACGCTCGCCGAGGCGCGCGCGAACAAGACCAAGGTCGACTGGGCGGGCTACCAGCCGGTGAAGCCGAAGTTCATCGGCCGCCGCGTGTTCAAGAACTACGACCTGAACGAGCTCGCGAACTATATCGACTGGGGCCCGTTCTTCCAGACCTGGGATCTCGCGGGTCCGTACCCGGCGATCCTGAACGACGAGATCGTCGGCGAATCGGCGCGCCGCGTATTCTCCGACGCGAAATCGATGCTCGCGCGCCTGATCCAGGGACGCTGGCTGACCGCGAGCGGCGTGATCTCGCTGCTGCCGGCGAATACCGTCAACGACGACGACATCGAGATCTACAGCGACGAGTCGCGCAGCGAGGTGCTGCTCACGTGGCGCAACCTGCGCCAGCAGAGCGTGCGTCCGGTGGTCGACGGCGTGATGCGGCCGAACCGCTCGCTCGCCGACTTCATCGCGCCGAAGGAATCGGGCGTCGCCGACTACATCGGGATGTTCGCGGTGACGGCCGGCCTGGGTGTCGACGTGAAGGAAAAGCAGTTCGAAGCCGACCACGACGACTACAGCGCGATCATGCTGAAGGCACTCGCCGACCGCTTCGCGGAAGCGTTCGCGGAAGCGATGCACGCGCGCGTGCGGCGCGAGCTGTGGGGTTATGCGAGCGGCGAGACGCTCGACAACGATGCGCTGATCGCGGAAAAGTACGCGGGAATCCGCCCGGCACCCGGCTACCCGGCCTGCCCCGACCACCTCGTGAAGCGCGACATGTTCGACGTGCTGCACGCGGACGAGATCGGCATGAGCGTGACCGACTCGCTGGCGATGCTGCCGGCCGCAAGCGTGTCGGGCTTCTATCTCGCGCATCCGGACAGCACGTATTTCTCGGTCGGGAAAATCGGACAGGATCAGCTCGAGGACTACGCGCGGCGCATGGCGCTGTCGCTCGACGACGCGCGCCGCGCGCTTGCGCCGCAGCTCTGACCGGCCCTTCGGCGGGCGCATCGGCGCCCGCTATCGTCAGACAAAAGAAAAAGCCCGCTCGGAAGCGGGCTTTTTTCTGCCTTTCGATCCTTTCGGACCGCCGGGCAAGGACGCTCAGAAGCCCCAGTGCACGTCGGCCTGGCCGGCTTTCGCTTCGCGCAGCATCGTGAGGAACGGCGCGACGCGCTGGGCCAGGCTCGGCGGCACTTCGTGGTGCGCGTGGTCGGCTTCGTCCTCGTGGAAATGGCCGGCATGCTCGGCGCGCTCCTGCTTCGCCTGCGCAACGGCGCCTTCCAGCTTGGCGATCGCGTGGTCCAGTTCGTCGTGCGTAATCACGCCGCGCTCACCCAGCTGCTTGCCGACGAGACCCAGCACATACACGGCGAAATCCTTCAGCACGTCGAGATCCTGTGCCGCCTTGCTCTTGAACGTAATCATGACAATTCCCTTTTCATCTTGTTGTGCCTGCGCGGCGCGGTTGGGGAACGCCGGCAGACCGGCGTCCGGCCTCGCGGACGCGGGCCGCCTGAGCGGCATATTAGCACCTGTTAAAATTCTGCGATCCCTGAAACGCGCGCTTAAAAAGCGCGCCGGCGGGCCGGCGTTTCCGGCCGCCACCAACGAAGCCTTCTACCAGCATGCTGCCAGCACACAAACAGACCCTCGAAGCCCTGCTCGCGGATAGCGTCAAGCAGGTCGCACACGCGCTGAAAGGCGCCGACGCGGCGTTCGTCGCCCCGACCATCACGCTGGAGCGCCCGAAGGTCGCCGCGCACGGCGACGTCGCGTGCAACGTCGCGATGCAGCTCGCGAAGCCGCTCGGCACGAACCCGCGCCAGCTCGCCGAACAGATCGTCGCCGCCCTGACCGCCCAGCCGGGCGCGCAAGGCCTCGTCGACGCCGCCGAGATCGCCGGCCCCGGCTTCATCAACCTGCGCCTGTCGGCCGCCGCGAAGCAGGCGGTGATCGCCGCCGTGTTCGACCAGGGCCGCGCGTTCGGCACGTCGGATCGCGAGAAAGGCAAGCAGGTGCTGCTCGAATTCGTGTCGGCGAACCCGACCGGCCCGCTGCACGTCGGCCACGGCCGCCAGGCCGCGCTCGGCGACGTGCTCGCGAACGTGATCGCGAGCCAGGGCTACGCGGTGCACCGCGAGTTCTACTACAACGACGCAGGCGTGCAGATCGGCAACCTCGCGATCTCGACGCAGGCGCGCGCACGCGGGCTGAAGCCGGGCGACGCGGGCTGGCCGGAAGCCGCGTACAACGGCGAGTACATCGCCGACATCGCACGCGACTTCCTGGCAGGCGAAACGGTCGCCGCGTCGGACGGCGAGCCGGTCAAGGGCACGGGCGACGTCGAGGATCTCGACGCGATCCGCAAGTTCGCGGTCACGTACCTGCGTCGCGAGCAGGACATGGACCTGCAGGCGTTCGGCGTGAAGTTCGACCAGTACTACCTCGAGTCGTCGCTGTACAGCGAAGGCCGCGTCGAGAAGACGGTCGACGCGCTGATCAAGGCCGGCATGACCTACGAACAGGACGGCGCGCTGTGGCTGCGCACGACCGACGAAGGCGACGACAAGGATCGCGTGATGCGCAAGTCGGACGGCACGTACACGTACTTCGTGCCGGACGTCGCGTACCACGTGACGAAGTGGGAGCGCGGCTTCACGAAGGTGATCAACATCCAGGGTTCGGACCACCACGGCACGATCGCGCGCGTGCGGGCCGGCCTGCAGGGCCTGCATATCGGGATCCCGAAGGGTTACCCCGACTACGTGCTGCACAAGATGGTCACCGTGATGCGCGACGGCCAGGAAGTGAAGATCTCGAAGCGCGCGGGCAGCTACGTGACGGTGCGCGACCTGATCGAATGGTCGGGCGGCGCGGCGGCGGGCCAGGAAGCGGCGCCCGACCTGATCGACGAAGCGACCATCACGCGCGGCCGCGACGCGGTGCGGTTCTTCCTGATCTCGCGCAAGGCCGATACCGAGTTCGTGTTCGACATCGACCTCGCGCTGAAACAGAACGACGAGAACCCGGTCTATTACGTCCAGTACGCGCATGCGCGGATCTGCTCGGTGCTCAACGAACTGAAGGCGCGCTACAACGTCGACGTCGCGCAGCTGCCGGGCGCCGACCTGTCGCAGCTGACGAGCGCGCAGGCGGCGTCGCTGATGCAGAAGCTGGCCGAGTACCCGGACATGCTCACGCACGCGGCGAACGAGCTGGCGCCGCACGCGGTCGCGTTCTACCTGCGCGACCTCGCTGGTGAATTCCACTCGTTCTACAATGCGGAGCGCGTGCTGGTGGACGACGAAGCGCCGCGCAATGCGCGCGCCGCGCTGCTCGCCGCGACCCGGCAGGTGCTCGAGAACGGTCTGGCGGTGCTCGGCGTGTCCGCGCCCGCCAAGATGTAACGACGCAAGCGGCCCGAACCGGGCAGCGAATGGCCGTGGCAGCGCCCGCCGTCGGATACCCGCCGTCGGACGCCCGCCGCAGCCTTTTCACGATTCTTTTTGCAGGTGACTCAAGCAATGGCACAACCACGCCGCACTTCGAAACAATCGAAACAAGCCGGAGGGACATTTCTTGGAATCGTGCTGGGCCTGATCGTCGGCCTCGCGATCGCGGTGGTGGTGGCGCTCTACATCACGCGTTCCCCGTCGCCGTTCGTGTCGAAGGTTGCGCCGCCGCCGGCCGACAACGGCGCGAGCCAGCCGCAGCAGTTCGATCCGAACCGTGCGCTGCAGGGCAAGACACCCGGCCAGCCGGTGCCGCAGGCCGCCCAGTCGGCACCGCCGAACACCGCGCCCGGCCAGGCCGCGAACCAGACCCAGGGCGGCCTGCTGCCCGAACCGCAGATCGTCGAAGTGCCGCCGTCGGCCAACGGCTCGAGCGGCTCGAACAATACCGGCAGCTCGAACGGCACGACCGCGTCGAACAACACGTCGTCGGGCAACGGCGTCGCCGTCGCGCCGAAGCCGGCCGACACCACGCCGCCGCCGAAGAAGACCCAGCAGGCGCAGCAACAGCAGCAAGGCGGCGAGGACGACCTCGCACGCTTCGCCGCGCAGAAGCAGGCGCAGCAAGCCGCCGCACAAAAGCAGCAACAGCAGCAACTGGCCGCGAACACGCCGAAGCCGACCTCGTCGGCCACGGCCGCCGCGGCAGCGAAGCCGCCGACCGCGAACGACGCGAATACCGGCTACTTCCTGCAGGTGGGCGCGTACAAGACGGAAGGCGACGCCGAGCAGCAGCGCGCGCGCCTCGGCTTCCAGGGCTTCGAGTCGAAGGTGTCGAAGCGCGATGTCAGCGGCGTGACGTACTTCCGCGTGCGCGTCGGCCCGTTCTCGAAGTTCGAGGATATGAACTCGGCCCGCCAGCGCCTGTCCGATGCAGGTGTCGACACGGCGGTGATCCGTTTCACGAAGCAGTAAGCAACCGGCCGAGCCCACTCAGAACCCGTTACGTTCCGTAACCCGAGCAACTGATTCGACGTTCACAACATGAAAAAACTGCTTAGCACGCTCCTTCTTTCCCTGGGCCTGGCCGCCGGCCTCGCGCAGGCTTCGCCCGCCGCGCCGGTCGCCGGCAAGGACTTCGAGGTGATGAAGTCGCCGCAGCCGGTGTCCGCGCCCGCCGGCAAGGTCGAGGTGATCGAGTTCTTCTGGTACGGCTGCCCGCACTGCTACGAATTCGAGCCGACGATCGAGGCCTGGGTGAAGAAGCAGGGCAGCAACATCGACTTCAAGCGCGTCCCGGTCGCATTCCGTGACGATTTCGTCCCGCACTCGAAGCTGTTCTACGCGGTGTCCGCGCTCGGCATCTCCGAGAAGGTCACGCCGGCGATCTTCAACGCGATCCACAAGCAGAAGAACTACCTGCTGACGCCGCAGGCGCAGGCCGACTTCCTGGCCACGCAGGGCGTCGACAAGAAGCAGTTCATGGACGCGTACAACTCGTTCAGCGTGCAGGGCGAAGTGAACCAGTCGGCCAAGCTGCTGAAGGACTACGCGATCGACGGCGTGCCGACGGTCGTCGTCCAGGGCAAGTACAAGACGGGCCCCGCTTACGCGAACAGCATTCCGGGTACCGCCCAGGTGCTCGACTTCCTCGTGAAGCAGGTTCAGGACAAGAAGCTCTGATCCCCGCCCGCGCGCCGGCATGACTACTCCGCTGAAGGTCTTCATCACCGGCGCATCGAGCGGCCTCGGCCTCGCGATGGCCGAGGAATACGCCCGCCAGGGCGCCACGCTCGCACTCGTCGCGCGACGCACCGATGCCCTCGATGCGTTCGCGCGGCGCTTCCCGAAGCTGTCCATCTCCGTCTACTCCGCCGACGTGCGCGACGCCGACGCGCTCGCGACGGCCGCCGCGTCGTTCATCGCGACGCACGGCTGCCCTGACGTCGTGATCGCGAACGCAGGCATCAGCCAGGGCGCCGTCACGGGCCAGGGCGATCTCGCGACGTTCCGCGACGTGATGGACATCAACTACTACGGGATGGTCGCGACGTTCGAGCCGTTCGTCGGCCCGATGACGGCCGCGCGCCACGGCACGCTGGTCGGTGTCGCGAGCGTCGCCGGCGTGCGCGGGCTGCCGGGCTCCGGCGCGTACAGCGCGTCGAAATCGGCCGCGATCAAGTACCTCGAAGCGCTGCGCGTCGAGCTGCGGCCGGCCGGCGTCGGCGTCGTGACGATCGCGCCCGGCTACATCCGCACGCCGATGACCGCGCACAATCCGTACCGGATGCCGTTCCTGATGGACGCCGACCGCTTCGCCGCGCGGGCGGCCCGGGCGATCGCGCGGCAGCACGCGTTCCGCGTGATTCCGTGGCAGATGGGTGTCGTCGCGAAGGTGCTGCACGTGCTGCCGCGCTGGCTCTACGACCGCCTGTTCGAGAAGGCGCCGCGCAAGCCGAAGGCCGGCGCGCACTGATCGCCCAAACGGCCCGCGTGACGCATTGCGGGCCGCTTCTCCGCTTCTCCGCCTCTCCGCCTCTCCGCCTCTCCGCCTCTCCGCCTCTCCGCCTCTCCGCCTTTCCGCACCGACGCCCAACGGCTTCGACACCTCGATTCGCGGGGCCAGCCCGCAACGCTTCCGCGCCGTCCTCGCCGTGCCGCTGCCCGGCCTCCCCGGCGCCAGCGCTCCGCCGCTCGCCGCCCCAACACCCGTTCCGTCGCGAACGCAGCCGTTTTTCGGTCAATTCACCGCGTTCAGGCGCCTTTTTCCACGCGTCGCGCGCTTTGACGGTATGCTATTCGCCAGCCGCGCCGGCCCTGCCCGCTTCCGGGCCGCGCCCGCATCCCGTCACCCAGCAAAAAACACAAGCCACGTGGGAGATCCTATGCAGGTCAAGCTGTTCGCCGCGGCCGCGCTCGCCGCCGCCCTCGCCGCCCCCGGCCTCGCCGCCGCCAAGCCGCTCACCGTCTGCACGGAATCGAGCCCGGACGGCTTCGACGTCGTGCAGTACAACTCGCTCGTCACGACCAACGCGTCGGCCGACGTGATCTTCAACACGCTCGTGTCGTACGACGAAGCCGCGAAGAAGGTCGTGCCCGCGCTCGCCGACAAATGGGAAGCAAGCGCCGACGGCCTCACGTACACGTTCCACCTGCGCCCGAACGTCGCGTTCCAGACCACCGACTATTTCAAGCCGGGCCGCGCGCTGAACGCGGACGACGTCGTGTTCACGTTCTCGCGGATGCTCGACGATTCGAACCCGTGGCACAAGGTGGCCGGCGCGAGCGGCTTCCCGCACGCGCAGTCGATGGGCCTCGTGAAGCTCGTGAAATCGGTCACGAAGGTCGACGACAGCACCGTGAAGTTCGTGCTGAACGAACCGAACGCGACGTTCGTGCCGATCCTGACGATGGGCTTCGCGTCGATCTACTCGGCCGAATACGCGGACCAGCTGCTGAAGGCCGGCAAGCAGGCCGACCTGAACGCGAAGCCGGTCGGCACCGGCCCGTTCGTGCTGAAGAGCTATACGAAGGACGCGCTGATCCGTTACGACGCGAACCCGACGTACTGGGGCACGAAGCCGAAGGTCGACCGGCTGATCTACGCGATCACGCCCGACCCGTCGGTGCGCCTGCAGAAAGTGAAGGCCGGCGAATGCCAGATCGCGCTGTCGCCGAAGCCGCAGGACGTGCTCGCCGCGAAGGGCGACAACGCGCTGAAGGTCGTGCAGACGCCCGCGTTCATGACCGCGTTCGTCGCGCTGAACACGCAGAAGAAGCCGCTCGACAACGACAAGGTGCGTGAAGCGCTGAACCTCGCGTTCGACCGCGCGACCTACCTGAAGGTCGTGTTCGACAACACCGCGACGGCCGCGAACAACCCGTATCCGCCGAATACGTGGAGCTACGCGAAGGACGTCGCGCCGTATGCGTACGATCCCGCGAAGGCGAAGCAGCTGCTCGCGCAGGCCGGCTTCCCGAACGGCTTCTCGACGACGATCTGGACGCGCCCGACCGGCAGCGTGCTGAACCCGAACCCGAAGGTCGGCGCGGAGCTGCTGCAGGCCGACCTCGCGAAGATCGGCGTGAAGGCCGAGGTCAAGGTGATCGAATGGGGCGAACTGATCAAGCAGGCGAAGCTCGGCCAGCATGACATGCTGTTCATGGGCTGGGCCGGCGACAACGGCGATCCGGACAACTACCTGTCGCCGCTGTTCAGCTGCAACGCGGTGAAGTCGGGCATCAACTTCGCGCGTTTCTGCGACGCGCAGCTCGACAAGCTGATCGCCGACGGCAAGTCGACCGCCGACCAGGCGAGGCGCGCGAAGCTGTACGAAGCCGCGCAGAAGATCATCCACGACCAGGCACTGTGGATTCCGCTCGGCTACCCGACCGCGGCCGCGCTCACGCGTACGAGCGTAAGCGGCTACCACGTGAGCCCGTTCGGACGGCAGAACTTCACGACGGTCGCCGTGCAGTAACGCGACCCTCGCGCGTGGCACGCAAGCGACGGTGCGTCGGGCCGTCGCTTGCGGCCCGCGCGCCGCGCTTGCTACACTGCGCGCTCATTCCTCATACCGGACGCCAGCCAAAGTGAACAACTAAGCCTTCCCGAAATGTTTTCGCCGCCGTGCCACGCACGCCGCGCGCGAAGGTCTTCACGCATTTTTGGAGGTGCTTATGGCTGCTGCCACGCCCACCGGCGCGCTCGTCGCGCTTCATCACGTTTCCTTCCGCTTCGACGACGGCGCCACGCTGTTCGATTCGCTCGACCTTTCCATCGACCGCACGCCGACCGGCATCGTCGGCCGCAACGGCATCGGCAAGAGCCAGCTCGCGCAACTGATCGCGGGCCGCTGCGCGCCGAGCACGGGGACGATCGAGCGGCACACGCCCGTCGTCTACGTCGCACAGCAGCATGACGACGGCAACGCGGCGGCAAACCCGCGCACCGTCTCGCAGGACGCCGCGCTCGATGCGCCGCTCGGCGCGCTCGCGCGTCTCGCGGACGGCCGCGCGGAACCGCACGACTTCGACCTGATCGGCGATCGCTGGGATCTCGCGGAACGGCTGCGCGCGGCGCTCGACGCGGCCGCCCTGCACGACGTGCGCGCCGACACGCCCGCGCACGCACTCAGCGGCGGACAGCGCGCGCGCGTCGCGCTGATCGGCGCATTGCTGTCGGGCGCCGGCCTGCTCGTGCTCGACGAACCGACCAACCACCTCGACGCGCCGGGCCGCGCTTGGCTGCGCGCGGCGCTCGACGGCTGGCGCGGCGGCCTCGTCATCGTGAGCCACGACCGTGCGCTGCTCGCCGACGTACAGCGCATCGTCGAGCTGACGCCACAAGGCGTACGTTCGTACGGCGGCAACTACGCGTTCTACCGCGCGCAGCGCGACGCGGATCAGGATGCCGCGCAAGCGGCGCTCGACAACGCGCGTGCCGAACGCGGGCGCGCGAGGCGCAGGCTCGAACAGGAACACGACACGATCCAGCGCCACGCGGCCGCGTCGCTGCGCGATGCGAAGACGGCCAACCTGTCGTCGGGAGCGAAACAAAGCCGCAAGGGCGCGGCGCGCAACATCATGGGGCAGGTGCGGCGCCACCAGAACGACTTCAAGGCGACGCTCGACGAACGCGTGCAGCAGGCGGCCGCACGCGTCGAAGCCGATGCGCCCGTGCTGGTGTCGCTGCCGGGCACCGAGGTCAGCGCACGCCGCCAGCTGTTCACGCTCGAACGCGCGCGACTGCCGTGGCTCGTCGCGAGCGACACCGACGGCATCACGTGGTCGGCGAGCGGCCCCGTGCGCATCGCGCTGACGGGCCCGAACGGCTGCGGGAAATCGACGCTGCTGCGGATGCTCGCGGGCGAGCTCGCGCCGTGCTCGGGCACCTGCACGACGCACGTGAGCGCCGCGTATCTCGACCAGCGGCTCGCGCTGCTCGATCCGGAGCGCTCGATCGTCGAACAACTTGGGCTGCTCGATACGCCGCTCGCCGAGGGCGAACTGCGCAGCCGGCTCGCGCTGCTGCAGCTCGATGCGGCGCGCGCGACGCAGCCGGCGCGTCAGCTGAGCGGCGGCGAACGGCTGAAGGCCGCGCTCGCATGCGCGTTGTGGCGCGGCACGCCCGCGCAACTGCTGCTGCTCGACGAGCCGACCAACCACCTCGATCTCGAATCGGTGCGTGCGATCGAAGCCGCACTGGCCGGCTTCCCCGGTGCGATCGTGGTCGCCTCGCACGACACCGCGTTTCTCGCGGCGCTCGACCCGACGCACACGATGCAGTGGCATCGCGACGGGTGGCGCTACGAACCCGTCGCATGAGGAGAACGAAGCGGTGTCAGCCGGCGGTGCGGAACCGCAGCACGCCGTCGTCCCCCTGCTCGCGCACGAGCTCGCCCGCGAGCCACAGCAGGTTCAGGTGCGCGAGCGCCTCGCCGAGCGCGAACGTCATCTGGTGGATGTCGAGTTCGCGGCGGCGGAACATGATCGGCACGATGTCGGCCGCGCTCATCGGCTTTTCCGCGCATGCGACGCGCACTTCGGCCAGGCGCGCGTCATGGTGTTCGCGCAGTTGCGCGATGCGCGTGCGCACGCCGCGGAACGGCTTGCCGTGCGACGGCAGCACCAGCGTATCGGGCGCCATCGTCTCGTAACGGCCGAGCGACTGCAGGTACAGCGCGAGCGGATTCGCCTCCGGTTCGAGGTCGAACACGGATACGTTCGTCGAGATGCGCGGCAGCACCATGTCGCCGGAAATCAGCACGCCGTCCGCTTCGCTATGCAGCGCGCAATGTTCAGGCGAATGGCCGAAGCCGGTCACGACGCGCCACGTGCGCGCGCCGATCGTCACCGCATCGCCTTCACGCAGGCGCCGGTAGCGCGGCGGCACGGCCGGCACGAGATCCGAGTAGTAGTGGCGACGGTTGCGCAGCTTGTCGAGCGCAGCCGGATCGGTGAGCCCGTGGCGCGCGAAATGATCGGCGGCCGCCGCGCCGCCCGCGTTCGAGCCGTTGCCGGCCGCCATCAGGCAGCCGAACATGTACTCGCCGAGCGTCATCCACAGCCGCACGTTCCAGCGGCCCTTGTCGCCGCCTTCGCACAGCCAGTTCGCGAGGCCGAAGTGATCGGGGTGGCAGTGCGTGACGAGCACCCGCAGCACGGGCAGGCCGTCGAGATGCGTGTCGAAGATCTGCTCCCAGTGCGTGCGGATCGCGTCCGACGAGATCCCGCAATCGACGATCGTCCAGCCGGCCTGCCCGTCGATCTCGTCGCGCAGCAGCCAGAGGTTGATGTGATCGAGCGAGAACGGCAGCGGCATGCGCAGCCAGCGCACGCCGGGCGCGACCTCGAACGTGTCGCCCGCGGCGGGCAGCGTGTCGGCGAAGGGGTAGTCGAGTTGGTGTTCCAGTGCGTTCATCGGTGGGGCGTCTCGTCGTTATCGGTGCGAATGCGCGCCAGCGGCAGGCCGCGGCGGGCGTCGCGTCGATTCTATCGCCGTCGCGCTCGACGCGTGCCCGGCGGCCGCCTGCCGGTCAAAAAAAGTTCGTGCCAGAATCGGTTCCGTACCCGTATCTTTACGCGAAGATGCACCGAACGGCACGCAACGGCGAACAACGCGCCGATTGAGGGCCGTGGGCGCGTCCCCCCGAAAGTCATTGAAACGCCGACTTGGGCGCTAAAATGGCGAGTGCTTACAGCCCCTCCCGAACGAGCCTGCACGCAATGAATCACTTCCCCAAACTGCTGTCTTCGCAGATCGGTTTCGACGTCGCGCAGACGATGCTCGAAAACTTCGACCGCCACTACCGGATCTTCCGCGACGCGGCCGTCGAAGCGAAGACGCTGTTCGAGCAAGGCGACTGGCACGGGCTGCAGCGGCTCGCGCGGGAGCGGATCACGTCGTACGACGATCGCGTGAAGGAATGCGTCGAGGTGCTGGAAGACGAATACGACGCGGAAAACATCGACGACGAAGTGTGGCAGCAGATCAAGCTGCACTACATCGGCCTGCTCACGTCGCACCGCCAGCCCGAGTGCGCGGAGACGTTTTTCAATTCGGTGTGCTGCAAGATCCTGCACCGCTCGTACTTCAGCAACGATTTCATCTTCGTGCGCCCGGCGATCTCGACCGAGTATCTCGAGAACGACGAGCCGGCCGCGAAGCCGACCTACCGCGCGTACTATCCGGGCACCGACGGGCTCGAGGCCACCCTCGAGCGCATCGTCACGAACTTCCAGCTCGAGCCGGCGTTCGACGATCTCCCGCGCGACATCGGCTGCGTGATGCAGGCGATCCACGACGAATTCGGCCACTTCGACGAAGCGCCGAATTTCCAGATCCACGTGCTGTCGTCGCTGTTCTTCCGCAACAAGAGCGCGTACATCGTCGGCCGCATCATCAACGCCGACCGCGTGCTGCCGTTCGCGGTGCCGATCCGCCACGTGCGTCCGGGCGTGCTCTCGCTCGACACCGTGCTGCTGCGCCGCGACCAGCTGATGATCATCTTCGGCTTCTCGCACTCGTATTTCCTCGTCGACATGGGCGTGCCGTCCGCGTACGTCGACTTCCTGTGCACGATCATGCCCGGCAAGCCGAAGGCCGAGATCTACACGTCGGTCGGCCTGCAGAAGCAGGGCAAGAACCTGTTCTATCGCGACCTGCTGCACCATCTGTCGCATTCGAGCGACCGCTTCATCATCGCGCCCGGGATCAAGGGCCTCGTGATGCTCGTGTTCACGCTGCCGTCGTTCCCGTACGTGTTCAAGATCATCAAGGATCACTTCCCGCCGCCGAAGGAAACGACGCGCGCGCAGATCATGGAGAAGTACCAGCTCGTGAAGCGCCACGACCGCCTCGGGCGGATGGCCGATACGCTCGAGTATTCGAGCGTCGCGCTGCCGCTCGCGCGGCTCGACCACGCGCTCGTGCGCGAGCTGGAAAAGGAAGTGCCGTCGCTGCTCGAATACGAGGACGACAATCTCGTGATCAAGCACCTGTACATCGAGCGCCGGATGACGCCGCTGAACCTGTACCTGCAGAACGGCACCGATACCGACGTCGAGCACGGCGTGAAGGAGTACGGCAACGCGGTGAAGGAGCTGATGAAGGCCAACATCTTCCCCGGCGACATGCTGTACAAGAACTTCGGCGTCACGCGCCACGGCCGCGTCGTGTTCTACGACTACGACGAGATCGAGTACCTGACCGACTGCAACGTGCGCCGCGTGCCGCCGCCGCGCAACGAGGAAGACGAGCTGTCCGGCGAACCGTGGTATACCGTCGGCCCGCACGACATCTTCCCGGAGACCTACGGGCCGTTCCTGCTCGGCGATCCGCGCGTGCGCGATGTCTTCATGAAGCATCACGCGGACTTTTTCGATCCCGCGCTGTGGCAGGCCAGCAAGGACAAGCTGCTGCAGGGTGAATTGCCCGATTTTTATCCCTACGACGCATCGCTGCGCTTCAGCGTGCGCTACCCCGACCGCTTCGGCGCGACGGACCAGAACGACGGCGAAGGCGACGCGCAGCGCGCCGCCTGACGCCGGTTACACCGAACCCGATACCGTACCGACCCGATTTCCGTCAACGGAAGCCACACCGATGAACACCCAAGACAATCCGCTTTCCCACCTGTTCGACAACAACGATGCGTGGGTCAAACGCAAGCTCGAGGACGATCCGCAGTTCTTCGCGCGTCTCGCCGACCAGCAGGCGCCGGAATACCTGTGGATCGGCTGCTCGGATTCGCGCGTGCCCGCGAACCAGATCATCGGCCTGCCGCCGGGCGAAGTGTTCGTCCATCGCAACATCGCGAACGTGGTCGTGCACAGCGACCTGAACTGCCTGTCGGTGATCCAGTTCGCGGTCGACATCCTGCGCGTGAAGCACATCATGGTCGTCGGCCACTACGGCTGCTCGGGCGTGAATGCCGCGCTGCTCAACCGCCGCGTCGGCCTCGCCGACAACTGGCTGCATCACGTGCAGGACGTGCGCGAGCGCCACGCGGCGCTGCTCGAGGACTGGCCGGTCGGCGAAGCGCGCTATCGCCGCCTGATCGAGCTGAACGCGATCGAGCAGGTCGTCAACGTCTGCCGCACGACGATCGTCAACGACGCGTGGGCCCGCGGCCAGTCGCTCACCGTGCACGGGCTCGTGTACGGCGTGCACGACGGCCGGATGCGCAACCTCGGGATGGCCGTGTCGAACTTCGACGCGCTCGACGAGACCTACAAGCGCTGCGTGGCCGCGCTCACCGCCGGCGGCAACCATGCGCCGGACAACGACATGATCGCGGCGGACGCCGCGCGGCGGCTCGAAGGCGTCGCGCAGGCGGTGGCCGACACGCTGAAGCCGTGCGACGACGCGAAGTAACGCGCACGCAGCCGGGCGGCCGTCGCCGCGCGGCCTCGAACGGATCTGACACCGGTACCGCCAGGGCGGCGCCAAGCAAAGGAGCGACGGGCATGAAAACCGCATTGATCGTCGGTGCATCGCGCGGCCTCGGCCGCGAATTCGTCCGGCAATACCGGCGCGACGGCTGGAACGTGATCGCCACCGCGCGCGACGACGCCTCGCTCGACGCGCTGCGCGCGCTCGGCGCGCAAGCACATGCGCTCGACATCACGCAGCCCGAGCAGATCGCGGCGCTCGGCTGGAAGCTCGACGGCGAGCGGCTCGATGCGGCCGTGATGGTGTCGGGCGTCTACGGGCCGCGCACCGAGGGCGTCGAGACGATCACCGCCGAGGATTTCGACGCGGTGATGCATACGAACGTGCGCGGGCCGATGCAGCTGCTGCCGATCCTGCTGCCGCTCGTCGAGGACGCACGCGGCGTGCTCGCCGTCGTGTCGAGCCGGATGGGCAGCATCGCCGAGGCGACCGGCACGACCGGCTGGCTGTACCGCGCGAGCAAGGCCGCGCTGAACGACGTGCTGCGCATCGCGTCGCTGCAGACGCGCCACGCCGCGTGCATCTCGCTCCATCCCGGCTGGGTGCGCACCGACATGGGCGGCGCGCAGGCCGCGATAGATCCGGAAACCAGCGTGACCGGCATGCGCCGCGTGATCGCCGAATCCGGCGCGGACGTGTCGCAGGCAAACGGCCGTTTCTTCCAGTACGACGGCATCGAGCTGAGCTGGTAGTCAGCCGGTGGTCAACCGACAACCAGACGTCGTTAATTCCCGTTTCGCATGATTTTGAACCGACCTGACGCGTGCCCGTGCGGCGGCGCGTCCCCCGCTCCCGCCGGCAAAGCACCGGCGCCCCGCTACGCGGCCTGCTGCGGTCGCTTCATCGACGGCGGCGAAGCCGCGCCGAACGCACTCGAGTTGATGCGTTCGCGGTACAGCGCGTACGTGCTCGGCGCGACCGGCTACCTGCGCGCGACGTGGGCCGCGCGCACCTGCCCGCCCGATCTCGACACCGACCCCGAGGCACCCGACGCGCCGCGCTGGCTCGGCCTCACGGTCAAACGCCACGCGCCGCTCGACGAACGGCACGCGGAGGTCGAGTTCGTGGCCCGCTACAAGATCGGCGGACGCGCTTACCGGCTCCACGAGACGAGCCGTTTCGAGCGCGACGAGCACGGTTTCTGGCGTTACGTCGACGGCGAAGTAAGTGAACGTTGACAAATAGTTGCTGTGTCAGACGCCGGGTAATTCCCGCATTGCACAACCTGAATTTGTCGGGCTAGGATGGCCCTCAGATCAGTCATGTTGCATGGCAGGGCTTACGAATGGCGTTCAGCAAGGTATTGGTGGGATGGATGGCGGCCTGCGCGCTGTCGGCCGCTCAGGCCGGTACGCTGTCGAACGCCAATACGGGGACGGGCGCCGGCGCCAGCGGGTCGCTCGCCCATGCCGAACGCTTCGACTACGGCGATTCGAACCTGCCGCAGGTCGCCGCCGACCTGAACGAACAGATCCTCCGCATTCCGGCCGACGCATCGGGCACCGTCACGCTCGAGGCGACGCTCTTCAAGCCGAACGGCCCCGGCCCGTTCCCGCTCGTCGTCTTCAACCACGGCAAGAACACCGGCGATCTCCATCAGCAGCCGCGCAGCCGGCCGCTCGCGTTCGCGCGCGAATTCGTGCGCCGCGGTTATGCGGTGATCGCGCCGAACCGCCAGGGCTTCGCGGGCTCGGACGGCACGTACCAGCAGGAAGGCTGCAACGTCGGCAAGAACGGCCTCGCACAAGCCGCCGACGTCGACGCGACGGTGCGCTACATGTCGCGCCAGCCGTATGTCGATGCGTCGCGCATCGTCGTCGCCGGCACGTCGCACGGCGGCCTCGTATCGGTCGCGTACGGCACCGAAGCCGCACCGGGCGTGCGCGGCATCATCAACTTCTCCGGCGGGCTGCGCCAGGACCTCTGCGACGGCTGGCAGCGCAACCTCGTCGACGCGTTCGACCAGTACGGCGCGCACACGGCCGTGCGGTCGCTGTGGCTGTACGGCGACAACGATTCGGTGTGGACGCCCGGGCTCGTCGCGCAGATGCACGACGCGTACGTATCGCACGGCACGCAGGCCCAGTTCATCGATTTCGGCCGCTACAAGGACGACGCGCACCGGCTGATCGTCGATCGCGACGGCGTGCCCGTGTGGTGGCCGGCCGTCAACGCGTTCCTCGCGCAGCTGAACCTGCCGACCTCGGTGCGCTACGCGGTCGCGAACCCGCACGAGCCGAAAGCCACCGGCTACGCGTCGATCGACGCGGTCAACGCGGTGCCGTATGTCGACGAAGCCGGCCGTGAAGGCTATCGCCGCTTCCTGAACCAGCATCCGAGCCGCGCGTTCGCGGTGTCGTCGGAAGGCGCGTGGTCGTGGGCCGAAGGCGGCGACGACCCGATGGCGCTCGCGCTCGACAACTGCGCGAAGCAGGGCGCGGGCGCGTGCCGGCTGTATGCGGTCAACGACCGGGTCGTGTGGAACACGAACACGCAGACGGCCGACAACGGCGACGATCACACCCGCGATACCGATACGCGCGCACTGGCTTCGCGCTGACGCGCGGCTTCGCTCCTCCCGCTTTGCGCCCCCTCCATTCACGGTCGTCGCGGCGCTCTACCGCCTGCTCGTCAAATCGAGCACGCGAGACGTAATGCTCGTTTTTACGAGCAATCGACTTGAATTCGCGCCAGCGTAGTCCGTGATGATCGTTATTTCGATCACAATCGATCTAACGATCGATTTTACGAACATGAAGGTCAATCAAGCTGCGGCAGCCAGCCCCACCGTCCTCGCGGAAGCCGCACGAGTTGGAGAAGCACCTGTGTGCGCATCTCGCGACGCGTTCAGCAGAACGAGGCGGCCATCTTCGTGCAAGGCAGTGGTCTCGGCGGCGCCCGTCCAAAGGCTACGTCAAGCGCGGGATCGTTGATCCGGACGCACAAGAGCTATATCCAGCAGCGCTACACATACGATGGGCAGTGCAAGGCGGCCGGCCTGAGCAACATGCACGGCCTGCGGCATCGTTACGCGCAGGATCGTTACGAAGCGTTGGCGGACTGGAAGACGCCGGCTGCGCAGCGCGCCTTGGATGCGCAGGCGCGGCAGGCGATCAGCCGCGAGTCGGGGCACGAGAGGACGCGATCACGGCAGTGCATCTGGGATGATGAGGAGGCAAGTTACGACGTGTAGAAGTCTACGAGTGGAAACGCCACTGCCTTACGCCGCAGCAATGACACACTTCTGTCCTAGTTGTATAGAAACAGGAGCGGACTTCCAAGACATTTTTTTACTTCCTCGATCGGCACGCACTGCGAGCCTACTCCCTCCGAATACTTGCTCGTCAAGCGTGCGAAGCAAGTAGCATTAGCCATGGCCTGCTTGTAGATTTTTGATTTTCTGGTATCAGATAAATTCAATTCCCCCACCAACCCAAAACCCATTTCAAAAGAAGACTCTAAATTTCTATTTACATCCACCGCGAACAAGTATTTATCCCAGCATGCCTTCCGCTCTGGCGTCGCATGAGGAGAGTCACTATGAAGCGACAGCTTCATTCTCAACTTCAAGTCACCAATTATAAAAAAGTATTCGGGTCTCGGAATCCAAGCTATCGCGTCACCATAACCATTAAAGTACGCCTGATCATAACGTCCCTCATTAAAAAAAAACCTCCCCCTTTTCTCGGCCAGGGCTGCATTTTTGATATTTTCCTTGACTCCTATATTTTTCTTGTAATTTTCAACCGTCGCCTTAAATATCTCCCATTCAGTTATGATGCTTCCATCAGAATTCGACCCGAACGCATAGACGCATGGGGACATGAGCATAAAAATAACAAGATAGAATAAAAGAATAAAATTATTTTTACTCATTATCTCGCCCTTTCAGGCTTACCTTTAACAACAAGTGTGCCGACGCTTTTTCCATCAGAGCCGCGATGACTAACAAGTGCCTCGTGAATTGACGCCCACTTTTTTATATGCACAACGGTAACACAACCTTCCGACACATTACCCACATGAACATATCTGCTATTATTTCCATGCGCAATCGGGAACCATACCTGATGGTGAGATAGGCCCTGATATTCAGCCTTGTATTGATTTGTATAATCCCTTCTGTGCGCAAAATCAGGCAACAAGATCGTATAGTTTCCAGGTGGAATGGGATGAAAATCTCCACCCCAACTCGTGTTCATTGCAGCCTCAAAGTGAATCCCATCGAGAATCCCATCTGCCAATTGTTGCTGCATATTCTCCTTTCTGGATTTCGAGTACCATCTGACATCAAAGCGCCCATAGGTCATAACCAGTTCAATTGGCTTCTGTTTAGGGGCTGTCTTGCCAAGATATTCACTAACATTGGCTCCCGACAGGAACGCGATCCGCCCCTTGGACTCGCCCTCAAGGATCTTGAAATAGGTCCGCCCATCTTTGCTTCCGATCAGCATGACCTTGCAATATTTGAAAAGCGATTTCCATTCGCTGCGAGGAACGTCGTCCATCCCAACTAGTAACCATCCGCTGTCAGCGTCAACCTTGTTGACGTATCGAATGACATCAGCCGACACTTCCCGTGTGCTTCCCCGAGTCGTATTTGTTGCAGCGCTCCCCGACCATGAAAGATCAGTCATGGCTCAAGCCTCTTTGTTATTTTTTCTGAATAGCCATTCGGTATCTGGCTCAATCGTAAGCACCTGCACCTCACCGCTCATTACTCGGTCTGTACGCCCATCCGTATCAGTAACTCCGCGAATAGTCACCCCATCCACTGTTGTTATTTTGTAAGGCATTTCTGGAATCGGGTTTCCGTCCAAGTCATGCAAGATGAACTGCTCATCGAAGCGGAGGCCGTTGACGTATGCGGCATGCGCGGATACCAAACTGGCGGGCGCTGCTCGTGCAATGAGTACAGCACCGCAGGTTGTTCTGTGTCCTTCCGCGGCCATTGGTAGTTCCCCATCCGTGTCGGTGCAATGCTCCAGTCCTTCGGCCACCTTGAAAATGTGCGGCGAGCATTTGGGGCACGTTACCGTATCCCCTTTACGCACAATCGGCCGGCCGTGCCATGAGTTGGTTGGACTGCCCGAAACTACGATGCCGCCGTGAGAGGTCATATCCCCAACAACAATCTGCGCGTTACCAAATAGATTCATACGTGCCCCCATTGCTATCTCTCCTTTTGATTGGAAATCTGCGCTATACCTGTCAGGTCATGAGTTGATTGAGTAGAAGGCCGTGGCGCCACGGAAGGTAACTGAATTACTGCCACCAAGGCAGGGCTGGCAGCAGGCTCTCAGCAGAGATATGGACGCCCGTCGACGTACATGGATGCCTTCGCAAGCAAGCCTAGGTATCTGCCGTTCCCTTGTATATGGGACAGGTTCGAAAAGTACAGAGGTCTGTTTCGAGCACTAGGGCAATCGCACGAATTGTGTAAATGGTTAAAAGGGGCTTCAGATTGCTTGTGAGCGTGTTCGAATCCGGCTGTAGTCATGGATTTTCCGTGAGGCAAACCCGTGCGAGAGTCGGATTTTCAGCAGGAAGTGTTGAGCATCGAGGAAGCATTCTGCAGCTTGACGGATCCGCGCAGTCGGCCGTCGCCGCATGATCTGCGCGAGATCCTGATGGTTGCGCTGTGCGCGATTCTGTCGGGAGCGGATAGCTGGGTCGCGATCCGGATCTGGGGCGAATCGAAGCTCGACTGGTTGCGTCGATACTTGCCCCTGGAAACGGGGTATTCCCTCGCATGACACGTTCGGCCGCGTATTCGCGGCGCTTGATCCACTCGAGTTCGAAGCCAGTTTCGTGCGTTGGAAGCGAGGGCTCTGCCCGGCGCTGGCCGATGAGGTCGTGGCGATCGACGACAAGAGCGTACGCGGGTCGCGCGGCACGAATCAGCGTGGCCCCATCTGGTATCGGCATGAGCCAGCCAGTTGTCAGGTAATTTGCCTGACAAGGAAATCGACAAGATTGCGCCGGTGTTCCGTCACATCGACAACGTGGCCGACGCGGCACTTCCAAAGCATTGCCCTGAACCTGACAGCTCGATTTCGTCCAATCGTCCGGCGTTGCGCCGCCCCGTCGATCGGAGCCTGCGCGAAGCAAGATCGCCCCGTTGTCGCCGCCAACACCGCACCACCATCATTCCCCACATTTCATCACCCGGCCGCACCCTATCCCGCGATTTTTTTCTGTCTGGGGGTGTCACTCGAACGTCGTCATCTGCGGTCATTTCGGGGCATCTGGCGCGTACCGCTCCGAGCACCCCGGATCTGCGCCGAACTCCCGCCCGACAAGGCTTTGCGGTGTTTGTAACCGGTAGTGCAACGGACGGCGGAACACGCTAATCTCAGCGCGTTTTCCGTCTGTCGCCGCGCGGTATTCCGTTCGATACCCGCCGCCGCTTTACTCCCCGGAGCCGCCTTGAGTACGCCAGCCACCGACGACTGGGTCGCGCGCAGCCTGCGCGCGGTCTGGCATCCCTGCACCCAGATGAAGCACCACGAGCGCCTGCCGCTCATCCCCGTCGCGCGTGGCGCGGGCGTGTGGCTGTACGACCGTGACGGCCGCCGCTATTTCGACGCGATCAGCTCGTGGTGGGTCAACCTGTTCGGCCATGCGAACCCCGACATCAACGCGGCGCTGAAGGACCAGCTCGACACGCTCGAGCACGCGATGCTCGCCGGCTGCACGCACGAACCCGCGATCGAGCTTGCGGAGCGGCTGCACGCGCTCACCGCGCGCACGCTCGGCCATGCGTTCTTCGCGTCGGACGGCGCGTCGGCCGTCGAGATCGCGCTGAAGATGAGCTTCCACGCGTGGCGCAACCGCGGCCGCGCGAACAAGCAGGAATTCGTCTGCGTAGCGAACAGCTACCACGGCGAAACGATCGGCGCGCTCGGCGTGACCGACGTCGCGCTGTTCAAGGACGCATACGATCCGCTGATCCGTCATGCGCACGTCGTCGCGTCGCCCGACGCGCGCGGCGCGCTGCCGGGCGAGACGGCCGCCGACGTCGCGGGCCGCGCGCTCGCGGACGTGCGGCACCTGTTCGTCGAACGCGGCGACCGGATCGCCGCGCTGATCGTCGAGCCGCTCGTGCAGTGCGCGGCCGGCATGGCGATGCACGATCCGTCGTACGTGCGCGGGCTGCGCGCGCTGTGCGACGAATTCGGCGTGCACCTGATCGCCGACGAGATCGCGGTCGGCTGCGGCCGCACCGGCACCTTCTTCGCGTGCGAACAGGCCGGCGTCTGGCCCGATTTCCTGTGCCTGTCGAAAGGCATCAGCGGCGGGTACCTGCCGCTGTCGCTCGTGCTCACGCGCGACGACGTGTTCGCCGCGTTCTACGACGACGACACGACGCGCGGCTTCCTGCACTCGCATTCGTACACCGGCAACCCGCTCGCCTGCCGCGCGGCGGTCGCGACGCTCGACCTCTTCGCACGCGACGACGTGCTCGCGGCGAACGCGCGCAAGTCGGCCACGCTGCGTGCCGCGCTCGCGCCGCTCGACGCACATCCGCAGGTACGCCACCTGCGCGAGCGCGGCACGCTGTTCGCGTTCGACGTCGCGCTTGACGGCGACGCGGCGCGCGGCTTCTCGCGACGCTTCTTCGAACGCGCGCTGGAACGCGAGCTGCTGCTGCGCCCGATCGGCACGACCGTGTACCTGATGCCGCCGTACGTGATGAGCGACGACGACATCGCATGGCTCGCGCAACGCACGCGCGATACGCTCGACGCCACGCTCGCGGAGATCGCACGATGACACACCCGCTGCTCGACGCGCTGCAACGCGGCCTCGCCGATCTCGACGCCCAGGGGCTGCGCCGCGTGCGCCGCACCGCCGACACCGCGTGCGATGCGCGCATGACCGTCGACGGCCGCGAGATCGTCGGTTTCGCCAGCAACGACTATCTCGGCCTCGCCGCGCATCCGGCGCTCGTCGCCGCATTCGCCGAAGGCGCGCAGCGCTACGGCGCCGGCAGCGGCGGCTCGCACCTGCTCGGCGGCCACTCGCGTGCGCACGCGACGCTCGAAGAGGAGCTCGCGGCCTTCTCGGGCGGCTTCTCCGACGCGCCGCGCGCGCTGTACTTCAGCACCGGCTACATGGCGAACCTCGCCGCGATGACGGCGCTCACCGGCAAGCGCGCAACCCTCTTCTCCGACGCGCTGAACCACGCATCGCTGATCGACGGCATGCGGCTGTCGCGCGCGAACGTACAGGTCTATCCGCATGCGGACACGGCCGCGCTCGCCGCGCTGCTCGACGCATCGGATGCCGAAACGAAGCTGATCGTCAGCGACACCGTGTTCAGCATGGACGGCGACATCGCGCCGCTCGCCGAACTCGTCGCGCTGGCCGAGCGCCATGGCGCATGGCTCGTCGTCGACGACGCACACGGCTTCGGCGTGCTCGGCCCGCAGGGCCGCGGCGCGCTCGCGGCCGCCGCGCTGCGTTCGCCGCATCTCGTGTACGTCGGCACGCTCGGCAAGGCCACCGGCGTCGCGGGCGCATTCGTGATCGCGCACGAGACCGTGATCGAATGGATGATCCAGCGCGCGCGCAGCTACATCTTCACGACGGCCGCGCCGCCGGCCGTCGCGCACGCGGTATCGGCAAGCCTGAAGGTGATCGCGGGCGACGAAGGCGATGCGCGGCGCGCGCATCTCGCCGCGCTGATCGAACGCACGCGCGCGCTGCTGCGCAATACGCGCTGGCAGCCGGTCGATTCGCACACGGCCGTACAGCCGCTCGTGATCGGCAGCAACGACGCGACGCTCGCGGCGATGCGCGCGCTCGACGCGCACGGCCTGTGGGTGCCAGCGATCCGGCCGCCGACGGTGCCCGTCGGCACGTCGCGGCTGCGCGTGTCGCTGTCGGCCGCGCATTCGTTCGACGATCTCGCGCGGCTCGAAGCCGCGCTGGTCGAAGCCAGCGAGGGAGCCGCAGCCTCCGCTCACGCGGCCCCGCGGGAGACGGAACCGCCCCCACGCTCACTTCGTGAGCTGCCCCCCGAGGGGGCTGCAGCCTCCCTTGGGGCGGCCCGGCGGGAGACTGCGGCATGACCGCCCCGCTCTCGCTTTTCGTCACGGGCACCGACACCGAAATCGGCAAGACCTTCGTGTCGGCCGCGATGCTGCACGGCTTCGCACGGCACGGCCTGCGTGCAGCCGCGCTGAAACCCGTCGCGGCCGGCGCGTATAAACGCGACGGCGTGTGGCGCAACGAGGACGCCGACCGGCTCGACGCGGCCGCGAACGTCGTGCTGCCGCCCGAGCTGCGCACGCCGTTCCTGCTGAAGGCACCGGCCGCGCCGCATATCGTCGCCGCGCGGGAAGGCGTGACGCTCGACATCGACACGATCGTCGCGTGCCATCGCGAAGCGCTGACGCGCGCGGATATCGTCGTCGTCGAAGGCGCCGGCGGCTTCCGCGTGCCGATGAACGACACGCGGGACATGGCCGATCTCGCGGTCGCGCTCGGCGTGCCGGTCGTGCTCGTCGTCGGCGTGCGGCTCGGCTGCATCAGCCATGCGCTGCTCACCGCCGACGCGATTCGCCAACGCGGCCTCAAGCTCGCCGGCTGGGTCGCGAACCACGTCGACCCGGCGATGTCGTTCCCCGACGAGAACGTCGCGACGATGCGCGACTGGCTCGCCCGCGAGCACGGCGCGCCGCTGCTCGGCCGCATTCCGCACATGAGCCCGGCCGCCCCCGAATCCGCCGCGGCGATGCTCGACATCGCCGCGCTCGTCGATACGCTGCGCGCCGCGCGGCATTGACCCGACAGAAACAGATCCCCCGATCCCTCATCCCCGACCAGGACAGGAAAACGATATGACCCAAGCCCAGACCGCCGCCACCGTGCAACCCGACGCGATTCCCGTGGCCGCTCCGGCCTCGCAACGCTGGCGCGTAGCCGACGTCGTCGCGCTGTTCGAGCTGCCGTTCAACGACCTGATCTTCCGCGCGCAGCAGGTGCACCGCGAGCACTTCGACGCGAACGCGGTGCAGCTGTCGACGCTGCTGTCGATCAAGACGGGCGGCTGCGAGGAAGATTGCGGCTACTGCTCGCAGTCGTCGCACCACGACACGGGCCTGAAGGCCGAGAAGCTGATGGACGTCGACGCGGTGCTGGATGCCGCACGGGCGGCGAAGGCAAACGGCGCGAGCCGCTTCTGCATGGGCGCCGCATGGCGCAACCCGAAGGAGCGCCACATGCCGGCGCTGACCGAGATGGTGCGCGGCGTGAAGGAACTCGGCCTCGAGACCTGCATGACGCTCGGCATGCTGGAAGACGAGCAGGCGCAGGAACTCGCGAATGCGGGCCTCGACTACTACAACCACAACCTCGACACGTCGCCGGAGTTCTACGGCCAGGTGATCTCGACGCGCACCTACCAGGATCGCCTCGACACGCTCGACCGCGTGCGCGACGCCGGCATCAACGTGTGCTGCGGCGGCATCATCGGGATGGGCGAATCGCGCCGCGAACGCGCGGGCCTGATCTCGCAGCTCGCGAACCTGAACCCGTATCCGGATTCGGTGCCGATCAACAACCTCGTCGCGATCGAAGGCACGCCGCTCGAAGGCACCGCGCCGCTCGACCCGTTCGAATTCGTGCGCACGATCGCGGTCGCGCGGATCACGATGCCGAAGGCCGTCGTGCGCCTGTCGGCCGGCCGCGAACAGCTCGACGACGGGCTGCAGGCGATGTGCTTCCTGGCCGGCGCGAACTCGATGTTCTACGGCGACCAGCTGCTGACGACGAGCAACCCGCAGTCGCAGAAGGATCGCGCGCTGTTCGAGCGCCTCGGCATCCGCGCGAGCGACGCGGACGCGATGTCGGCGAACGCGTAAGCGGAGCGGCCGTCGGGCCGGATCTGCAAACGGAAAAGCCGGGGCACGCCCCGGCTTTTCTGTATCCGGCCCCGTCGTTCAGGCCGCGCCGCCGAGCGCGCGCGGCTCCATGAACGTGTGCCGGAAATAATCGCGCACCGCGTGCATCGCGGGGCTCAACTCGATGTCCTTGCGCCACGCAAGACCGACGCTCATCGGCGGCACCGCATCGCGCAGCACGATCGTCTCGATGCGCCGCCCTTCGAGCGACCACGGCCGATACACCATGTCGGACAGGATCGCGACGCCGCTGCCGTTCGCGACCATGCTGCGGACCGCCTCGACCGACGACGTGCGCAGGATCACGTTCGGCCGGTACGGCGTCTCGTTCCAGTAACGCAGCGCCGTCTGCCCCGCCTCGTCGACCGTCAGCATCACGAACGGCTCGCGCGCGACCTCCGCGAACGTGACGCTCTCGTGCCTGAGCAGCGGATGATGCGCGCCGACCCACAGCCGCCGCACCGAGTGAATCACCGGCTCCAGCACGAGCGCCGGATTCGACACGTTCGACGTGAGCAGCACGGCCATGTCGTAGCGGCCCGCGATCAGCCCTTCCTCGATCGACTCGCGGTTCAGCTCGTGCAGGTGGATCGTCAGCCGCGGATACAGCGTGTTCAGGCGCAGCACGTGGTGCGGCAGGAAATAGCCGAGCACCGTGTAGCTCGCGGCGATCGCGAGCGTGCCGGTCAGCGTGCTTTCGAGGTTCGGAATCCGCATCGCCTCATCGACCGACGACAGGATCGTGTACGCGTGATTCAGGAAACGCCGCCCTGTGTCGGTGAGCGTCACACCCGACGGCGTGCGCAGGAACAGTTGCGTGCCGAGGCTGTCCTCCAGTTCCCTGATCGCGCTCGTCACGGCCGACTGCGAAATCGTGAGCTGGATCGCGGCCTGCGAGATCTGGCCGAGCTCGGCGGTCGCGACGAAATACTTGAGCTGTCTGAGAGTCAGGGCCATGGTCGATGAGAAAACAGATGGGCACGTGACAAACATCATAACAACCGTGCCGAGCCCGTGAACCCGACCTCGTGAAAACCCTGCCGCCCCAGCCCCGACGGCACCTGGCAGCCGTTTTCCGCGGTATCGAAAAAATCGATACGGTCGCATATAAAAATAGAACTTTTTTGACGCACCCCACACGGCTAACCTGCGTTCAACACGGTTTCGGCATGCGCCACGACGCACGCGAACCGGAGAACCTGGAGGAGCACATCGTATGAGGAAGCACAGCGTCGACCTGAACTCCGACATGGGAGAAGGCTTCGGCCCGTGGACGATCGGCGACGGCGTCGACGAGCAGATCATGCCGCTGATCAGCTCGGCAAACATCGCCACCGGTTTTCACGCCGGCGATCCGAACATCATGGCGCGCACGGTGCAGCTCGCGCGCGACGCCGGCGTCGGCATCGGCGCGCACCCGGGCTTTCGCGATCTCGTCGGCTTCGGCCGCCGCACGATCGCCGAAACGCCGCAGGCGCTCGTCAACGACATCCTGTACCAGCTCGGCGCACTGCGCGAGTTCGCGCGCCTGAACGGCGTCAGCCTGCAGCACGTGAAGCCGCACGGCGCGCTCTACATGCATGCGGCAGGCAACGAAGCGTTCTCGCGGATGCTGGTCGAAACGCTGCAACGCGTCGATCCGGGCCTGTGGCTGTACTGCATGGAGGCGTCGGTCACGTACCGCGTCGCCGTCGAGTACGGGCAGCCGGTCATCCGCGAGTTCTACGCGGACCGAGACTACGACCGCAGCGGCTCGATCGTGTTCACGCGCCGCGTCGGCCGCCTCGATCCGCGCCAGGTCGCCGACAAGGTGCTGCGCGCATGCATCGACGGCAAGGTGCGGACGATCGATGGCGACGACATCGACATCGATTTCGATTCGGTCTGCATCCATAGCGACACGCCGGGCGCGCTCGACCTCGTGCGCGAAACGCGCCACGCGCTGATCCGCGAAGGCATCCGGACCGCCGGGCCGCAACCGCTCGCCGCCCATCACTGATTCAAGGAGACACACGATGGCATTGCACGATATCGTCAGCCCGCTGCCGGGCACCTTCTACCGGCGCCCGTCGCCCGATGCGGACTACTACGTCGCGGTCGACGCGACGGTCGCCGCCGGCGCGGTGGTCGGCCTCGTCGAGGTGATGAAGCAGTTCACCGAGATCGAAACCGATGCGGCAGGGCGCGTGGTCGAGCTGCTCGTCGAGGACGGCGAGCCGGTCGACGCGGGCCAGGTGCTGATGCGGATCGAGGGGTGATGCGATGAATCCGGCAACCTCCTCCAGCGCGTTCTACCGGCCGTCGCGCATCCGCACCGTGCTGGTCGCGAACCGCGGCGAGATCGCGGTGCGCGTGATCCGTGCCGCGCGCGAGCTCGGCATGCGCGCGGTCGCCGTGGTCAGCGACGCGGACCGCGACAGCCTCGCCGCGCGCATGGCCGACGAAGCCGTCCACATCGGCTCGTCGCACGCGGCGAAGAGTTACCTGAATCCCGCCGCGATCCTCGACGCCGCGCGGCAGTGCGGCGCGGACGCGATCCATCCCGGCTACGGCTTCCTGTCCGAAAATGCCGCCTTCGCCGCGCAGGTCGAGGCGGCCGGCCTGATCTTCGTCGGCCCGGACTCGCAGGTGATCGCCACGATGGGCGACAAGGCCCGCGCACGCGAAACCGCGCGGCGCGCCAACGTGCCGACCGTGCCCGGCAGCGACGGCGTCGTGCAGTCGCTCGACGAGGCGCGGGACGTCGCCGCGCGCATCGGCTATCCGATCATGATCAAGGCGGCCGCCGGCGGCGGCGGGCGCGGAATCCGCGTCGCGCATGACGCCGCGCAGCTCGACGCCGAGCTGCCGCTCGCGCAGCGCGAGGCGCAGGCGGCGTTCGGCGACGGCGGCGTGTACCTCGAACGCTTCATCGCGCGGGCGCGCCACATCGAGGTGCAGGTACTCGGCGACGGCCGTCGCGTCGTGCACCTGTTCGAGCGCGAATGCTCGCTGCAGCGGCGGCGCCAGAAAATCCTCGAGGAAGCGCCGTCGCCTTCGCTCACGCCCGCGCAGCGCGACGCGCTGTGCGCGTCGGCCACGCGGCTCGCGCAGGCGGTCGGCTATCGCAGCGCGGGCACGCTCGAATACCTGTTCGACGACGCGCGCGGCGAGTTCTACTTCATCGAGATGAACACACGCATCCAGGTCGAGCATCCGGTGACCGAGGCGATCACCGGCATCGATCTCGTGCGCGAGACGCTGCGCATCGCCGACGGCGAGCCGCTGCGCTTCGCGCAGCCGGACATCGCGATGCGCGGCGCGGCGCTCGAATGCCGGATCAACGCGGAAGATCCATTGCAGGACTTCCGCCCGAACCCCGGCCGGATCGACGCACTGGTGTGGCCGACCGGCCCCGGCGTGCGCGTCGATTCGCTGCTCTATCCGGGCTACGTCGTGCCGCCGTTCTACGATTCGCTGCTCGCGAAGCTGATCGTGCACGACGAGAGCCGTGCGGCCGCGCTGCAGCGCCTGGCCCGCGCGCTGGGCGAGCTGCACGTAGGCGGGCTGAAGACGACCGCGCCGCTGCACGTCGCGCTGCTCGCCGACGACGACGTGCGCGCCGGGCGCTATCACACGAATTTCCTCGAAGCGTGGGTGCCGCAATGGCGTGAGGCCGCAACAGCCGCCACGCAGCAACACGCAGCCGAACATGCGGACGCCGTGCGCGTCGGGGAGGCGATGTGACGACCCGTTATACCTTCGGCGGCGACGAATTCGTGTTCGTCGAAATCAGCGAATCGATGTCGCTCGACGCATTCTTCAAAGGCACGGCGATCACGCGCGAACTGCAGCGCCGCGCGGTGCCGGGCATCACCGAGATCTGTCCGGCGAATGCGTCCTACCAGGTACGCTACGACCCGGACGTGATCGAGCCCGATGCGCTCGTCGCGCTGTTGAAGACGATCGAGGCCGAAGTCGGCGACGCGCCACTGGAACTCGATACGCGCATCGTCGAGGTGCCGGTGCTGTACAACGATCCATGGACGCACGAGACGCTGATGCGGTTTCGCGAACGCCACCAGGACCCGTCGTCGACCGATCTCGAATACGCGGCGCGCATCAACGGCAAGCGCGACGTCGATGCCTTCATCGCCGCGCACTCGGGGTCGCCGTGGTTCGTGTCGATGGTCGGCTTCGTCGCGGGCCTGCCGTTCATGTACCAGATGGTCGAGCGCGAACGCCAGCTCGAAGTGCCGAAATACCTGCGGCCGCGCACCGACACGCCGAAGCTCACCGTGGGCCACGGCGGCTGTTTCGGCTGCATCTACTCGGTGCGCGGCGCGGGCGGCTACCAGATGTTCGGCGTGACGCCGGCGCCGATCTTCGACCCCGCGCAGCGGCTCGACTACCTGCGCGAGTTCATGGTGTTCTTCCGGCCCGGCGACATCGTGAAATTCCAGCCGATCGATCGCGCGACCTACGACGCCGCGGTGGCCGACGTCGAGGCCGGCACCTTTTCCCTGCGCGTGCGCCCGGTGCAATTCTCGCTCGACGCATTCCTGCGCGATCCCGATGCGTACAACCGCTCTCTCGTCGAGGTGCTGCATGCAAGCTGACGCGCACAACCTGATCGAGGTCGTGAAACCCGGCCTCGCGACGTCGGTCCAGGACATGGGCCGGCAAGGCTACTACCACGTCGGCATCCCGCCGTCGGGCTCGCTCGACCAGTACGCATCGCGCGCGGCGAATCTGCTGGTCGGCAATCCCGAAGAAGCCGCCGTACTCGAATGCACGCTGCTCGGCCCCGAGCTGCTGTTCCATACGGATGCGCTGATCGCCGTCACCGGCGCCGAGATGACGCCGAAGATCGACGGCATCGGCCAGCGCTGCAACGTCGCGCTGCGGATCGGCGCAGGCAGCGTGCTGTCGTTCAATTACGTGAAGGCGGGCGCTCGCGCGTATCTCGCCGTCGCGGGCGGCATCGACGTGCCGGTCGTGCTCGGCAGCCGCTCGACCTACGCGCTCGGCGCGATCGGCGGCCACGCAGGCCGGCGCCTGCAGAAAGGCGACCGGTTGCCGCTCGGCGCCCCCGTCGGCACACCCCGCGAAGGGCGCGAGCTGCCGGCGGCCGTGAGCCGGCCGCTCGACAACCAGGTCGAGCTGCGCGTCCTGACGGGCCTGTACCACTACCGGCTCACCGACGATTCGGCGCGCACCTTCTTCGACGACGAATGGACGGTCGCACCCGAAGCCGATCGCATCGGCTACCGCTACAAGAACGGCCGCGCGCTGCAGTTCCGGCCGCGCGAGCAGCCATTCGGCGCGGGCGCCGATCCGTCGAACATCGTCGACGCGTGCTACCCGATCGGCTCGATCCAGGTGCCGGCCGGGCTCGAGCCGATCATCCTGCACCGCGACGCGGTGTCGGGCGGCGGCTACGCGACGATCGGCACGGTCATCAGCGCCGACATGGACCTGATCGGCCAGATGCAGCCCAACCACCGCGCGCGGTTCGTGCGCGTGACGATGGCCGACGCGCTCGCCGCACGCCGCGAGTACCAGCGGCGCCTCGCGCTGCTGCGCGCCGTGCTGCGGGACTGAGCACCGGGCGCCCGGTTCGCGTGCCGGGCGCCGTTCGTCGCCGCCCCCTTTTCGCTGTCCGTCTTCCGCCCGCCCGGCCGGGCGCCGCGCGGCGGGGACGCCTGCGCGCTGTTCCTGCCGAACCGGTTGCCCGCCCGACGTCGGGGCAACCCTGCGGATCGCCTGTGCCGCGGCCGAGACGTCGTTCGCAACTTCTGCGCATCAAGGAGCACGATCATGGCCAACCTGGCTCAGGCCCGTACCGACGAGGATCTCGACCTGTCGACGCTCGCCGTCCCCGACCACGCGCGCATGCCGCCCTTCTCGCTGACGATGGCGTGGTGGGCCGTGTGCAGCGCGGTGTTCTACATCGTCGTGGGCGCCACGCTCGCGCTCACCTACGGCGCGCGCAACGCGCTGATCGGGATGGCGCTGTCGGTCGTGTCGTACGGCCTCGTCAACACGATCATCAGCCGCTATGCGATCCGCACGGGACTCTCGGTCGCGCTGTTCTCGCGCGTGCTGTTCGGCAGCGCCGGCGCGGCGCTCGCGACACTGATCTTCTTCGCGACCGCGATCTACTACGCGGTGTTCGAGGGCTCGGTGATCGCGGTTGCCGCGCACCACCAGTTTCCGGCGCTCGACTACAAATGGGCCGCGCTGCTCGTCGTCTGCTACAGCGTGCCGCTCGTGTTCGGCAGCGTGCAGCACTGGCTCGACAAGTTCAACGGCGTGCTGCTGCCGTTCTACCTGCTGGGGCTCCTCGCGGCAGTCGGGCTCGCGACGGCCGAATACGGCTACAACGCGGCGTGGCTCGATTTCGGGCCGGCCGGCAACGCGCCGGCCGGCGGCTGGTGGCACTGCTTCGTCTACTACATGGGCGTGTGGGTGCTGATGATGTTCACGTTCGACTACGCGCGCTTCGGCCGCAAGGAAGACGCGGGTTATCACGGCCGCTTCAACTTCGGGATGCCGTTTTACCTCGTCACGTTTCTCGTCAACGGCGCGGCCGGCATCTATCTCGTCAGCACGATTCCGGGGCTCGGTACGCTCTCCGAAGTATCGGTCGTGCTCGCGCTGCTGAAGCTGATGGGCGTGTGGGGATTGCTGTTCGTGTGGGTCACGCAATCCCGCATCAATACCGCGAACTACTACCTCGCGACCGTCAACATGCAGGCGTTCTTCCTGAAGGTGGCCGGCGTGCGTGCGCCGAAGTTCGTGTGGGCACTCGTGGTCGGTGCGGTCGTCTATGCGCTGATGATGGCGGACATCTTCTCGCGAATCCTGCAGGCGCTCGCGTACCAGGGCATCTTCGTCGTCGCGTGGGTCGGCGTCGCGCTCGCGCACATCCTGTCCGGCCGGTACGGGCAACTCGTCGGCGACGACGTCGAATGCCGCGACGCCCATGTGCCGACCTTCAACCCGGGCGGGCTGACCGCATGGTTCGCCGGTGCGTTCACGGGACTCGCGCTGAACCAGGCGACGGGGTTCGCCGCGTCGCTGTCGGCGCCCGCGACGTTCGTCGTGTCGTGGGTCGTCTATCGCGCGCTGCTGGGCACCGCGAAACGTACCTGGTTCGTGCGCAATACGTGAAGGGGTACGCGTGCCGCCGCGTGCCGCGCGATCGTCTGCCGCGCGCTGGCGTGATTCGTCGCGCCGTGGCCGCCGCAGGCC
Source organism: Burkholderia sp. COPS (assembly GCF_019425585.1). Classification (NCBI taxonomy): domain Bacteria; kingdom Pseudomonadati; phylum Pseudomonadota; class Betaproteobacteria; order Burkholderiales; family Burkholderiaceae; genus Burkholderia; species Burkholderia sp. COPS. Next base: position 17,325 of record NZ_WIXR01000029.1, on the reverse strand, counting down.
ACCGCGCGCGTCACACGTGCGATGCGGCTCCGTCGATGGTCGCGCGCACCTTCGCGACGAGCAGTTCGTCGACCGGTGCCAGCACCTCGCCGCGCGGCCGCACGCCCGAGCCGAAATGCACCGCGCGCACGCCGGTCGCGCGGACGAAATCGCCGACCGCATCGACCGAGAGCCCCGAGCCGGCCAGTACCGTGCAGGTCGAGCCTGCGGTCTGCCGCACCAGCCGCGTGATCGTCGCGACCGCGTCGAGCACCGACGGATGGCCGCCCGACGTCAGCACCGACGTGACGGCCGGCACGCGCAGCAGCGCGTCGAACGCGGCGTTGAGATCGCGCGACACGTCGAACGCGCGGTGGAACGTCAGCGCGCGGCCGTCCGCCGCGGCCGCGATGCGGGCCAGCGCGCCCAGATCGACGTCGCCGCGCGCGTCGAGCGCGCCGAACACGATGCCGTTCGCACCGGCCGCGACGGCCGCGCGCACGTCGCGCTCGATCACGCGCAGGTCGTCGGCGTCGTAGACGAGCGACCGGCTGTGCGGCCGCACGATCACGTTGACGGGAATCGGCACGGCGGCCACGACGGCTTCGATCAGACCGACGCTCGGCGTCAACCCGCCTTCGGTGATCGCGGTCACGAGCTCGAGGCGGTCGGCGCCCGCGCGGGCGGCGGCCTTCGCGTCGCCGACAGTCGTGGCGATCACTTCGAGGAGGATGGAAGATGCGGCGTTTCGGCTCATGGGCGGCCCGCGAATCGTCAGGACAATTCGCGCATCCTAGCCGAGCCGCGCGACGGGCGCCAGCGTGACGGGCGCCCCGCCGTCAGCGGCGCCCGGTCAGTCCCGTCGTCAGTCCCGTCGCGAGTCCCGCCGTCAGCCGCGCCGCGCGAGCCACACGCCGACGAGCGCGGACAGGCCGGTCACCACGGCGCCGGGCGCGAACCGGAACATCCGCGCGTTCACGTCGACGCCCTGCTGCTGCATCACGTCGACGATCCCCGGCGCCAGCAGGAGCGTCACCCAGCCGATCATCCCGAACGCGGTGGTCGCGGACGCGACGAGCAGTGCGATGCCCGCGCCACGCGCGCGCGGCCGGAACGCGCCGGCGAACGCGCCCACGGCCAGGAACACGGCCGACAGCACGAACAACACGGCGACGAACACGAGCATCGCCCGCGTATGGCCGAGCTTCATGAACGCCATCATCTGCGCGGTGATCACGCACATGCCCGCGATCGCGAACAGCACGATCGCGAGCGCGTTGCGCACGACGCTCATGCGCTCGCCTGACGGAAGTACGCGGTCGCGGGGCGCCGGAACAGCAGGTAGACGAACAGGGCGAACAGCAGGACGCCGGGGATCAGCACCGCGAACATCGACGCCGGCATGTTGACGAACGAGAACGCGAAACCGAACACGGCCGTCACGATGTAGGCCTTGCGCGACCATTCGCGGCCCTTGAGGATCGCGATGCCGATCACGACGTTCACGGCTTCGATGAGCACGCTGATGCCGAGCGTCGCCCAGACGGGCAGCAGGTAGTGCGACAGCAGCGCCTGGGTGGTCGGCATGCCGATCGTGAATGGCGTATAGATGCACGTGATCGCGTTGGTCACGATGATGATCCACGCGAGAATGGTCAGCGAAATCGGTCTTTTCATTGTGTTTTCCTTGTTATTCGCCGCCATGGTGGCCCCCGGGACGGCGCGCCCGCGGTCACGATGGCCGCGGTCGCGCCATTGTCGGGGAAGCGCGGGGCGAGCGCAACGGGCCGCCCGCACCGGCCCGGGTCCCCCTGCGCGCCGCCTGCGATACGCGCGTCGTTAGCCGGCGTCCGCTTCGTCGTCGATCCAGTCGATATCGCCGCACAGCACGCGCTGCGTATCGCCGACGCGCACGGCCACCGACAGCGTCACGCACGGCTGCGCCTCGTTGATCGACAGGTACGGCCGCGTGACCTGCACCCGCCCCGGCTCGGCGATCGCCGAGCGGAAATACGGCCGGCGCAGCCAGTTCGCGCCCTGTGCGTCCGCCAGCGGCGAAAAGCGTGCCTCGGCGAGCGCGCGGTCGGCGCGCAGCACGACGTTGCGGCCCGACTGGCGGCCGTGCGCGTCGAGCAGGAAGCAGCGCGCGGCCGCGTCGAGCGCGAGGAAGTTCCAGCACACCTCGTCGAGCGGCTCGCCGGCCGCGAGGCGCTCGGCCGCGCGTTCGAACGCGCGCAGGTACGGCGCGAGCCGCTGCGCATCGCGCCGCTCGCGCGCCTCGGTCTGCTGGCGGAAACGCTCGGTCAGCTCGCCGATGCAGCCCGTCGCGGCCGCGCTGTCGGGCAGCCCCGGCGCCGGCCGGCCGAAGTAGTAGCCCTGCACGAAATCGGCCTCGCACGACAGCGCGATCTGCGCCTCGTGCTCGGTCTCGATCCCCTCGACGAGCACCAGCTTGCCGGCCTCGTGCAGCAGCGTCACGAGGCCGTGCAGGATCGCGGTGAGCCCGGTGCGGTGCGCCGCGTGCGACAGCATGATCCGGTCGAGCTTCACGATGTCCGGGTTCAGTTGCCAGATCCGCTCGAGATTCGAGTGGCCCGCGCCGAAATCGTCGAGCGCGATCAGGAAACCGTGCGTGCGGAATTCGCGCACGGCCTCGGCCAGCCGCTCGACGTCCTCCGCGCGCTGTTCGAGCACTTCGAGCACGATGCGGCGCGGCGGCATGCCGAGCCGCTTCAGGTTCGCGAGCAGCGCGGCCGCCTGGAACGGGTCGGTGAGCACCCCGGGATGCACGTTGAGGAACAGCCACTCGCGCTCGGCGCCGAGCAGCGCGAAGTTCTCGAGATGCAGCGCCTGCGCGAGCCGGTCGAGCTGCAGCAGTTCGCCCTGGCGCGCGGCCTCGCCGAACACGTCGAGCGGCGACACCGCGCGGTCGAGCGCATCGTGCGCGCGCAGCAACGCCTCGTAGCCCACCGCACGCTGGTGCGACAGGCTGAAAATCGGCTGGAACACGGTCGTGAGCGTCAGGTCGCGGTGCTGCGTCGCCAGACGTTCGAGGCCGGAACTCACCTCCCGCTCGAACCGGTACGGCGACGCAGCGGCCGGACGCTCCTGTTGCACGATCGTCATGCCTTCCTCCTGGTAATGCCTTCGAACGCGGCGCCCGGCAAGGCGAACGGCGCGTGCAATGTCATGGTTGGACCCTCGGTTGCCCGGTCGACGCCGGACGGTTGACCAGCATCAAGCAAGCTCCGTGCAAGGCGCGTAGAACCCATGCGCCGCGCGGGCTCACCGGGCCGCCGCACCACCGTGGCACACGCGCGACGCACCAGTTTCGTGCGCACGCACCGGCCGCTCGAACGCACCCGTCACGCTGTCACGCTACACTCCGTACGATCGTTTCATTCCCCGTATTCGCCGTATCGATGGAAATCGTCTTCACCGTCCTGATCCTGCTGCTGACCGTCGCGCTGTCCGGCGCCGTCACGCGCATCCTGCCGTTCCAGTTGCCGTTGCCGCTGATGCAGATCGCCTTCGGCGCGATGCTCGCGTGGCCGAAGCTGAACCTGCACGTCACGTTCGATCCCGAAATCTTCATGCTGCTGTTCATTCCGCCGCTGCTGTTCGCGGACGGCTGGCGGATTCCGAAGCGCGAGCTGTACCTGCAGCGCCGCGCGATCCTGATGCTCGCATTCGGGCTCGTGTTCATGACGGTACTCGCAGTGGGCTATTTCGCGCACTGGCTGATACCCGAGTTGCCGCTGCCGATCGCGTTCGCGCTCGCGGCCGTGCTGTCGCCCACCGACGCGGTCGCGCTGTCGGGCATCGCAGGAAAGGGCCGGATTCCGCCGCAGCTGATGCACATCCTCGAAGGCGAGGCGCTGATGAACGACGCGTCGGGCCTCGTCGCGCTGAAATTCGCGATCGCGGCCGCGCTGACGGGCATGTTCTCGCTGCGCGACGCGTCGGTCACGTTCGTGATCGTCGCGGCCGGCGGCCTTGCGACGGGCGCGATCGTGTCGTGGGTGTTCAGCGCGCTGTCGACGCGCTTCCTGAACGCCGAGCAGGAAGGCGATCCGGCCCCCGGCATCGTGATGACGCTGCTCGTGCCGTTCGCGGCCTACCTGTTCGCCGAGCACCTCGAGCTGTCGGGCGTGCTGGCTGCCGTGTCGGCCGGGATGATGATGAATTACACGAGCTTCTCGCGCAAAAGCACCGTCGCTTCGCGCGTGCGCGCCGAAAGCACGTGGGCGATGATCGAGTTCGTGTTCAACGGCATGGTGTTCATCATGCTCGGGCTGCAGCTGCCGCACATCATCGGCCGCACGCTCGTCGACGCGCACCACACGAGCGACGCGCTCGTCGGCCGGATGATCTTCAACGTCTGCGCGATGATGCTCGCGCTGTATGCGATCCGCTTCCTGTGGGTCTGGCTGCTGCGCTGGTTCGCGAGCCGTCGCGCCGCGCGCCAGGGCCTCGCCGGCACGATGGCCGGCATCCGCACGATCGCGGTGATGACGGTCGGCGGCGTGCGCGGCGCGGTCACGCTCGCCGGCGTGCTGTCGATTCCGGTCGCGCTGTCCGACGGCGTGCCGCTGCCGGGCCGCGATACCGCGATCTTCGTCGCGTCGGCGGTGATCCTCGGCTCGCTCGTCGTCGCGGTGATCGGCCTGCCGCTGCTGCTGCGCGGCGTGCGTTCGTCGCGCAGCCCGCTCGGCGACGAGGAACGCGCCGCGCGCGCGGCCGCCGCGCAGGCCGCGATCCGCGCGATCGACTCGTCGCACGACGCGATCTCGGCCGATCTCGACGAATCGGGTGCCGCGCGCTGCGCGGATATCTCCGCACGCGTGATGGACCAGTACCGCCGCCGCCTCGCGACGCTCGCCGAGGACGGCCCCACGCCGCGCGCCGAAGCGAAGCAGGCCGAAACGATGGAACTGCAGATGCGGATCGCGGCCGTGCGCGCGGAACGCACCGCGCTGTACCGGCTGCGCAGCGACAGCAAGATTTCCGACGAGACGCTGACGAAACTGCTGCGCGAGATCGACCTGTCGGAAACCGCGCTGTCGACGCGCAAGAAAGGCATTCTCTGACGGACGGCCGCCGCTGCCGGTGCGCAGCCGCCACTCATGAAAAAAACGGCGACGCACCCGCGTCGCCGTTTTCACATCCGCCCACCTCCGCCCGCGTGCGCGTTACTTCGCGACCACGACCGGAATCCCCTTCAGCATGCCCGCGCCCTTCATCTCGTCGAGCGCGTGCTGCACGGCCGCGCTCGTCGCCGCGTCGATGCCGAGCTGCAGCGCGAGCTCGCGCTCCGCGCGCTTCACGCCGGCCAGGTTGCGCACCTTAACGTGACCGAAGCCGCGCACGCGGGCATGCAGGTCGGCCAGTTGCGCGACCTGCGCCGCATTGCCGGCCGTCATCGCGGCGAGCGCCCGTGCGAGCGTCGTCTCGTAGTCGTCGGCAAGCGCGCGTTCCATCCTGCGCTCGACGGTGCGGCCGAACGGATCGAGCCACGTGCCGCGCAGGCTGCGCACGCGCGCCAGCACGCCGAACACCGGCCACATCCACTGGCCGAACACGCGCTTCTTCGGCACGCTGCCGTCGCTGCCGGCCTTCGCGACCGTCGGCGGCGCGAGGTTGAACTTCACGCGATAGGCCTGCCCCGGCACGCCTTCGAACTGCGCTTCGAGCGCCGTGCGGAACGCGTCGTCCGTGTACAGCCGCGCGACCTCGTATTCGTCCTTCACCGCGAGCAGCCGGTAGAACGTCGTCGCGACCGCGCGCGTGAGTGAATCGTCGCCCTTCGCACGCGCCGCGCTCACGAGCGCACGGTAGCGCTCGACATAACGGGCGCCGCCGTACGCATCGAGACGCGCTTCGCGATCGGCGATCAGCTCGGCGAGCGTTTCCGGCGCGGCATGCGCGGCCACCGTGTGGCGCGCGTTCCACAACGCATCGAGGCCCGCCGCGTCGCCGGCCGCCATCCGGCCGATCGAGAACGCAAGCTTGTTCATCGACACCGCGACGTTGTTCAGCTCGATCGCGCGCATCATCGCCGCGAGCGACACCGGCACGAGGCCGAGCTGCCATGCATAACCGAGCATCAGGATGTTCGCGCCGATCGAGTCGCCGAGGAACTTCGCGGCTAGCGTCTGCGCGTCGCAGCTCGACAGGTAGCCGTCGCCGGCCGCGTGACGCATCTTCTCGAGCAGCGCGTCCGCATGCAGGTTCGCGTCGGGGTTCTGCACGAACGATGCATTCGGGATCCGGTGCGTGTTGACGACGATCCGCGAACGTTCGTGACGCACCGTCTGCAGCGCCTCGGCGCTCGCGCCGACGACCATGTCGCACGCGAGCAGCACGTCGGCCTGCTGCGTGTCGATGCGCACCTGGTTCAGCCACCGGTCGCTCGACGCGATCCGCACGAACGACAGCACCGAGCCGCCCTTCTGCGCGAAGCCCATGAAGTCGAGCACCGACGCGCTCTTGCCTTCGAGGTGCGCGGCCATGCTGATCAGCGCGCCGACCGTCACGACGCCCGTGCCGCCCACGCCCGTCACGAGCATGTCGAACGGCGCCGCGTCGAGATGCGTCGCCGGCACCGGCAGCGCATCGACGCGCGCGGCGAGCGCGGCTTCGTCGAATGCGGCACCGGCGGCCTTCTTCAGCGCCGCGCCTTCGACCGTCACGAAGCTCGGGCAGAAGCCGTTCACGCACGAATAGTCCTTGTTGCACGACGACTGGTCGATGCGGCGCTTGCGCCCGAGCGGCGTTTCGAGCGGCTCGACCGACAGGCAGTTCGACTGCACGCCGCAATCGCCGCAGCCTTCGCACACCGCGTCGTTGATGAACAGGCGCTTGTCCGGGTCGGGGAATTCGCCCTTCTTGCGGCGGCGGCGCTTCTCGGCCGCGCAGGTCTGGTCGTAGATCAGCACGGTGACGCCCGGCGTCTCGCGCAGCTCGCGTTGCACCGTGTCGAGTTCGCTGCGGTGATGGAACGTCGTGCCTTTCGGGAACAGCCCGTGGTGACCGTCGTACTTCTCCGGTTCGTCGGACACGACGACGAAGCGCGACACGCCTTCCGCCTCGACCTGCCGCGCGATCTGCGGCACCGAGATGCTGCCGTCGACCGGCTGGCCGCCCGTCATCGCGACCGCGTCGTTGTAGAGGATCTTGTACGTGATGTTCGCCTTCGCGGCCACGGCCTGGCGGATCGCGAGGATGCCTGAATGGAAGTAGGTGCCGTCGCCGAGGTTCTGGAACACGTGCTTCGTGTTGGTGAACATCGCGTGCGCGGCCCAGTCGACGCCCTCGCCGCCCATCTGGATCAGCCCCGTCGTGTCGCGCTCCATCCACGACGCCATGAAGTGGCAGCCGATGCCGGCCTGTGCGATCGAGCCTTCCGGCACCTTCGTCGACGTGTTGTGCGGGCAGCCCGAGCAGAAGTACGGCGTGCGCTTCACCGCGTCGGCTTCGTTCGACAGGATCTGCGGCGCGACGAGATCGACGACGCGCTCGCGGCGGTCGAGTGCCGGCTTGTGGCGCGCGAGCCATTCGGCGAACACGGGCAGGATGCGCGACGGACGCAGCTCGCCGAGCTCGGACAGCAGGCAGGCGCCTTCGGCATCGTGCTTGCCGAGCACGCGCGGGCGCGCGCCCTCGGTGCGGTTGTACAGGTAGTCCTTGATCTGCTGCTCGATGACCGGGCCCTTCTCCTCGATCACGAGCACTTCGGCGAGCCCGTCGACGAAGGTCTCGATGCGCGTCATCTCGAGCGGATACGACAGGCCGACCTTGTAGATCCGCACGCCGGCCGCGTCGAGGTCGGCCACCGTCAGGTCGAGGCGGCGCAGTGCTTCCATCAGGTCGAGGTGCGCCTTGCCGCACGTGACGATGCCGACGTTCGCCTGCGCGCTCGGCGCGATCCACTTGTCGATGCTGTGGGTGCGCGCGAAATGGCGCACCGCGTCGAGCTTCGCGGCGAGGCGCGCTTCGATCGTCAGGCTCGGCAGGTCCGGCCAGCGGTTGTGCAGGCCGCCCGCCGGCGGCGTGAAGCCTTCGGGCGCCGGCCAGTGCGTCTGCAGCGCGTCGAGGTCGACGGTCGAGCCCGACTCGACCGTTTCGGAGATCGCCTTGAAACCGACCCACGCGCCCGAGTAGCGCGACAGCGCCCAGCCGTACAGGCCGAATTCGAGCATGTCGGCGATGTTCGCCGGGTTCACGACCGGCATGTGCCACGCGATCATCGCGAAGTCGCTCTGGTGCGGCATCGACGACGACACGCAGCCGTGGTCGTCGCCCGCGACGACCAGCACGCCGCCATGCGGCGACGAGCCGTACGCGTTGCCGTGCTTCAGCGCGTCGCCCGCGCGATCGACGCCCGGGCCCTTGCCGTACCACATCGCATACACGCCCTCGACCGTGCGCTCGGGATCGGCCTCGACGCGCTGCGTGCCGAGCACGGCCGTGCCGCCGAGTTCCTCGTTGATCGCGGGCAGGAAGCGCACGCCGCTCGCGTCGAGCAGTTTCTTCGCCTTCCACAGCTGCTGGTCGACCATGCCGAGCGGCGAACCGCGATAGCCGCTGACGAAGCCGGCCGTGTTGAGCCCCTGTTCGGCGTCGACGGTGCGCTGCATCAGCAGCAGGCGAACCAGCGCCTGCGTGCCGGTCAGGAAGATCCGGCCGCGCGTCGCGGTCAGGTTGTCGGTCAGGCGGTAGTCGGACAGGGCGGGCGTGCCATCGACGGGCAAGCGGGCGGTCATGGGGGAAGTCTCCTGATTGTGCTGTTCTGGGCTGCGCGGCAGGCGCCGGACGACGCGTGGGGGACCGCAGCGAATGGCTCTATTTTTTCGCGCGCAGCCGAGAATGTTTTTTCTCATCTTGCTCGGACGGGGCTGTAGCGAGAAAAACTGCGCAGGTTTTTGACCGAATTTGAGATAGTTCTCGCGCGCGGCGGCCGGGCGGGATGGGCGACGTGTCGGGGCAGACGGGCTGTTTGCCGGGAATGCGCGGGATTGCCCGACGACGGTTCAGGTATGCGGTGGCTGTCGCTCGAGCCCCGTGTGACAAGGGTTTCGGCGGGTGGAGGCGGTCACGCTCACCGTTGAAATGCACAGCGTTCCGATTGGGCGGCGGCGCGGGATGTCCACAATCCCGCTCTCGTGCTCACCATTCGATTGCACAGGGTTTCGAGTGGCGCAGGGGCCGGGATATCCACACCGTCATCGGCATGCGCCACGCTCGAGTGCCGGCGCTCACCGTTGAAATTCACAGCGCGGCGAGTGGGTTTCGGCGATGGATATCCACACTGGAAATGGCGCATGGCGTCGATCCGGCGTTCACCCTCACCGATCGAATACACAGGGGCGCGACTGGGTTTGTCGGCCGGTATCTCACTCGGACAGGCCGGCCGAAACCCGCATGCTGCACAATCGCGGGCTCGCGCTCACCTTTGCAATACACAGGGCTTCGAGTGGCTGCCATGGCGGTTATCCACGTCCGATCCGGCAGAACCGCCCAGCCACACGGGCACCCTCACCGTTGAAAACCACAGCGCTTCGAGTGATCCGGTGCGCGGGATATCCACATGGGCGAGAATCCGCCGAGCGGCTGCGGATGCGCGCCCAGGAAGACGCTGCGGGCCGGCATTCCATGCCGGAAGGGGCTCATGGGCCTCCGGTTGAGCGCTGATGCTGACCGTCGCAGCGCTTCGAGCGATCCAGGATGCAGGATATCCACATGGGTGAGAATCCGCCGAGCAATGGCGGGGGCCCGGAAGCGCCACCGCGCCGGCATTCCGTGCCAGAAGTGACTCATCGGCCGGTCGAGCGCTGATGCTCACCGTCGCAGCACTTCGAGTGATCGGGGACGCAAGATATCCACGTGGGCGAGAATCCGCCGAGCAATGGCGGGGAGCCCGGAAGCGCCACCGAGCCGGCATTCCGTGCCGGAAGCGGCTCATCGGCCGGTCGAGCGCTGATGCTCACCGTCGCAGCGCTTCGAGCGATCCGGGACGCAAGATATCCACGTGGGCGAGAATCCGCCGAGCAATGGCGGGGAGCCCGGAAGCGCCACCGCGCCGGCATTCCGTGCCGGAAGCGGCTCATCGGCCGGTCGAGCGCTGATGCTCACCGTGGAAATGCACAGTGCCGCGAGTCGTTTCGGCTGCCGGATATCCACACGGGAGCCCCAGTTGTCTCGCTCTCACGCTCGCGTGCGAACCGGACATGCACGACGCTTCAGGTGGTGTTGGCTTGGGCTTGGGCTTGGGCGGCCGAATGATCGCATTCTGGCGCACTGACCACTCATCGCGTATTGATGCGCACCTTTGCATCGCCGGGCACGTCGAGTCGCTCGCGAACGCGGCGATGCGCGGCAAAATCGGCGCATTGCAGACCACTCCACCGCGCTCACCGTTAGAATGCACGGCCCTTCGGGTGGCTGCCGATGGCGGGATATCCACGTCGCGGCGCGTCCGCGGTTCGGCCACGATGCGCGCGTTCGGCTAGAATGCGCGGCGCGCCGAACCTCGACAAAAGTCAGGAAACCCCGCCGGGAAAAGCGCGCAGCGGGATCGGGCGTCGCCCCTCACCGTCGAATTCCACAGCATTTCGCCTCGTTCCGTGGGCGAGTTGTCCACAACCCGCTTCATGCCCTTCGCATCATCCGGCGCCCTCACCTGTGAAATGCACAGGGCGCCGAGTCGTTTCGGCGCGAGGATATCCACATCCGATCACGCTGCGCGACCTTCGTCGAAACATCGGCAAGCGCGGCCAGAGCCTCCACCGGCGACTATCGGGCAGACACCGGAAAGCCCCATCCGGGCGGCCTCGACGACACCCTCACCATTCGGATGCATAGCGTTTCGAGTCGCCCTGGGAGTTGGTTATCCACATCCGCTCCTGCCAGGCTGCTTCGAACGGGCGCGCGCCCTCGTGCCGCGTCATTCGGCAATCGACCGGATAACCGCTGCCGGATTACCGCCAACCAGCACATTCGGCGCAACATCCCGCGTGACGACGGCCCCGGCCGCGACCACCGAGTTCTCGCCCACCGTCACACCGCCGACGATCGTCGCGCCGGCGCCGATCCATACGTTGCGTTCGATCACGATCGGCTTTGCGACGACGAAATCGCGCCGCCGCGAAGGTTCGACGGGATGGCCCGACGTGATGAGACTGACGTTCGGCCCGATCATCACGTCGTCGCCGATCGCGAGCCCGCCGAGATCGTAGAACGTGCAGTTCTGGTTGACGAACACGTTGCGACCGAGCTTCATGCCGGTGCCGCCCGTCGCATGGAACGGCGGGATCAGCACGAAGCCGTCATCCACCGGCGTGCCGATCAGTTCACCGAATAATGCGCGGACTTCGGCGGCATCGTCGAATGTCAGGCGGTTGATCCGCGCGGTGATCGCCATCGCGCGTTTGACCTCGGCCACCATGGCCGCCGATTCCGGTGTTCTGCGTGGAATGATCGTGGTGCGATCGTCGTTTGCCATGCGTGACTTGTCTCCCGTGATTTCCCTGTTTCGTGTCGCATCGGCGAACGCGGCCGGATGCGAGTCTTGCCGTACGCGCGGCCACTGCGGGCCTCGCGATGCCGGGCAAGTAACGCGGGCTTGCGCCGGAGTTTTTCACCTTGTTCATAACTAGTATCAATATGACTAGTTATTTACGCACCTCCTTGTCACATCGGACTCTGCCCGATTTTCCACTCGAAACGTCACGCGTCCGGCCATCACTTGCCGATAGGCGCCCCTAGCCGGTCGCCCCTGTCCGAACCTCTTGCGCTCGGGTACGCTTGAGCATCCACCGGACCGACAGCTGCACCCAATCACGGAGGCACGATGAAGCTCTACTACTGGCCGAAGACCCGGGCATTCCGGGCGTTGTGGATGCTCGAAGAGCTCGGCGTGGTGTACGAACTCGTGCCGATCGACCTGCGCTCGCATGAACAGGGCAGCGACGCGTTCGTGCAGGTCAACCCGATGGCCAAGCTGCCCGCGCTCGACGACGGCAGCGTGCCGTTCGCCGAATCGGGCGCCGTGCTGCTCTATCTTGCCGACCGCTGCCCGGGTGCCGGGCTCGGCATCGCGCCCGACGATCCGCTACGCGGCCGCTTTCTCCAATGGATGTTCTTCACGCCGACCTGCCTCGAACCGGCGATGGCCGAAAAATTCACCGGCGCGTCGGGCAATCCGGTCGCATTCGGCTGGGGCAACATCACGCGCGTGCAACGCGCACTCGCGCAAGCGCTCGCCCATCATCCATGGCTCGTCGGCGACCGCTTCACCGCGGCCGACCTGCTGCTCGCCAGCACGCTGAAGATCGCATTCGACGCGCATCTGCTGCCGCACGAAGGCGTGCTCGGGGACTACGTCGCGCGCGCCGAGGACCGCGACGCGTTCCGCCGCGCGGCCGCGATCGAACAGCGCGAAGCGGCGCGCCTGCTGCATGCGTGACGCGTAGCGCGCGGGCGGTGCCGCCAGCCGCCCGCGCGCGTCCCTACGCGGCCGGGCCCGGCCCCGCCGCGTCGGCATCGACCACCGCGCCCGGCGAGCCTCGCTCGTCGGTATCGGTGTCGACCGGCACGACTTCATGAAAATGCGTGTAGTCGATGTGCGTGATGCCGTCTTCGTCGTGCATCAGGTCGACATAGCGGTGACGCCAGCGGATGTCGCCATGCACCCACGTGTGACGCGCCTGCATCACCTGCGCGGTCGTCTCGTCCGAGCCTTCGATCGTGATCAGCAACGACGCGTCGCGCGCGGCGAGCGATTCGGGCGTCTCGCCGAACAGCGCGCTCGATTCGTCGATCACGTGCATCAGGTTCCAGCCGAGCAGGAAAATCGGGTGCTCGCTGCGCACGAGCGGCAGGTCGTGGATCTTGCGCAGCGTGTAGCCCTCGTGCGTCCCCTCGATCCGCATCAGCCGCAATTTCGCCTGCGCCTCGGCAATCACGTTCTGGCGCGCGTTCGCGGCGCGCACCATCAGCGTCATCCTGCCGTTCAGCGGACGGACGATCGCGTAGCGCGCGAACAGGATCTTCGCCTGCGGCCGCGAAAACCGCGCGAACACGAGCCCCGTGGCCAGCGCGATGCCCGACATCCCGATGAAGATCTCGAACGTCGCGACCAGGTGCGCATAGACGGTCTGCGGATGCATGTCGCCGTAGCCGACGGTCGCGAGCGTCTCGACGCTGAAGAAGAATGCGCCGCCGAACCCGGGCGGCGACTGGTTCGCGATCGACGCGTGGCCGAGCAGGTAGAGCGTTGCAAAGCCGCCGTTGAGCAGCAGGAACAGCACGGCGAGCGACAGGAAGAAAACGGGCCAGCTCACCGTCAGCGCGCGGTGATAGAGGTCGCGCCAGCCGAGCGGCGGCATCCCGTACGCGATGACCGGGCGTGTGCCCGACCAGATCTTGCGGCCACGGCCGCGGGAGGCTGGGGAGGACGAATCGACATTCATCGCGCGGGGCCGGAAGCAGGAAGGCGATGAGCGTAGCACGCGCGGCCGCGGCCGGGTATGCGTGCCGGTTCGGAATGGACGTCCGCCGCGCCGCCGGCCGCCAGGCACAAAAAAGCCGGCCGCGGAAGCGGCCGGCTGCGTCGTCAGCGTGCGGACAGGCGCGCGGTGTGCGCGGCGCTCACTTCCGGTCGACGATCACCTGGTCGAACGTGCCGCCGTCCGCGAAATGCGTCTTCTGCGCGTTCGCCCAGCTGCCGAAGACCTGCTCGACGCTGAACGTCTTCAGCGGCTTGAACTCGGCAGCATGCTTCTTCAGCACGTTCGCGTCGCGCGGGCGCAGATGGTGCTGCGCGATGATCTCCTGCGCTTCCGGCGTGTACAGGTAGTCGAGATACGCCTGCGCGACCTTGCGCGTGCCCTTCTTGTCGACGACCTTGTCGACGACGGCGACGGGCGGCTCCGCGAGGATGCTCGCCGACGGATACACGGCGTCGAACTGCGCGCCCGACGCACCGGTGTCCATCAGCGCGACTTCGTTCTCGAACGTGACCAGCACGTCGCCGATGCCGCGCTGCGTGAACGTCGTCGTCGCGCCCCGGCCGCCGGAGTCGAGCACCGGCACGTTGCGGAAGATCGCCTTCTCGAAGTCGATCGCCTGCTGGTCGGTCGCGCCCTTCTGCTTCTGGAAGCCCCATGCGGCGAGATACGCATATCGACCGTTGCCCGACGTCTTCGGGTTCGCGATGATCACCTGGACACCCGGCTTCGCGAGATCGCTCCAGTCCTTGATCGCCTTCGGGTTGCCCTTGCGCACCAGGAACACCATCGTGGTCGAGTACGGCGAGCTGTTGTCCGGGAAACGCGCACGCCAGTCCTTCGGCAGCAACTGGCCGCGCTCGGCGAGCAGGTCGATGTCGTTCGGCTGGTTCATCGTCACGACGTCGGCCTGCAGCCCCTGCAGCACCGACAGCGCCTGCGCGCTCGACGCGCCGTGCGACTGCTTGATCGCGACCGTCTCGCCGGTCTTCTGCTTGTACGCGGCGGCAAAGCCCGTGTTGATGTCCTTGTACAGCTCGCGCGTCACGTCGTACGACACGTTCAGGATCGACGTGTCCGCGTGCGCGGCCGACGCCGCCACGACCAGCGCCGCCGCCGCGCCCGTGTGCAGCCAGCGGCCGATCCCCTTCATGCTTGCCATCGTGATATGCCCCGTTTCCAGTGGTGGTGAATGTGCGTGACGGCACGCGTACGCGCTGTCATCGAAACGTAAGCGGGCATTCTAGCGGCCGGGCGCAGCGCGCTTTCCAATCAGTCGTGGAAAGCAAATCTCGATTCCTGCTAAACGGCGGCAGACACTCGCGTGCGCATCGATTCCGGTGTTAAGATCGCCGCTCAGCCCATTCACGGTTCCTCCATGTCCGCTTCCCTGCGCTCGCTTCCGATCCTCGCCGCCGTCGCGGCAGGTGTGCGCGCGGCCGGGCTGAAACTGAAAAAACGACTCCTCGACTGACGGGGACGTCGCGTCCCGTCAGGCGAATGCCGGACGGGATGCCCGCAGGTCGTTTCATTCTCCTTGCACGCATGCCTCGCTCCGGCCCTCCGCCGGCGGAACGGTTCCTTCCCACTCCGTTTCCACCATGAGGCTTTGCATGAACACACGTTTCGAAGGTATCTGGCTGCCGATCATCACGCCGTTCCACCACGGCGAAGTCGACCATGCCGCGCTCGCGCGACTCGCGCGCCACTATGCGGGCGCGGGCATCGCGGGCTTCGTCGCGGGCGCGACGACGGGTGAAGGCGTGCTGCTCGACGCACGCGAACAGGACGCCGTGTTCGCGACGCTGCGCGACGCGGCGCCCGGACTGCCGATCGTCGTCGGGCTGACCGCGAGCGCAACGCATTTCGCGGCCGCGCGTGCGCGCGAACTCGCGGAGTTGCGGCCCGACGGGCTGCTCGTCACGCCGCCCGTGTACGTGCGGCCGACGCAGGACGGCATCCGCCGCCACGTCGAGGCGATCGTCGACGCGGCCGACCTGCCGGTGCTCGTCTACAACATCCCGTACCGCACCGGCGTGAACGTCGAACTGGACACGCTGCAGGCGCTTGCGCGCGATCCGCGCGTCGCGGGCATCAAGGAATGCGGCGGCACGCTCGACCGAATGAACCGGCTCGTGCACGACACGCCGCTCGCGATCCTGTCCGGCGACGACAACCAGAACTTCGCGGCGATGTGCGCCGGTGCGCACGGCGCGATCGCGAGCAGCGCGCACGTGCTGCCCGAATGGCATGTGCGCATCCATGCGCTGCTGCGCGACGGCCGGCTCGCCGATGCGCGGCGCCTGTCGGTCGCGTTGCAGCCGCTCGTCGCGGCGCTTTTCGCGGAGCCGAATCCGGCACCGGTGAAGGCCGTGCTGGCCGCGCAAGGGTGGTGCGAGGACGGGTTGCGGCTGCCGTTCGTGCCGGCGAGCGAAGGGTTGCGGGAGCGGCTGGCCGCGCTCTGCGCGGAACTGGACGAAACCGCACCGGACGCCGCAGCGGCATGACCCGCGACGCCCCGTGAGGCGCCGGCGACCGACGGCTTTCGTGCCGACAAATTGCTTCAAACTGTCAGAACGAGAGACAGGCCGTACCGTGCAAGAAGGGTATCGGCCGTCACGAGCTGAAGCGGCTCGAGCCGTGCCTGCGCGACCAGCAAGCGATCGAACGGATCGCGATGGTGGTGCGGCAAATCACGCACTGCCGCACCATGCACGGCACGAACCGGTAGCTCGCGAATCCCGCTCGAGCCGATTGCGCGGATCAGCTTGCCGACGTCGATATCGAGCTTCCCCAAGCCGGCCTTGATGGCGGCCTCCCAGATACTCGCGCTGCTGACGAAACGCTCGTCGGCGGCCGAAATCAGTCGGCGCGCCCGTGCGCTGAGCCTGGGGTCATCGGTCACGATCCACAAAAAGACGTGCGTATCGAGCAACAGCCGCATCAGCGCCCTTCGAACGCATCCAGCAGGTAATCGGGCAGCGGCGCATCGAAATCGTCCGCGATCCGGGCCTGCCCTTGCAGGACACCGAACCGAACGGGCGGATTGGCAGACGCGAGTCGATCGGCTGACGCCCCGTCATCGAGGATCGTGGTATCTGCCCGTTGGGCCGGATCGACCGCACCAGCGCCGGGCGTATTCGCGTTTTGCATGATGACCTCCGTTTCAAGTGATCATCACTGTAGTCAGGTTCACCCGATCGATCCATTCGGCCAATCGGCAGAGGGACGGCCGAACCGCAACCCGCGGCGGCAATCGAACGTTTCGTCACGCCGCCAGCGCCGCCACCGCCCCCTCCGTCGCATCCCGCACCGCCTGCGTCACGATCCAAGCGAGCCGGTCGACGGTCGGCGTCGCCGACGACGTGCGCCGCAGCAGGATCAACGGCAGGCTCGGCAACGCCGGCAATCCGAGCGAAGCCGCATCGAGCACGCGCACCGACGCGGGCAGTCCGTAATGCGAACGCACCGTCAGCCCGAGGCCGGCCGCCGCCGCGGCCCATAACCCGGCGAGACTCGGCGTCGTGAATGCAACGCGCCACGGCACGCCCGCGCGGTCGAGCGCATCGGTCGCGGCGCCGAAGAACCGGCACGGCCGGTCGAACACGACGAGCGGCAGCGCCTCGCCCGCGGCACGGCCGCCCGCCGAGGCGTGCACGGCAGCCGCCCCGACTTGCGCCCCTTCATCGGCCTCACCCGGCACGCCGAACCCGCCCGCCCCCGCCGCCCCGACCCACTGCATCGGCACCTGCGCGATCACGTCGCTGTCGATACCCGGCCGCGACAGCAGCGCAGCCGACACCGGATCGCCCCACACCAGCGCGAGATCGAGCTGGTT
>NZ_WIXR01000028.1:0-1874 GCF_019425585.1 Burkholderia sp. COPS | reverse complement strand
CGAATGTTTGTCATTGAAGATTATTGAAAGCGGCCGGCATTATAACCGGTTTATACCGCAGACCCCTGAGTCTGTCTTTAATTTACAGCCGATAAGCGTGAGCGCTCAACTTTGCGAGAAGCTCTGGAAAGGAGGTGATCCAGCCGCACCTTCCGATACGGCTACCTTGTTACGACTTCACCCCAGTCATGAATCCTACCGTGGTGACCGTCCTCCTTGCGGTTAGACTAGCCACTTCTGGTAAAACCCACTCCCATGGTGTGACGGGCGGTGTGTACAAGACCCGGGAACGTATTCACCGCGGCATGCTGATCCGCGATTACTAGCGATTCCAGCTTCATGCACTCGAGTTGCAGAGTGCAATCCGGACTACGATCGGTTTTCTGGGATTAGCTCCCCCTCGCGGGTTGGCAACCCTCTGTTCCGACCATTGTATGACGTGTGAAGCCCTACCCATAAGGGCCATGAGGACTTGACGTCATCCCCACCTTCCTCCGGTTTGTCACCGGCAGTCTCCTTAGAGTGCTCTTGCGTAGCAACTAAGGACAAGGGTTGCGCTCGTTGCGGGACTTAACCCAACATCTCACGACACGAGCTGACGACAGCCATGCAGCACCTGTGCGCCGGTTCTCTTTCGAGCACTCCCACCTCTCAGCGGGATTCCGACCATGTCAAGGGTAGGTAAGGTTTTTCGCGTTGCATCGAATTAATCCACATCATCCACCGCTTGTGCGGGTCCCCGTCAATTCCTTTGAGTTTTAATCTTGCGACCGTACTCCCCAGGCGGTCAACTTCACGCGTTAGCTACGTTACTAAGGAAATGAATCCCCAACAACTAGTTGACATCGTTTAGGGCGTGGACTACCAGGGTATCTAATCCTGTTTGCTCCCCACGCTTTCGTGCATGAGCGTCAGTATTGGCCCAGGGGGCTGCCTTCGCCATCGGTATTCCTCCACATCTCTACGCATTTCACTGCTACACGTGGAATTCTACCCCCCTCTGCCATACTCTAGCCTGCCAGTCACCAATGCAGTTCCCAGGTTGAGCCCGGGGATTTCACATCGGTCTTAGCAAACCGCCTGCGCACGCTTTACGCCCAGTAATTCCGATTAACGCTTGCACCCTACGTATTACCGCGGCTGCTGGCACGTAGTTAGCCGGTGCTTATTCTTCCGGTACCGTCATCCCCCGGCTGTATTAGAGCCAAGGATTTCTTTCCGGACAAAAGTGCTTTACAACCCGAAGGCCTTCTTCACACACGCGGCATTGCTGGATCAGGCTTTCGCCCATTGTCCAAAATTCCCCACTGCTGCCTCCCGTAGGAGTCTGGGCCGTGTCTCAGTCCCAGTGTGGCTGGTCGTCCTCTCAGACCAGCTACTGATCGTCGCCTTGGTAGGCCTTTACCCCACCAACTAGCTAATCAGCCATCGGCCAACCCTATAGCGCGAGGCCCGAAGGTCCCCCGCTTTCATCCGTAGATCGTATGCGGTATTAATCCGGCTTTCGCCGGGCTATCCCCCACTACAGGACATGTTCCGATGTATTACTCACCCGTTCGCCACTCGCCACCAGGTGCAAGCACCCGTGCTGCCGTTCGACTTGCATGTGTAAGGCATGCCGCCAGCGTTCAATCTGAGCCAGGATCAAACTCTTCAGTTTAAACCTGTTACTGTTTTCGGTTCAGTTAAGAACCGGTCGCTCACTCAAAGCTGACAGGAATATGAATTGCTTCATAAACCTGACTTACTTTAGTGTGAGACTCTTGATACTTTTGCTATCTGATCCGAGGATCAGCTCGCTTCCATCAAGCGCCCACACTTATCGGCTGTTAATTTTTAAAGAGCAATCTGCGAGGAACTTCGTGTTTCTCAGC
>NZ_WIXR01000027.1:0-145847 GCF_019425585.1 Burkholderia sp. COPS | reverse complement strand
GGCGCTGGGCGTCGAGATCTTCCCGGGCGTCCGGGCCGCGGAAATTGGCTACAACGACGACGGCTCCGTGAAAGGCGTCGCGACCGGCAACATGGGCGTGGGCAAGGACGGCGAGCCGACCGAGAACTTCCAGCTCGGCATGGAGCTGCACGCGAAGTACACGCTGTTCGCCGAAGGCTGCCGTGGCCATCTCGGCCGCCAGCTGATCTCGAAGTTCAAGCTCGACGCGAACGCTGATCCGCAGGCGTACGGGATCGGCATCAAGGAGCTGTGGGAAATCGATCCGGCCAAGCACAAGCCGGGCCTCGTGATCCACACGGCCGGCTGGCCGCTGAAGTCGGACACCTACGGCGGTTCGTTCCTGTATCACATGGACAACAACCAGGTCGTGGTCGGCTTCGTGGTGGGCCTGGGCTACACGAACCCGTACCTGTCGCCGTTCGAGGAATTCCAGCGCTACAAGACGCACCCGTCGATCCGTGCGTTCCTCGAAGGCGGCAAGCGCGTGTCGTACGGCGCGCGCGCGATCACGGCGGGCGGCCTGCTGTCGCTGCCGAAGACGGTGTTCCCGGGCGGCGCGCTGATCGGCGACGACGCGGGTTTCCTGAACGCATCGCGGATCAAGGGCAGCCACGCGGCGATCAAGACCGGCATGCTGGCCGCCGACGCCGCGTTCGACGCGGTGCAGGCGGGCCGCCAGTCGGACGAGCTCAACGCGTATCCGGATGCGTTCAAGCAATCGTGGCTGTACACGGAGCTGTATCGCGCGCGCAACTTCAAGCAGTGGATGGCGAAGGGCCTGTACCTCGGTACGCTGATGGTCGGGCTCGAGCAGAAGGTGATGGGCGGCAACGTGCCGTGGACGCTGCATCACAAGCACGCGGACCACGAGATGCTGAAACCGGCGTCGCAGTGCGAGCCGATCGAGTACCCGAAGCCGGACGGCAAGCTGACGTTCGACCGGCTGTCGTCGGTGTTCATCTCGAACACGAACCATGAAGAGAACCAGCCGGCGCACCTGACCTTGAAGGATGCAAACGTGCCGGTGAACGTGAACCTGCGCACGTATGCGGGGCCGGAAGGTCGTTTCTGCCCGGCGGCGGTGTACGAGTTCGTGAAGAACGACGACGGCAGCGATCGGCTGGTGATCAACGCGCAGAACTGCGTGCACTGCAAGACCTGCGACATCAAGGACCCGACGCAGAACATCGTGTGGGTCACGCCGGAAGGCGGTGGCGGGCCGAATTACCCGAACATGTAATCCGCCACGACGCGCCGCCGCGAGCGGCGCGTTTTTGCCGGTCGCCACAAACGAAACGGGGCGCTGCCTGAAGCAGCGCCCCGTTTTGCATTCCCAATGGCGAGACGTGCCGCGCCCCGCCCGTTTGCGTCAGGTCGCGCTACCGGCGATCTTCGGCGTCGACGTCTCGACGTCCCCGCACTGCGCGCGATGGCGCAGCGCATGATCGATCAGCACCAGTGCGAGCATCGACTCGGCGATCGGCGTCGCACGGATGCCGACGCACGGATCGTGGCGGCCGAACGTTTCCACCGTCGCCTCGTCGCCCGCCTTCGTGATCGAACGGCGCGGCGTACGGATGCTCGACGTCGGCTTGATCGCGATCGACACGGTGATGTCCTGCCCCGTCGAAATCCCGCCGAGCACGCCGCCCGCATGGTTGCCGACGAAACCGCCCGGCGTCAGCTCGTCGCCGTGCATCGAGCCGCGCTGCGCGACGCTGTCGAAACCTGCACCGATCTCGACGCCCTTCACCGCGTTGATGCTCATCATCGCCTTCGCGATGTCCGCATCGAGACGGTCGAACACCGGCTCGCCCCAGCCGACCGGCACGCCCGACGCGACGACGTCGATGCGCGCGCCGATCGAATCGCCATCCTTGCGCAGCGCATCCATGTACGCCTCGAGCTCCGGCACGACCGCCGCATTCGGCGAGAAGAACGGATTCTCGTGCACGTGCGACCAGTCGACGAACGGCACGTCGATCTCGCCAAGGCCGCTCATGTAGCCGCGCACCTCGACGCCGAAGCGCTCGCGCAGCCACTTCTTCGCGACCGCGCCCGCGCCGACGATCGGTGCGGTCAGGCGCGCGGACGAACGGCCGCCGCCGCGGTAGTCGCGGATGCCGTATTTCTGCCAGTAGGTGTAGTCGGCGTGGCCGGGACGGAACGTCTCGACGATGTTGCCGTAGTCCTTGCTGCGCTGGTCGGTGTTGCGGATCAGCAGTGCGATCGGCGTACCGGTCGTCACGCCTTCGAACACGCCCGACAGGATCTCGACCTGGTCAGCCTCCTGCCGTTGCGTCACGTGACGCGACGTGCCCGGCTTGCGGCGATCGAGTTCGACCTGGATGTCGGCTTCGGTCAGCCCCATTCCCGGCGGGCAGCCGTCGATCACGCAACCGATCGCGGGACCGTGCGATTCGCCGAAGGTCGTGACAGTGAAAAGCGTGCCGAGGGTATTGCCGGACATGATGGAACCGCCCAAAGAGAAATGGGCAAACCGATGCGCTGCCGCGGGCCGCGGGCAGATCGATCGTTTGCCGGTCGAGAAAAGAGGTAAGCCGCTATTATGCCAGCCGTCCCGCGCCCGCGGGCCGCAGGCCGCATGAAAGGCAGCCCGGACGCACGGAACGTGCGCGCGCGGCCCGGCCTGTGCGGCGCAAGCCCGTCCGGCCCGGTTGCAGCTGGACGCATCCGGACAGGTGCCCGCCTACTTCCGCGCGCCGCGCAGTTCGGTTACCGCGGCCTGCAGCGACTCGGGCGTCGCGACCGATGCCGGGACCGGCTCGCCGACCGCCAGCGTCAGCCGGCTCATCACGCCGCGCTTGATGGGTCGCGGCATCCGCGCATCGGAATGCCGCGAAAAATAGCTGCCCCACAGCCCGCGCAGCGCCATCGGAATGACCGGTGCCGGCGTGCGGCCCAGGATCTCGGTGATGCCGTGGTGGAACGTGTTGATGTCACCCGTCTTGGTCAGCTTGCCCTCGGGGAAGATGCACACGAGTTCGCCGTCCTTCAGCGCGGCCTCACATGCGTCGTACGCGCGCGCGAGCATCGCGGGATCCTCGTGGCGCGGCGCGATCGGGATCGCCTTCGCATGACGGAATACCCAGCTCGCGAAGCGCGTCTTGAAGATCCGGTGATCCATCACGAAACGGATCGGGCGCGGGCTCGCGGCGGCCAGCACGAGCGCATCGACGTAGCTGACGTGGTTGCACACGAGCACGGCCGCGCCTTCCGCCGGAATCCGCTCCGCGTGCACGAGACGAATCCGGTAGAACGTGTGGACGAGCACCCACGCGACGAAGCGGAGCAGGAACTCCGGCACGAGCAGATAGATATAGGCCGCGACGATCACGTTCAACAGCGCGGTGACGAGGAACAGCCCCGGGATGTCGACGCCGGCCTTGGTCAGCCCCATCGCCATCACGGCCGACAGGATCATGAACAGCGCGTTCAGGATGTTGTTCGCGGCGATGATCCGCGCGCGGTGCGTCGGCGCGCTGCGGCTCTGGATCAGCGCGTACAGCGGCACGCTGTAGAAGCCGCCGAACATCGCGAGCAGGAACAGGTCCGCCAGGATGCGCCAGTGGCGCGCGCCGGCCAGGAATTCGCCGACCGACAGCAGATGGCCGGGCGACGGCAGCGCGCGGCTCGCGAAATACAGCTCGATCGCGAACACGCTGATGCCGATCGAGCCGAGCGGCACGAGGCCGATTTCGACGCGCCGCTGCGACAGCCGTTCGCACAGCAGCGATCCGAGGCCGATACCGACCGAGAACGTCGCGAGCAGGACCGTGACGACGTCAGGGCTCGCCGACAGCACGTCCTTCGCGAAATTGAAGAACGACGTGAGGAACGTCGCGCCGACGAACCACAGCCACGAGATGCCGAGCAGGCTCAGGAACACGGTGCGGTTCTGGCGTGCGAGCCCGAGGTTGCGCCAGGTCTCGCTGACCGGATTCCAGTTGATCACGAGATCGGGCTGCGGCGCCGGCGTGGAAGGCACGCGCTGCGCGACGAGACGCCCCGCGATCGCGATGACGAGCACGCTCACCGCGAGCACGCGCTCGCCGGCACCTTCGATGCCCGCGGCCGCGCCGCCGATGATCGTGCCGATCAGGATCGCGATGAACGTGCCCATCTCGACGAGGCCGTTGCCGCCGACCAGCTCATGCTCGCCGAGATGCTGCGGCAGGTACGAATACTTGACGGGCCCGAACAGCGTCGAGTGCATCCCCATCATGAACGTGCACAGATACAGCAGCGGCGCGCTGTGCATGACGAAGCCCGCCGCGCCGACCAGCATCAGCACGATCTCGAAGGTCTTCACGAAACGCGTGAGGGTCGCCTTGTCGTACTTGTCGGCGATCTGGCCGGACGTCGCCGAGAACAGCACGAACGGCAGGATGAAGATCGCGGAAATCAGGAAGGCCGCCGTCTTCGCATCGACACCGGCGAATCGCGCGGTGTGATAGGTGACGAGCGACGTGAAGCCGATCTTGAAGACGTTGTCGTTCAGCGCACCGAGGAACTGGGTCGTGAAGAACGGCGCGAAACGGCGCTCGCGCAGCAGGTCGAACTGCGACGCGTGCGCGTGCCGTTCGTCGCGCCGCCTGGAAGTGGCTTGCGTTTGATCGCTCATGCGGAATACGCGCGCGCCGTCTGGGCGACGCTGCACGGGCCTTGTGTGGTCATTGGAAAAACGGCGGCGCAGGACAAGCCTGCGCCGCCGCGTGCCGGGTGGCGGCGCCCGCGCATGACGGCGACGGGCGCGGCGTGGTTCACGACTTGTGCGCTTCGGCTTCCGATTCCGGCCAGTCGCGGATGTACGCCTTCAGCATGCGATTCTCGAAGCTCTGCGCCTCGACGACCGTCTTCGCGACGTCGTAGAACGAAATGACGCCCATCAGCACCTTCTTGTCGAGCACCGGCATATAGCGCGCATGGCGCTCGAGCATCATCCGGCGCACTTCGTTGACATCCGTTTCCGGCGTGCACGTGAGCGGCTCGTCCATCACCTTGCGCACCTGCACGTCGCCAATCGCACCGCCGTTCACGTGCAGGCGCAGGATGATCTCGCGGAACGTCAGCATCCCGACGAGATCGCCGTACTCCATCACGACGAGCGAGCCGATGTCGTGCTCGGCCATCGTGTCGACCGCTTCGCGCAGCGGCTTGTCGGGCGTCACCGTAAACAGCGTGTTGCCCTTTACTTTCAGAATATCGCTGACGCGCATCGTAGTCCCCTCATGCTTGAATGCAAAACCTCTTTCGATCCTATCGGAAAGCCTGTCAAAAGGAAAGCGCGGGCCCGTGCGGCGGGCCGCCGCCCCGCTTGCGGAAGCCGGCCGCCGGCAGCACAATGGCCCCATGAACAGCGGCCCGAGGAGACGGCCATGGCGCATACGCATACGGAGCAATTCGCCAGCTTCGCTGATTTCTACCCGTATTACCTGAACGAACACCAGAACCTGACGTCGCGGCGGCTGCACTTCGTCGGCTCGCTCGGCGTGATCGGCTGCGTCGCGATGGCGATCGCGACCGGCGACTGGCTGTGGCTGCCGGCGGCGATCGTCTGCGGCTACGGGTTCGCGTGGGTCGGACACTTCTTCTTCGAGAAGAACCGCCCGGCCACGTTCCGGCACCCGATCTACAGCCTGATGGGCGACTGGGTGATGTTCAAGGACATCTGCACCGGCAAGATCCCGCTGTAACGGCCAGGCACCGCGCTCACGCGGGCCGCGGCGGCCGCGCGTGCGGGTCGGGCACGCCGCCCGGCGCCGGCCCCGGGACACCCGCCGCTTGTGCGCCGGCCGGCCGGTGCGCGGCGATCAGCGACGCGAGCGACACGTCGAAGCGATCGCTCGACAGCACCGCGAGCAGCGCCGCGCCATCGACATGGCTGCGGCGTCGCTGCAACTGGTAGGTCAGCTCCGTGCGGTCGATCACCAGCACGTCGAACAACTGCGCGAGCGTCAGCTGTTCCGGGTTCGCGAGCAGGATGTAGCGCGGCGTGGTCTCGCCGCCGCCGTCCAGCCGCGCGATCCATTCCCGCTCCTCCATCGTCGTCAGCAGGCGCTGCGCGGTTTCCATGTCGCAGCGCAGCATGGTCGCGAGCCGCATCGCCGTGTAGCCGCGCTTGCCGGCCGTGCGCGCTTCGGCCAGGCGCGCGAGCATTTCCAGTGCGTCGAGCAGGTCGCTGCCCGGATAGTGGATGCGGTGGAACTGGCCGACGCGGATCGCCGGCAGCGCGGAGGCCACCATCGCGCCGAGCAGCGCGATGAACCAGCTCAGGTACACCCATAACAGGAATACGGGCAACGCCGCGAACGCACCGTATACGGCCGTGTAGGTCGGAATGCGCCGCACATAGTAGCCGAAACCGCGCTTCGCGAGCTCGAACGCAATTGCCGCGAACAGCCCGCCGATCACTGCATCGCGCCACGCGACCGTGCAGTTCGGCAGGTACACGTACAGCAGCGTGAACGCGAGCACCGCCAGCGGCAGCGACACGAGCGCCAGCAGCCATTCGACGATCGACGTGGACGACCCGGCGCCGGTAAACGCGAGCGACTGCGTGAACAGGTACGACGAGATCGACAGGCTCACACCGAACAACAGCGGGCCCAGCGTGATCAGCGCCCAGTACGCGAGCACGCGCTGCGCGAACGGTCGCGGCTTGCGTACCCGCCAGATCAGGTTGAACGCCGACTCGATCGTCATCATCGTCATCACCGATGTGACGACGAGCACGATCAGGCCGGCCGTCGTCAGCCCCTTGGCCTTCGACGCGAACTGGTTCAGGTACTTGAATATCTGGACGTTGAACTGCGCGGGCATCAGGTGATCCGCGAGGAATCCCTGCAGCGAGATCTGGAACGACGCGAACATCGGGAACGCGGTGAACAGCGCGAACGCGACCGTCACGAGCGGCACGAGGGCCAGCATCGTCGTGAACGTCAGGCTGCCCGCCACTTGCGGGATGCGATCCTCGGCGCTGCGCCGGGCCGCGAACTGCGCCAGGCGCTTGAGGGTGTCGAGATCGACGCTCAACTTCGGCAAACGGCTTCTCCTTCTTGATACCGCGCGCCCGGTGGCGCGCCGCCGCCGCGCTGCGCGACGGCTTCAGCCCCTATAATAGCCGCTCGATTCCAGCAGGGGCCGACTGCACCGGGCACGCGCGCGGCCGCACGCGGTTCCGTCGTCCATGAAAGACATCCTCGTTCTCTATTACAGCCGTCACGGCGCCACGCGCGATCTGGCGCTCGCGATCGCGAACGGCATCGACAGCGTGCCGGGCATGCAGGCCCGCATCCGCACCGTGCCGCCCGTGTCGACCGTCTGCGAAGCCACCGCCCCCGACATCCCCGCCGACGGCCCGCCGTATGCGGAACTGCGCGATCTCGAGGAATGCGCGGGCCTCGCGCTCGGCTCGCCGACCCGCTTCGGCAACATGGCCG
The DNA here is from genome assembly GCF_019425585.1 of Burkholderia sp. COPS. Classification (NCBI taxonomy): domain Bacteria; kingdom Pseudomonadati; phylum Pseudomonadota; class Betaproteobacteria; order Burkholderiales; family Burkholderiaceae; genus Burkholderia; species Burkholderia sp. COPS. The sequence continues at coordinate 138,363 of NZ_WIXR01000027.1, read as the reverse complement.
CGTCGCTCAAGTATTTCCTCGACGGCACCACGCCGCAATGGTTGTCGGGTGCGCTGACCGGCAAGCCGGCCAGCGTGTTCACGTCGACGGGCAGCCTGCACGGCGGCCAGGAATCGACGTTGCTGTCGATGATGCTGCCGCTGCTTCATCACGGCATGATGATCGTCGGGATTCCGTACACGGAATCCGCACTCAGCACGACGCGTACCGGCGGCACGCCGTACGGCGCCTCTCACGTCGCGCAGCACGACCGCTCGGCCGCCGGCGGGCTGTCGGCAGACGAAAAGGCGCTCGCGGCCGCGCTCGGCGTGCGGCTCGCCCGCGCGGCGGCGGCCCTCTCCAGCGCCCGGGCCGCCGAGGCCGCATGAACGCCCCCGCCCGTCCCGCCGTCACTGCCCGGCCGCGCTACGCGCTGATTGCCGCCGCATGCCTCGTTGCACTGATCGCGCTGTCGCTCGCGTGGGAGCTGCGGCTCGCGCCGCTGCGCCCGGGCGGCTCCGCGCTGATGCTCAAGGCGATACCGCTCGCGCTCGCGCTGCCCGGCGTCTGGCGGCGTAACATCTATACGATGCAGTGGGCGAGCATGCTGATCCTCGTCTATTTCGCCGAAGGCGTCGTACGCGGCATGTCCGATCGCGGGCTGTCCGCGACGCTCGGCTGGTGCGAAACCGCGCTCGCCGTCGGTTTCTTCGTGACGGCGCTGGCATACGTCGCGCCGTTCAAGCGCGCGGCGAAAAAGTCGCGCGCCGCGTCCTGAACCTTACGCGACAAGGTGATGATGTCCTCCGAAGCTTTCGTTTCCGCATGCCGCGATGCGATCGGCGCCGATCATGTGCTGACCGATCCGCACGATACCGAACCGTTCCTGACCGACTGGCGCCGCCGCTACAAGGGTGCCGCGTGCGCGGTGCTGAAACCCGCGAACACGGCCGAGGTCGCCGCCCTCGTCAAGCTGGCCAACGCACACGGCATCGCACTCGTGCCGCAAGGCGGCAACACCGGCCTTGCCGGCGGCGCCACGCCCGACGCGAGCGGCAGCCAGGCCGTGCTGAGCGTCGCGCGCCTGAACCGCGTGCGCGCGCTCGATCCGCACAACAACACGATCACCGTCGAAGCCGGCGTGATTCTCGCCGACGTGCAGGCACGTGCCCGCGAAGGCGGCCGGCTGTTCGCGCTGAGCCTCGCGGCGGAAGGCAGCTGCACGATCGGCGGCAACCTGTCGACCAATGCCGGCGGCACCGCGGTGCTGCGCTACGGGAACGCGCGCGAGCTGTGCCTCGGGCTCGAGGTGGTGACGCCGCAGGGCGAGATCTGGGACGGACTGCGCGGACTGCGCAAGGACAACACGGGCTACGACCTGCGCGACCTGTTCATCGGCGCGGAAGGCACGCTCGGGATCATCACGGCGGCCGTGATGAAGCTGCATCCGCTGCCGGCCGCGCAGGTCACGGCACTCGCCGCGCTCGAATCGCCGCACGCGGCGCTCGATTTCCTCGCGCTCGCGCAGCGCGCGGCCGGGCCGCTCCTGACCGGCTTCGAGCTGATGTCGGATTTCTGCATGCAGCTGGTCGGCAAGCACTACCCGCAACTGCGCTACCCGTTCGCGCAGACGCACGCGCAAACGGTGCTGCTCGAACTGTCCGACAACGAAAGCGAGGCGCATGCGCGCGCGCTGTTCGAGAAACTGATGGAGGAAGCGTTCGAGGCCGGGCTCGTGGTCGACGCGGTGGTCGCGGAGAATCTCGCGCAATCGCGCGCGTTCTGGGATCTGCGCGAGCACATCCCGCTCGCACAGGCCGACGAGGGGCTCAACATCAAGCACGACATCGCGGTGCCGATTTCGTCGATCGCGCGCTTCATCGACGAAACCGACGCAGCGATCCAGCAGGCCGCGCCGGGCGCGCGGATGGTCACGTTCGGCCATCTCGGCGACGGCAACCTCCACTACAACGTGCAGATGCCCGAAGGCGGCGATCCGAAGGCGTTCCTCGCCGCGTTCCAGGCGCCGATCAACCGGATCGTCTACGACAACGTGCACCGCCACCACGGCACGATCAGCGCGGAGCACGGGATCGGCCAGCTGAAGATCGACGACGCGCAGCGCTACAAGTCCCCGGTCGAAACGACGCTGATGCGCACGCTGAAGACCGCGCTCGACCCGCGCGGCCTGATGAATCCCGGCAAGGTCCTGCGCTGAAGCCGCCCACTCCGGAGCCCCGCCCGTGAAAATCCGCGTCCTGTCCGACCTGCACCTCGAAAGCAACCAGCCCGACGCGATCGCGCATGCCGACGCGGATCTCGTCGTGCTGGCCGGCGACATCCACAATCACGCGGAAGGCCTGCGCTGGGCGGCCGAAACGTTCGATCCCGCGGTACCGGTGATCTACGTGCCAGGTAACCACGAGTACTACGACGGGGAATTCGGCGCGCTGGAGACGGCGATGCGCGACGCGGCGCAGGCGCTCGACAACGTGCATTACCTGAACAACGACGTCTACGTCGATCCCGGGCAGCGGTTCCGCGTGCTCGGCACGACGCTCTGGGCCGATTTTTCGCTGTTCGGTACCGACGAAGCCAGCCTCGCGGGTGCAATCGACGCCGGGCTGCGCGTGATGCTCGATTTCAAGGGCTTGATCCAGGTGACCTGGCCGCATGACGCGGCGCTGCATGCGGCGCCGGGCACGCCGGAACGGGATTTCTCGCCGGCCGACGCGATCGCGCTGCATCGACGCAGCCGCGCATGGCTGGAAACGCAACTCGCGGCGCCGTTCGCGGGCCGGACCATCGTCGTGACCCATCATGCGCCGCACCGGCGCTCGCTGGCGCAGCGCTACGCGGACGATCTTGCATCGGCGGGATTCGTCACGGACATGGCGGAACTCGTGCAGCCGCCGGTGGATCTGTGGCTCCACGGCCACACGCATACGTCATTCGACTATGTGGCGGACGGTGGCACACGCGTGGTATGCAATCCGCGCGGCTACATCCACCGGCGCACCGGCGAACGGGAAAACACCGCGTTCACGTGGGACAAGGTCGTCGAGCTCGGCTGAGCGCCGGCCCGCCCGGCCGCATTGCGCGGCCTTTTTGCGCGACCTTTTCGCCCCGGAGCGTGACCGCGGATCAGCGGCCGGGGCGGCGCGGCTCGCGCACCCGTACCGGCACCGGCTTCATCTGCGCCTTCGCCTTCATCGCGCGCAGCAGGTCGCGGGTCGCCGCGGCGGCCACGGCCGCGCCCAGCAGGACTCCAAGGCCGATCATCAGGTGCGTATCCATCGCTACTCCGGGGTTGCGTATCTCGTTAATTCCCACAGTATCAAACTGTCTGACACGCGTTCGTAAAAAAATGTTGCGTGAAGGACAAATCTCGTCAGATCGCGGCCAACCGCGCGGTCATGTCGCACGCGTGTACTGTTCGAGCGCGGCTTCGTCGGCTGCCAGCGTGGCCGGCAACTCGTCGCGCAGGAAATCGACCCAGGTACGGATTTTCGCGTCGAGGTACTGACGCGACGGATACAGCGCGTAGATGTTCATCACGTGCGACCGGTATTCGGGCATCACGCGCACGATGTGCCCGCTGCGCAACCAGCCGAGCGCCGAATAGAGCGGCAGGCCGCCGATCCCCATCCCTTCGCGCACGGCCACGGCGAGCGCCTCGGCGACGTTCACGCGAAACGGCGGCGCCGTGATCGGGACGACTTCGTCGCCGTTCGGCCCCGCCAGTGCCCATTCGTCGAACTGAAAGCCCGGCGCGACCATCCCGAGGCATACGTGCTGCGCGAGATCCGCGGGCCGCTGCGGCACGCCGTTCGCCTCGACGTAGCCGCGCGACGCGCACACCACGCTGTAGCTCTCGCCGAGCCGCTGCGACACGAGCCCCGAATCCGGCAGGTCGCGGCCGACGACGATCGCGACGTCGTAGCCCTCGTCGAGCAGGTCGGGCATCCGCTGCGCAAGCGTCAGCTCGACGTGCACGTCCGGGTAGCGCTCGCGATAACGCGCGATGGCCGGCACCAGGTAGTGCTGGCCGAGGCTCGTGAAGCAATGCACCTTCAGCTTGCCCGACGGGCGCGCGTGCGCGTCGCCCGCCTCGGCTTCGGCCTGGTCGACATACGCGAGGATCTGCTCGCAGCGCTGCAGGTAGCGCTCGCCGGCTTCGGTCAGTGCGATCCGGCGCGTCGTCCGGTTCAGAAGACGCGTGCGCAGGTGCGCCTCGAGATCCGAGACCGCGCGCGACGCGTAGGCAGTGGTCGAATTCATCTGCTGGGCGGCCGCGGTAAAGCTTCCCGCGTCGACCACGCGGACGAATACCCGCATGTTTTGTAACGTATCCATCCCATTACCCGTTTGAATCCGGACGGATTGTTGCACAGAGACGAACAAGTATTGTCTCAGGATTCGTAAAAATGACTTGCACCCTTGTCCGTATATTCAGGAATCGCTGAAAAATATAATCGCATCCGACTCATCTATATCCGAAAGGGAGAAAATCGTGCAGTCTCCGGCGACAAAAGGGACGCTCGCACTGGCGGTTCTTGCAGTCTCATTAATAATGGCCGGGTGCGCGAGCATGGGCGACAACAAGCCGCAGTCGGCCCGCATCGAAGCGAACGCGCTCGATGCCGGCGCGGCCATCCGCGCGGCCGACCGTGACGCGGGCTGGCCCGCGGCCGACTGGTGGCGCGCCTACCGCGATCCGCAGCTCGACACGTGGATTGCTGCCGCGCAGGCCGGCAACCCGACGCTCGCGGCCGCCGAGGCCCGCGTGCGCGAAGCGCAGGCGATGGCGCGCGTGGCCCGCTCGGCCGAGTTGCCGCAGATCGACGGCAACCTCTCGCTGATGCGCCAGCACTGGCCGGACAACGTCTATTACGGCCCCGGCCCGCTCGCGAACACCGATACCTGGAACAACACCGGCACGCTCGGCCTGTCCTACCACCTCGATCTGTGGGGCAAGGACAAGAATGCGACCGAGCGCGCGCTCGACACCGCGCACGCGACCGCCGCCGACGCACGCGCGGCGAAGCTCGAACTCGAAGTCAACGTCGTGCGCGCGTACGTCGGCATGTCGATGAACTACGCGCTGCTCGACCTCGCGCACGAAACGTTCGAACGCCAGCGCTCGCTCGCCGATCTCGCGCGCAAGCGGCTGCAGGCTGGCCTCGGCACGCAGCTCGAGGTGAGCCAGGCGGAATCGACGCTGCCCGACTATGAGCGCCAGATCGACAGCTACGAGGAAGCGATCCAGCTCGCGCGACACCAGCTCGCCGCACTGGCCGGCAAGGGCCCGGGCGCCGGCGATGCGATCCAGCGGCCTCGGCTGTCGCTCGACGCAACGGCCGGCTTGCCGTCGGCGATGCCGGCCGACCTGCTCGGCCGCCGCCCCGACGTCGTCGCGGCACGCTGGACGGTCGACGCGCAGGCGCGCGGCATCGACGTCGCGAAGGCTTCGTTCTATCCGAACATCGACCTGCTCGCGACGGTCGGCGGCTTCGGCGTGACCGCGCCGTTCACCGACTTCCTGCGCGCGATGAACGGCGGCTGGACGGCCGGCCCCGCGCTGTCGCTGCCGATCTTCGAAGGCGGCCGGCTGCGCGCGCAGCTCGGCGCGGCGAATGCCGGCTACGACCACGCGGTCGAGCAATACAACCAGACGATCGTCGGCGCGCTCAAGGACATCGCCGACCAGGTCGTACGGATCCGTTCGCTCGATACGCAGAAGAAGGACGCCGCGCGCTCGGTGGCCGCCAACGACCGCAGCTATCAGCTGTCGCGCGAAGGCTTCCGCCGCGGGCTGACCGACTACGTCAACGTGCTGGTCGCGCAGCAGCAATTGTTGCGCGCGCAGGAAACGGCCGCCCGCATCGATGCGGAACGCCTCGCCGCGCACGCTCAGTTGATGGCCGCGCTTGGTGGCGGCGTCGAGACGGGCACGGACGTGCCTCCGTCGGGCAGCCATCCGTCGCATGACGAATCCGCCGCGGGCGCCGCCGCGCCGGCCGCCGCGTCGGGTGCGAAACCCGTGGCAGCCGCCGCCCGGCCCGCGCAGGTCGCGGCCGCCGGTGCGTCCGGCGTGCCGGCCGCACGGTAACCCGGAGCGACGCCATGTCAGCCTCCTCCCCCCTCTCCCCGGCCGCCGGCGGTCCGTTCGCGGCCTGGTATGCCGCGTTCGGCGACTGGGCCCGCACCGACGGCGCCGCGTGGCTCTACCTGTTCAAGGCGCTGCTCGCGGCCTTCATCGCGCTCGGCGTGTCGATGCGGCTCGACCTGCCGGCGCCGAAAACGGCAATGACGACCGTCTTCATCGTGATGCAGCCGCAAAGCGGCGCCGTGCTCGCGAAAAGCTTCTACCGGGTCGCCGGCACGATTTTCGGGCTCATCGCGACACTCACGTTCGTCGGACTGTTCCCGCAGCAGCCGCAGCTGTTCCTGCTGGCGATCGCCCTGTGGATCGCGCTGTGCACCGCCGGCGCCGCGCGCAACCGCAACTTCCGCAGTTACGGCTTCCTGCTCGCCGGTTATACGACCGCGCTGATCGGCCTGCCCGCGTCGCAACACCCGGATGGCGCATTCATGAGCGCGATGACGCGGGTCTCCGAAGTCATCATCGGGATCGTGTCGGCCGGCGTCGTCAGTGCGCTCGTGTTTCCGCGGTATACGGGCGAGCAGATGCGCACGACGGTGCGCAAGCGCTTCGGCAGCTTCGTCGACTACGTCGCGTCGGCGCTGTCGGGCCAGCTCGACCGCGCGCACATCGAGACCATCCATACGCGCTTCGTCGCCGACGTGGTCGGCTTCGAGGCCGCGCGCAGCATGGCCGTGTTCGAGGATCCGGACACGCGCATGCGCAGCGGCCGCCTCGCGCGGCTGAACAGCGAGTTCATGAGCGCGTCGAGCCGCTTTCACGCGCTGCACCAGCTGATGAACCGGCTGCACGCGGCCGGCGCGCAGGCGGCGATCGACGCGATCGAGCCGTATTTCCGCGAGATCGCACCGCTGCTCACGCGCGATGGCGAACCCGTGCGCACGTCGATCGACGCCGCGCACTCGGCCGAGCAACTGCTCGCGTGGCGCGACGCGCTGCCGCGCCGGATCCGCGCGACGCGCGCGGAACTCGAAACGCAGCCCGACTTCCCGCTGCTCGACTTCGATACCGCCGCCGAACTGCTGTACCGCTTCATTACCGACCTGCAGGAATACGCGGCGACCTATGCGTCGCTCGCGACCGCGACGCACGAGCGCGAACGCTGGATCGAACGCTACGAGCCGCGCACCAACAGAACGGCCGCCACGATCGCGGGGATCCGCACCGCGACGGTGATTCTCGCGCTCGGCTGGTTCTGGATCGAGACCGCGTGGCCGAGCGGCGTGATGCTGGTGCTGAACGCCGCGGCGACCTGCGCGCTCGCGTCGTCGGCGCCGCGCCCGACCGCGATGGCCGCGCAGATGGGGATGGGCACGGCGCTGGCCGTTTGCACCGGCTTCCTGCTGACGTTCGGCATCTACCCGCGGATCGACGGCTTCGTCCTGCTGTGCGCGGCGCTCGCGCCGTTGCTCGCGATCGGCATCTACATGACGCTGAAGCCGAAGCTCGCGGGTTACGGCGCGGGCTATCTGATCTTCTTCTGCTTCCTCGCCGGCCCCGACAGCATCACGCACTACGATCCGACGAGCTTCATGAACGACGCGCTCGCGCTCCTGTTGTCGATGCTCGTCTCGGCGATCGCGTTCGCCGTGCTGTTCCCGCCGACCGCGCCGTGGCTCAAGAAACGCCTGTTCGCCGACCTGCGTCACCAGGCCGTCGCGGCCTGCCACGCGCGGCTCGCCGGACTGCGCACGCGCTTCGAGAGCGGTGCGCGCGACCTGATGTACCAGGCGCACACGCTGTCGGCCGACCAGCCCGACGTGCAGCGCGACGCGCTGCGCTGGATGTTCGCGGTGCTCGAAACCGGGAATGCGGCCATCGACCTGCGCCACGAGCTGGCAACGCTGCCGTCCGACCCGCGCTACGCGCCGACGACGCCGTGGCGCCGCGCGATCGAGACGATGCGCGCCGCGCTGTCGTCGCTGTTCGCGCGGCCGGACGCCGAACGTTTCGATGCAACGCTCGCCGCGGTGAACGATGCGATCGACGCGACCCGGCAGACGCTCGACGCATTCACGCCGACGCGCGACGAACGCCACCGGCTGCAGCGCATCCTGAGCCATCTGCATTTCGTGCGCACGGCACTGCTCGATCCCGAATCGCCGCTCGCCGCGCTCAACCGCAACCGCCCCGTGCGTCCCCAACCAGGAGCCTCGTCATGATGCCGCGTGAAATCGCCATTCTCGATGCCTACATGCCCACGGTGGTGCTGATGTTCGTCCTCGGCGCGCTCGCGACCTGGGCCGTCGACCGCCTGCTCGCCTATACGGGCCTCTACCGTCTCGTCTGGCACCCGTCGCTGTTCCGGGCCTGCCTCCTCGTCTGCATTTGCGGCGGACTGAGTCTTGCCGTTTACCGTTGATTCCGAACCATCATGATTCTCAGAAAACTCTTCGGCTTCGTCGCGACCGCCGTCATCCTTCTCGTCGCGATCCTGATCGGGCGCTCGCTGTGGGTGCACTACATGGACGATCCGTGGACGCGCGACGGGCGCGTGCGCGCCGAGATCGTCAACGTCGCGCCGGACGTGTCGGGCGCGATCGTCGAACTGCCCGTGCATGACAACCAGCTCGTGAAAAAGGGCGACCTGATCATGCAGATCGACCCTTCGCACTACCAGATCGCGGTCGAGCAGGCGCAGGCGGCCGTCGCCGCCCGCCGCGCGGAACTGCAGATGCGCCGCGATGACGCGGCGCGCCGCGCGGATCTCGATGCGCTCGTCGTGTCGAAGGAAAACCGCGAGAACGCCGCGCACAGTGCGTCGAGCGCCGATGCGCAGTACCAGCAGGCGATCGCCGCGCTCGATGCCGCGAAGCTCAACCTCGAGCGCACGCGCGTCGTCGCGCCGGTCGACGGCTACATCACGAACCTGCAGACGTTCAAGGGCAACTACGCGGTGGCCGGCCAGGCGAAGCTCGCGATCGTCGACAGCCACTCGTTCTGGGTCTACGGCTACTTCGAGGAAACCAAGCTGCCGCGCGTGAAGATCGGCGCGCCGGCCGAAATGCGGCTGATGAGCGGCGGCGTGATGAAGGGCCACGTCGAAAGCATCTCGCGCGGCATCTACGATCGCGACAACCCGCAAAGCCGCGACCTCGTCGCGGACGTGAACCCGACCTTCAACTGGGTGCGCCTCGCGCAGCGCGTGCCGGTGCGCATCAGGATCGACGAAGTGCCGGCCGACGTGGTGCTGTCGGCGGGTACGACCTGCACGGTCATCATCGATCCGGACAAGCAGAAGAAGTCGTAACGTCTGAACGGTCGGCAGCGCTCAGGCCGCGATACGAAAGCGCCCGACCAGCGACTTCAAGGCCTGCGCCTGCTCGTCGAGCGCATTCGCCGCGGCGGCCGCCTGCTCGACGAGTGCCGCGTTCTGCTGGGTGCCGGCGTCCATCTGCGTGACCGCGCGGCCGATCTCGTCGATGCCCGCGCTTTGCTCGTCCGATGCGGCGGAAATTTCACCGATGATGTCGGTCACGCGCTTGACCGCCCGAACGACGTCGTCCATCGTGCGGCCCGCATCGTGCGCGAGCGCCGCACCGTTCGCGACTCGCTCGACCGACGCGCCGATCAGCGCGCGGATCTCCTTCGCCGCGGTCGCCGCGCGCTGCGCGAGCAGGCGGACTTCACCCGCGACCACCGAGAAGCCACGCCCCTGCTCGCCCGCGCGGGCGGCCTCGACCGCCGCGTTCAACGCGAGAATGTTGGTCTGGAACGCGATCCCCTCGATCGTGCCGATGATCTCGCGGATGTTCTTCGCGCTGTCGTCGATCTCGCTCATCGTCGCGACGACGCGCCCGACGACTTCCCCGCCCGTCTCCGCAACGGCCGAAGCATTGGCCGCGAGCGCGCTCGCCTGCCGCGCGTTCTCGGCGTTCTGCCGTACGGTCGACGTGAGCTGCTCCATGCTGGCCGCGGTGCGCTCGAGCGCGACGGCCTGCTGCTCGGTACGCCTGGACAGATCGAGATTGCCGGTGGAAATCTCGCCCGACGCGGCCGCGATCGCCTCGGCGCTGACGGCAATCTCGCCGACGGTCGCCGCGAGCCCCGTCTGCATCTCGGCCAGCGCACGCACCATGCTGTCGCGGTCGTGCCGGCCCAGCGTAATTGGTCGCGTCAGGTCGCCGCGCGCGATGTCCGCGGCAATCGCCTTCGCGTGCGCGGGCTCGCCGCCGAGCTGCGACGCGAGACGGCGCACGACGCGCTCCGCGATGACGATCGCGAGCACGATCAGCGCAACCGTCATCGCCGCGATCATCGCGAACGACGACGAGAAAATGGTGGCGGACGCATCGAGCGTCGCCTTCGACTTCGCGCCGCGTGTCTTCACGAGTTCGGCGACCAGTTTTTCGAGCTTGCCGGTTTCGACCAGCAGCGACACGTCCTGCGTGCCGACCTGCCAGCTCATCTGCGACAGGTCGAGCGGCTGTGCCCGCACGAGCGCGACGAAATCGCGCAGATGCGCGCTCCACGCGCCGACCGCCGTCGAGAATGCGCGCAGCCGCGCCGAATCGTCGACGTCGGCCGGATCCGCGTAGCGCTGCAGCGTGCCGAGCGCCTGGCCGATCGACGCGAGCCCCGCGCCCACCTCGGCGCCCAGCTCGTCGCGTTCCTTCGCGGTGGTCGCGGTCAGCAGCATCTTCTGGGCACGGCTCGCGCGCAGCACTTCGGCCCGAACCTCCTCGGCCGCGCGGCTCGCGACGTGACCCTGCTCGTAGACGGACGCGATCGACGCATTCAGCCGGCTGATCTGCCAGAGCGAAAACATGCCGATCGCCAGCGTGCCGGCGAGCAGGATCGCGAATGCGGCGCGCAACGTCGCCTTGACGGTCCACGGCCGGCGCTCGCGACGCGCCGCCCGCGGGCGCCGGGCGGCGCGACCGGCGGCGACGTCGGGTGCGGCGGCGACCGCACCGGGCTGTGGACGCAAAGATGCTGCTTTCATCGATATATCCCCGTATTGATCACGCGGCCGGAAAGGTCGGTCCCGGCGTACCCGCGATGGCTGGCCATGCCGCGCGTCCTGCGCCCGCACGGCGGATAGCCGGTGCCGGGCGCGGCGCGCCTGTTGTCATTGGGTCGTTCTACGGCCGCCACCGCCGTTTCTTGAGTCCGGTAAACCACGCACCGGCCCCCGGGCGCCCGCCCCGCTTGCGGGCGGGCGTGCCGCCTGCGTTATACCCGGCCAAAAAAGCGGGCATCGGGCGATCCGTCGGATGAATGTCCGATTTACGACAAAACTTGTCCGGACATTCCCGATACGCCACATTACACTTCTTTGACGCAGCAACGATTCAAGACGCGCCGATCCCCAGCAGAGCGCGCCCGCCACCTCAACTCGTTCAGCTCTCACATGGAAACCAGCCTCGACACCGGCTCCGCCGGCGCAGCCGCCACCCAGCCTTCCGCGCCACCCGTCGCCCGCACCGTCTACCCGGTGCTCGGCGCGATCAGCTTCTCGCACATGCTCAACGACATGATCCAGTCGTTGATCCTCGCGATCTACCCGATGCTCAAGAGCCAGTTCGCGCTGTCGTTCGCGCAGATCGGCCTGATCACGCTCACCTACCAGATCACCGCGTCGCTGCTGCAGCCGCTCATCGGCCTCTATACCGACAAGCGGCCGAAACCGTATTCGCTGCCGGTCGGCATGGGTTTCACGCTCGCCGGGCTGCTGCTGATGTCGGTCGCGCCGAATTTCCCGATGCTGCTGGTGGCCGCGGCGCTCGTCGGCTGCGGCTCGTCGGTGTTCCATCCCGAATCGTCGCGCGTCGCGCGGATGGCGTCGGGCGGTCAGCACGGGCTCGCGCAGTCGGTGTTCCAGGTCGGCGGCAACGCGGGTTCCGCGCTCGGGCCGCTGCTCGCCGCGCTCGTGATCATTCCGCACGGCCAGCACAGCATCGCGTGGTTCTCGGCAGCCGCGCTCGTCGCGATGATCGTGCTCACGCAGATCGGCCACTGGTACAAGAAGCATCCGTCGATGAAGAAGAAGGCCGCGGCGGCCGGCCATCCGACGCTGTCGCGCGGCCGCGTGATGGGCGCGATCGGCGTGCTGGTGCTGCTCGTGTTCTCGAAGTATTTCTACCTCGCGAGCATCAACAGCTATTTCACGTTCTACCTGATCGACAAGTTCCACCTGTCGGTGCAGGCCGCGCAGATCCACCTGTTCGTGTTCCTCGCGGCCGTGGCGGCGGGCACGCTGATCGGGGGGCCGGTGGGCGACCGGATCGGCCGCAAGTACGTGATCTGGGTGTCGATCCTCGGCGTCGCGCCGTTCACGCTGCTGCTGCCGTACGCGAACCTGTTCTGGACCAGCGTGCTGACCGTGATCATCGGCATCGTGCTCGCGTCGGCGTTCGCCGCGATCCTGGTCTACGCGACGGAGCTGATGCCCGGCAAGGTCGGGATGGTCGCGGGCCTGTTCTTCGGCTTCGCGTTCGGCCTCGGCGGTGTCGGCGCGGCCGTGCTCGGCCAGCTCGCCGACGCAACGAGCATCACGTTCGTCTACAAGGTGTGCTCGTTCCTGCCGCTGATCGGCGTGCTGACGGTGTTCCTGCCGAACCTCGAAAGCAGCCGGCGCAAGAAGGCGTGAAAAAACGGCCGCGGCGCGCCTGCCGGCGCCGCGGCCGTGATGCTCCGATCGACGGGATCGACGGCGGCTTCAGGCCGCCGTCGTCGCGTGCAGCGTCAGGAAACGCTTGAGGATGCCGGACGAATAGCTGCTCGCGATCGCCGACAGGAAGTGCGAGAACGACTGCGTCGCGTGGTCGTCGGCCGTATCGGAGATCGTGCGCACGAGCGCGAACGGCACGTCGTGCTCCGCGCACACCTGCGCGATCGCGGCCCCTTCCATTTCGACCGCGAGCGCATCCGGCAGCGCATCGCGCAGCGCGACGACCTCGCGCTCGCTCGACACGAAGCGGTCGCCGCTGATGACGAGCCCCGCATGCAACGTCGCGCCGGCCAGGCTGAAGCGAGCGGCGAACTGCGCACCCTCTTCCGCGACGAATTGCGTGCACGCGGCCCGCAGGCGCGCGGTCAGTGCGGCGTCGGTCGCGAAACGCGTGATGCCGAGCAAAGGCACCTCATAGCGCGGAAACAGCGGCGACGCGTCGAGATCGTGCTGCAGCAGCGTATCGGCCACGACGACATCGCCGACGCGCACCGTGCGCGACACACCGCCCGCGACGCCGGTGAACACGATGCCCGACACGCCGAACACGTGGATCAGCGCGCTGACCGTCGCGGCGGCCGCGACCTTGCCGACCCGCGCGAGCGTCACCACACAGGCCGCGCCGTGCACGGTACCGACGTGATAATCGCGGCGGCCGAGCGTGACCGTCTTCATCGCGCCGTCGGCGCGCATCGCGGCGATCAGGTCGCCGAGTTCCTCGGGCAACGCGGCCAGGATGCCGAGCGGTCGAATCGAAGCGGTACCCACCCTGTCGATGCCCGTCATTCCACCGCCTGCAGTTTCGCGACCGCGAGCGCGAGCCACTTCTCGCCGTGCCGCTTGAATTTCACCTGTGCCTTCGCATCGGTGCCGTTGCCTTCGAGCGCGGTGACCGTGCCTTCGCCGAACTTGGTATGGAACACCTGCTGGCCGACGCGGAAACCGGTATCGGCGGCACGCTGCTTGTTCGCGAACGCCGGCAGCGGCGCGGACACGGCCGCATCGACGATCTGCTCGCGACTGCCGCCGCCCGGCCGCGCGAACCAGTCGCGCCCGTACCCGGCGTTGTCCGACCGGCCACCCCAGCGCGAACCGGCCTCGACCTTCGGCGTCAGCCACTTGAGCACGTGTTCGGGCAACTCGTCGAAGAAGCGCGAGCGCACGTTGTAACGCGTCTGGCCATGCAGCATCCGGCTCTGCGCGAACGACAGGTAGAGCCTCTCCTTCGCGCGCGTGATAGCGACGTACATCAGCCGGCGCTCTTCCTCGAGGCCGTCCGATTCGAGCACGCTGTTCTCGTGCGGGAACAGCCCTTCCTCGAGGCCCGTGATGAACACGGCCGAGAATTCGAGCCCCTTCGCCGCGTGCACCGTCATCAGCTGCACGGCGTCCTGGCCGGCCTGCGCCTGGTTGTCGCCGGCCTCCAGCGACGCATGCGACAGGAAACCGGCGAGCGGCGTCATCGTGTCGGGGTTCTGTGCCGGGTCGGCAGGCGACACCGGGTCGAGCACGTCGACCGCCTGGTCGTCCGCCGCGGTGCCGAGCTCCGGGGCCGCGATCGCGCCCGCGCGCAGCGGAATCGAACGGGCCGGCGTGTCGAGCCCGTAGCCCTCCTCGGCGATGAACGCGGTGGCCGCGTTCACGAGTTCCTGCAAGTTCTCGAGACGGTCCTGGCCTTCGCGCTCGCCCTGGTAGAAATCGGCGAGACCGCTGGCGCGCACGATGTGCTCGACGGTGTCGGGCAGGTTCATGTGCTGCGTGTCGGCGCGCATCTTCGCGACCAGGTTCGCGAACCCGCCGAGGCTCGTGCCGGCCTTGCCCGTCACGTACGGAATCGCGGCGGCCATCGAGCAGCCGTACAGGCGCGCGGCGTCGGCGAGCTGCTCGATCGAGCGCGCGCCGATTCCGCGGGTCGGGAAGTTCACGACGCGCACGAACGCGGTGTCGTCGTTCGGGTTGTCGATCAGGCGCAGGTACGCGAGCGCGTGCTTCACTTCCTGGCGTTCGAAGAAGCGCAGGCCGCCGTACACGCGGTACGGAATGCCCGACGACATCAGCGTATGCTCGATCGAGCGCGACTGCGCGTTGCTGCGGTACAGGACGGCCACTTCGCTGCGCGCCATCCCGGTGTTGATCAGCGAGCGGATCTCCTCGACGATCCAGCCGGCTTCCTGCGAATCGGTGCTCGCCTCGTACACGCGCACGGGCTCGCCATGGCCCGCGTCGGTGCGCAGGTTCTTGCCGAGGCGGTGCGTGTTGTTCGAGATCAGCTGGTTCGCCGCGTCGAGGATGTTGCCGTGCGACCGGTAGTTCTGCTCGAGCTTGATCAGGTTGCGCACACGGAATTCGTCTTCGAAGTCGCGCATGTTGCCGACGTTCGCGCCGCGGAACGCGTAGATCGACTGATCGTCGTCGCCGACCGCGAAGATCGCGTTCTGGCCGCCCGCGAGCATCTTGAGCCACGCGTACTGCAGCTTGTTGGTGTCCTGGAACTCGTCGACGAGGATGTGCCGGAAGCGCGCCTGGTAGTGCGCGCGCAGCGGCGCGTTGTACGCGAGCAATTCATAGCAGCGCAGCAGCAGCTCGGGGAAATCGACGACACCCTCGCGCTGGCACTGCTGGTCGTATGCCTGGTACAGCTCGACGAACTTGCGGTTGAAGTTGTCGGTCGCGTCGACCTTGTCGGGACGCAGCCCCTGCTCCTTCGCATTGTTGATGAAGTACTGGACGTTCTTCGGCGGGTACTTCTCGTCGTCGACGTTCGCCGCCTTCATCAGCCGCTTGATCGCGGACAGCTGGTCGGCCGTGTCGAGGATCTGGAAGGTCTGCGGCAGGCCGGCGTCGCGCCAGTGCGTGCGCAGCATCCGGTTGCACAGGCCGTGGAACGTGCCGATCCACATCCCGCGCGTGTCGATCGGCATCATCGCCGACAGGCGCGCCATCATCTCGCGCGCGGCCTTGTTCGTGAAGGTCACGGCGAGCACGGTGGGCGGCGATGCGTAGCCCTGCTGGATCAGCCACGCGATGCGCGTGATCAGTACGCGGGTCTTGCCGCTGCCCGCCCCTGCGAGGATCAGCGCCGGTTCGTTCGGCAACGTGACGGCGGCGAGTTGTTCGGGGTTCAGATTGGCGAGCAGGTCGGGCATGGAGCGGCAGCGAACGGGCGAGAAAAATGCGGACCCGACATTATAAGTCGGCCGGCCGATGCCGTTCCCGATCCGTTCGACCGCCCGTCGCGGGTACGTTGCCGACACGTTGCCGGCACGTGGCGGCCGCGTCGCGACGGGCCCGCGCCGGCAAGGCGATGGCTGGTCGATGTGCATCCATTTATAATTGTCGGATTCGGCATCCAATTCACGCATTTTTCGGCAGATTTCCAACATGAGCGACAACACGCTTGCGAAGAGTTTCGAGCCCCACACCATCGAGTCCCATTGGGGGCCGGAGTGGGAAAAGCGCGGTTACGCGGCCCCGGCATTCGATCCGGCCCGCCCCGATTTCTCGATCCAGTTGCCGCCGCCGAACGTGACGGGCACGCTGCACATGGGCCACGCGTTCAACCAGACGATCATGGACGGCCTCGCCCGCTACCACCGGATGCTCGGCGAGAACACGCTGTGGGTGCCCGGCACCGACCACGCGGGGATCGCGACCCAGATCGTCGTCGAGCGCCAGCTCGACGCGCAGGGCGTGTCGCGCCACGACCTCGGCCGCGAGAAGTTCGTGGAGCGCGTGTGGGAATGGAAGGAAAAATCCGGTTCGACGATCACCGGCCAGGTGCGTCGCATCGGCGCGTCGACCGACTGGTCGCGCGAGTACTTCACGATGGACGACAAGATGTCGGCCGCCGTGCGCGACGTGTTCGTCACGCTTTATGAACAGGGCCTGATCTACCGCGGCAAGCGCCTCGTCAACTGGGATCCGGTGCTGTTGACCGCCGTGTCGGATCTCGAAGTCGTGAGCGAAGAGGAAAACGGCCACCTGTGGCACATCCGCTACCCGCTCGTCGACGGCTCGGGCTCGCTGACCGTTGCCACGACGCGCCCGGAAACGATGCTCGGCGACGTCGCGCTGATGGTCCATCCGGAAGACGAGCGCTACGCGCACCTGATCGGCAAGCTCGTCACGCTGCCGCTGACGGGCCGCGAGATCCCGGTGATCGCCGACGACTACGTCGACCGCGAGTTCGGCACGGGCGTCGTGAAGGTCACGCCCGCGCACGACTTCAACGACTACCAGGTCGGCCTGCGCCACAACCTCGCGCCGATCGAGATCCTGACGCTCGACGCGAAGATCAACGACAACGGCCCCGAGCAGTATCGCGGCCTCGACCGCTTCGACGCGCGCAAGGCGATCGTCGCCGACCTCGACGCAGCGGGCTTCCTCGACTCGGTGAAACCGCACAAGCTGATGGTGCCGCGCGGCGACCGCACGGGCGTCGTGATCGAGCCGATGCTGACCGACCAGTGGTTCGTCGCGATGACGAAGCCGGCGCCGGAAGGCACGTTCAATCCCGGCAAGTCGATCACGGAAACGTCGCTCGACGTCGTGCGCAACGGCCAGATCAAGTTCGTGCCGGAAAACTGGACGACCACCTATTACCAGTGGCTCGAGAACATCCAGGACTGGTGCATCTCGCGCCAGCTGTGGTGGGGCCACCAGATTCCCGCGTGGTACGGCGAGAACGGCGAGGTGTTCGTCGCGCGCAACGAGGAAGAAGCGCGCGCGCAGGCTGCCGCGAAGGGTTACGCGGGCGCACTGAAGCGCGACGAGGACGTGCTCGACACGTGGTTCTCGTCGGCGCTCGTGCCGTTCTCGTCGCTCGGCTGGCCGAACGAAACGCCTGAGCTGAAGCACTTCCTGCCGTCGTCGGTGCTCGTCACGGGCTTCGACATCATCTTCTTCTGGGTCGCCCGGATGGTGATGATGACCACGCACTTCACGGGCCAGGTGCCGTTCCACACCGTCTACGTGCACGGCCTCGTGCGCGACGCGGAAGGCCAGAAGATGTCGAAGAGCAAGGGCAACACGCTCGACCCGATCGACATCGTCGACGGCATCGACCTCGACACGCTGGTCGCGAAGCGCACGACGGGCCTGATGAACCCGAAACAGGCCGCGACGATCGAGAAGAAGACGCGCAAGGAATTCCCGGACGGCATCGCCGCGTTCGGCACCGACGCGCTGCGCTTCACGATGGCGTCGATGGCAACGCTCGGCCGCAACGTGAACTTCGACCTCGCGCGCTGCGAAGGCTATCGCAACTTCTGCAACAAGCTGTGGAACGCGACGCGCTTCGTGCTGATGAACAGCGAAGGCCACGACTGCGGCAGCGACAAGCCGGAAGTCTGCGGCGCGGGCGATTGCGGCCCGGGCGGCTACCTCGACTTCTCGGCGGCCGACCGCTGGATCGTGTCGCTGCTGCAGCGCACCGAGGCCGACATCGCGAAGGGCTTCGCCGATTACCGCTTCGACAACATCGCAAGCAGCATCTACAAGTTCGTGTGGGACGAATACTGCGACTGGTATCTCGAACTCGCGAAGGTGCAGATCCAGAACGGCACGCCGGAACAGCAGCGCGCCACGCGCCGCACGCTGCTGCGCGTGCTCGAAACGGTGCTGCGCCTCGCCCACCCGATCATCCCGTTCATTACCGAAGCGCTCTGGCAGAAGGTCGCGCCGCTCGCGGGCCGCTATCCGCAAGGCAAGGCCGACGGAGAAGCGTCGCTGATGGTGCAGGCGTACCCGGTCGCGAACCTGCAGAAGATCGACGAGGCGTCCGAACAGTGGGCGGCCGACCTGAAGGCGATCGTCGACGCGTGCCGCAACCTGCGCGGCGAGATGAACCTGTCGCCGGCAACCAAGGTGCCGCTGCTTGCCGCCGGCGATGCCGAGCGCCTGCGCTCGTTCGCGCCGTACGTCCAGGCCCTCGCGCGCCTGTCGGAAGTGCAGATCCTCGCGGACGAAGCGGCGCTCGACAAGGAAGCGCATGGCGCGCCGATCGCGATCGTCGGGCCGAACAAGCTGGTGCTGAAGGTGGAAATCGACGTCGCGGCCGAACGCGAGCGCCTGTCGAAGGAAATCGCGCGCCTGACGGGCGAAATCGCGAAGTGCAATGCGAAGCTCGGCAACGAGGCTTTCGTCGCGAAAGCGCCGCCGGCGGTGGTCGAACAGGAGCAGAAGCGCGTCGCGGAATTCCAGAGCACGCTCGAAAAACTGCGTGCGCAGCTCGATCGGTTGCCTGCGTAACAAAGGGTAAGGTTGTTTGCGTTCACTATAATGCGGGCGTGAACATAAACCGTCTGACAAGTCGATTACAGAAATAAAGGTTCGATCATGTTGAAAGTCACCAAGGCGGTATTCCCAGTTGCCGGCCTCGGCACGCGCTTCCTGCCGGCAACGAAGGCAAGCCCGAAGGAAATGCTGCCGGTCGTCGACAAGCCGCTGATCCAGTACGCGGTCGAGGAAGCGATCGCCGCCGGCATTACCGAGATGATCTTCGTCACCGGGCGCAGCAAGCGCGCGATCGAGGACCACTTCGACAAGTCGTACGAAATCGAGGCCGAACTCGAGGCGCGCGGCAAGGAGAAGCTGCTCGAGCTCGTGCGCAGCATCAAGCCGAGCCATGTCGACTGCTTCTACGTGCGCCAGCCGGAAGCGCTCGGCCTCGGCCATGCGGTGCTGTGCGCGGAAAAGCTCGTGGCGGACAACCCGTTCGCGGTGATCCTCGCCGACGACCTGCTCGACGGCAACCCGCCCGTGATGAAACAGATGGTCGACGTGTTCGACCACTATCACAGCTCGGTGATCGGCGTCGAAGAGATCCCGCCGTCGGAGACGAAGTCGTACGGGATCGTCGACGGCAAGGAGTGGGAAGAGTCGATCGTCAAGATGTCGGCGATCATCGAAAAGCCGGCGCCGGAAGTCGCGCCGTCGAACCTCGGCGTGGTCGGGCGCTACATCCTGAAGCCGAGGATCTTCGAGCACCTGCGCGCGCTGAAGCCCGGCGCGGGCGGCGAACTGCAGCTCACCGACGCGATCCAGGCACTGCTCGCCGATGAACAGGTGCTGGCCTACAAGTACCAGGGCACGCGCTACGACTGCGGCAGCAAGCTCGGCTACCTGAAGGCGACGGTCGAATTCGCGCTGCGCCACGCGGAAGTCGGTGCGGAATTCGACGCGTACCTGCGCTCGCGCGACGGCGCACACCCGGCCGACTGAACGCGGCAAGGGCACAAGGGCTCACTCCGGCGAGCCCGCCCTCACCTCACCGGCCGGCGCTCAGCGCGCTTCGGCCGGCTTCACCGAGACGACGCCCGGCATCCCGCCCGCGTCGTCTTTTTTCGTCTTGACGAGCCAGCCGTTGCCCGCGCCGAACGGCATCTTCGCGAGCGCGCTCTTCACGAGCGCCGGCGCGGCCTGCTGCGTGCCCGGCTCGCGATCGCGCAGCGACGCCGTCACGCGATAGACGTCGGCCCCCGACTTCGCGTCGACGAACCGCAGCGTCAGCACGTGACGGTATACCTTCCCGGCGAACGGCAGCGCGAGCGGCGACGGCCCGTCGACGGTCACGCATGCGCTGCTCGCCGCACCGCACTGGTCGGCGACGGCCGCGACCGCCGTCGGCTGCGTCGCGTAGGCGACCGACAGCCGGTAGCGCGCGTCCTTGAGCGGTTTCGCATCGAAGCCGCGGTGCGCGAGTTCGTCGCGCACGAGCGTCTCGATCTGCCGGTATTCGGCATCGTTGGCCTGCGCGGCCGTCCGCACGAAATCGTAGCCGTGTGCATCGGATGCGAACGCGTTCGGCTGCCCGACCGCACTCACGCCGCTCGTCACGCCGGCGCAACCCGTCAACAGCGACGCCGCCAGCGCGGCCGCTGCCCATTCCTTTCTCATGGCTTTCCCCAAATGCCTGCCGTCGTGCCCGGCCCTGTCAGGCGGACGGCTCGTCGATCGCGGGCAGCGACACCGTCACCGCGGTGCCGACACCCACCTCGCTGTCGACCGACACGCTGCCCCCATGGCGCGTGACGACCGTCTTCACGAATGCCATGCCGAGCCCGGAGCCCGAGATTTCGGGCCGCTCGCCGGCATGGAACCGCTTGAAACGCTCGAACAGATGCCGCTGATCTTCCGGCGCAATGCCGTACCCCTGATCGCGAATCGTACAGAACATCCGCTTCGACGCGTGCTCGACCGCCAGCGTACACGTGATCACGGTATCGGACGGACTGTATTTGACCGCATTGTTCAGCAGGTTCACGAACGCGCGCGTGATCAGCGAGCGGTCCGCGCGCACCCAGCACATGTCGGTGCCGACGTCGGTATCGACGCGGATGTGCTTTGCCTGCGCCTGCGGCCACACCTCGTCGCTGGCATCGATCAGCACGTCGACGAGGCTCGTCACTTCGAGCTGGTACACCTGCGACTCCGCACGCGCCAGCTGCACGAACTCGTCGGCCAGCGACAGCGCGCGGTGCGCATAACGCTCGATCCGCGCGAGCAGCCCGCGCATCGCATCGGTTTCGGCGCGGTCGCGCTCGATTTCGACGAGCGCGAGAATCGACGACTGCGGCGAGCGCATGTCGTGCGACAGCAGGTGCAGCGCTTCCTCGCGCTGCCGCTCGGCCGCATGCAGTTCGGTCACGTCGACGAGACCGGCGATCCAGCCCGTCACGCGGCCCTGCGCGTTCGTGCAGGCCGCGTAGCGTAGCAGATGGTCGAGCCCGTCGCGATCGCGCACCTCGATGCCGCGCGCCATCGCGTCGTGCTCGGCCTCGAGCGTCGGGTCGAGCACGGCCGGCCAGTGCTCGCGGATCGCCGAATCGTGTTCGGCGTTACCGTCGACGGTCTTCATGAACGTCAGCTCGCCGAGCGCGGTGCGCAGCGGCCGCCCTTCCGGCAGCGGCAGCGACAGGCGCGACCCGTAGCGCTTGGCCGCATGGTTCGCAATCAGCACGGTGCCGGCCAGGTCGGTCACGAAGATCGGCTCGGGCATGCTGTCGAGGCTGTCCCACACGAAGCGCTTCATGTCCTGCACGCGCTGCGCGGCTTGCGCCATCAGCGCCATCTGCCGCTCGAGCACGTCGCCGCCGACGCTGCGCGTGCGCGGCGCCTCGGGCAACAGGTGCGGCTCGTCGGCAAGCCGCTGCAGTTCGCGGCGCAGGTACGACATCGTCATTTCCAGGCGCCGCCAGTTCCAGATCGGGTAGACGGCGACCAGCCCGAAGATCGCGGGCGCCGGCGACAGCCAGATGCGCGCCTCGAACAGCAGCGCCATGCTCGCGACGACGGCGAGCCCGGCAAGGCTCAGCGTGAGCAGCAGCGCGCGCCACGGCGACAGCATCAGGAAGCCGCCCAGCAGCACGGCGAGCGGCAGCAGCGACGCGGCGAACAGCCCGGTGCGCGACGCGGGCGAGATCGCGCTGCCGGTCGCCAGCATGTCGAGCACGTTGGCATGGATGTACACACCGGCGAGCGGCCCGAACTCGCCGGACACGGGCGTCGCGAAGCGGTCGTACAGCCCCGACGCCGTCACGCCGACGACGACGATCTTGCCGCGCAGCGCGTCGGGTTTCACGCGCCCTTCGAGCACGTCGTCGAACGACAGCGTCGGATACGCGGGCGTGTTGCGGCTGAACGGGATCAGGTAGCGGCCCTCGCCCGCCGCATCGCGCGACAGGTCGTGCGCGTTCCCGCCCGGCACGCCGCCGACCGGATGCAGCCGGCCGCCCTGGATCGCGCGATACACGGGCACCATCAGTTGCGGCCAGCGCACGCGGCCGTCGCTTTCGAACAGTGCGACGCTGCGGACGATACCGTCGCGGTCGACTTCGAGGTTGATGTGGCCGAGCCCGACCGCGCGCGCCGCGAGCGCGGCCACCGGCGGATCGACCGCGCGCGTGCCGTCCGCCTGTTCGGGGCTCAGCAGCACGGGCAGGAAGGTCGGCACGCGGCTCATCGCGTCCGCGAACGCGCGATCCTCCGCGGACGGCTCGGTAAACAGCACGTCGTAGACGACGGCAGCCGGCTGCGCGCGCGCCAGCGTGTCGAGCAGCCGCGCGTGCACGTCGCGCGACCACGGCCAGCGGCCGAGCGCGGACACGCTCTGGTTGTCGATGTCGACGACCACCACGTCGGGCGACAGCGGCAGGCTGCGCAGCATCAGCAGCCGGTCGTAAATCAGGCCATCGACGCTCGTCGACAGGCGGCCGAGCGCGCACGCGAGGATCACCGCGATCCCGAGGCAGCCGATCGCGATCCATTCGATCAGGAAGCGGCGGCCGAGGCGCCGCCGCGGGGAAACGGAGTCGGGTTTCATGCGCCGCGGATCAGCGCGACAGCGTGAACGCGCTGACCGGACTGGTCTTCTCGTAGAACTTGCCGCCCTCGAATTCCTCGACGGTCACGGCCCAGAAATAGTCGCCCGGCGGCAGGTGCGCGACGGTGATCTGGCGCGCATGCAGGCCGACCTGGTCGACGACCGGTGCGCTCAGGTCCTTCGAGCGCGACAGCACGAACCGGTAGCGCGCATCCTTGCCCGAACCGTTCGGCGACCAGCGGAACTCGTAGCCGCCGGCGCCGGGCGACGCGCTCGCGTCGAGCCCCATCACGCGGCGCTCGAACGCATACGTGCGCGGCCGGCCCTCGAGGCCGTTCGCGTCGATCGCGGCGACCCGCACGAAGTAGTTTCCGTTCGGCACGTCGTGAAAGACCGCCCGCGGAGAATCGGTGCGCGTTTCGCGGAACAGGTCGAGCAACCCGGCGTCGTGCGCGAGCTGCAAGCGGTAGGCATGCGCGTCGGCGAGCGGCGCGACGTCGAATGTGACGTCGGGCTCGTCCTGCACCTTGTCGGGATGCGCGAGCGCCGGCGCGGGCAGCAGCTCGACGGGTGCACCGACCGCGCCGGACGATGTCGCGACGCTGCCGAAATTCGCATGCACGAGCGTCGGACCGGCCGGCTGCCGATCGCCCGCGACGCCGACGGTACCGTCGAGCACTTCGACGCGCGTCGACGCGCTACCGGCCGCGTCGTAATTCACGCGAAAGTGCGTACCGCGCACGCCGGCCACGACCGACGGCGAACGGATCTGGAAGCGGTCGTCGCGTTTCTTCAGATGGGTGACCTCGCTGTCGACCGAGCCGCGCGTGAGTTCGAACTCACGATCGAGCGTGCCGGTCAGCACCGTGCGGCGCAGCGCCTTCAGGTCGAGCTGGCTGTCGGGCGGCAGGCTCATGTGCGTGCCGTCGGCAAGCTCGAGCGTCACGAAGCCGTTCGGGCCCGTGCGCACGCGATCGCCCTCGGCAAGCGTCGCATCGTTCGCGAGCGGCGCGTAAGCGTCGCCGGACGCGCGTTCGGCCGTTCCCTGTACCGCGATGACGCGCGCGGTCAGTTTTTCCTTGCGCAGGCGCGCCACCGGCAGCTTCAGCGCGATGCCGGGCTGCAGGTGTTTCGGCGCGGGTACGCCGTTGATCTGCTGAAGCAGTTGCCAGTCGTCCGCGCCCTGCAGGTAGCGCGCGGCGACGTCGTACAGCGTATCGCCCGCCTGCGTGCGGTAGACGACCATCTTGCCCGCCGCGGCTGGCGGCTGCGCGGCCGCATGCTGCGCGGCGAACGCAAACGCGACCGCGCAGGACACACGCAGCACCACCGTCCGCAGGTTCGCCGTGTGCTGCGTGATTCCCGTGGTCACTCCGGTTCTCCCTGGCCGACCCGCTCGAGCCGGTAGCCGTAGCCGTAGATCGGCGCGAGGCGATAGCCGTTTTCGGGCCGCAGGCCGAGCTTGGTGCGCAGCATCGAGATGTGCGTATCCATCGTGCGCGACGGGATGTCGGTCGCCTGCTTCCACACGAGATCGAGAATGTGCGCGCGCGACAGCGGCCGGTCGAGGTGCTGGAACAGCAGCAGCGCGAGCTCGAATTCCTTCTGCGTGAGACTCACGGCCTTGTCGCCGACGTAGGCCTGCTTCAGGTTCACGTCGAAACGGAATTGATCGAATTCGCGAACGGTTGCCTCGGCGTTGACCGGATACGCGCGGCGCAGCAACGAGCCGATGCGCGCACGCAGGATCGGGCCCGACACGGGCTTGACCACGTAATCGTCGGCGCCGGCGTTGAGGATCTGCGTGATCCCCGCCTCGTCGTCACGGCTCGTCATGAAGATGATCGGCAGGCTGTGCTCGGTCTGATTCGCACGCACCCACTTCAGCACTTCCTCGCCGGACATGTCGGGCACGTTCCAGTCGAGCACCAGCAGATCGAAGGTCTCGCGCTGCAGGCGCTTCTTCAGGGCCTTGCCTTCCTTGAACGCATAGCACGTATGGCCGACGGCCGTCAGCGTTTGACTGACGAAATCCGTCTGGGCCGGATCGTCATCCAGTACAGCAATTCTCATAGCACCCCGCAAATCGAAATCGATTCGTCCAGTTCAGCTCGCCGCCCCCACCCCGGCCGCGCAGCACATGCGCGGCTTCCGGATACCGGCCGGCGAGCCGTCGTTCGCCGCTCGCGCCACCTGCGCAAACCGGCGACCCCGGCTAAATATCTCAAAAACGGGGCACGGACGAACCGGCGATTTCATCATAGTAGTATGAAATTCGCCAATAAATTGCGCGGACTACCGTCTTTTCTTCGAATAATGCTTCCCGTCGCGCAATCGGGCGCCTAGTCGACGCCTGCGATGCCGGCCACCGGCTCGGCAACATCGTCGGCCGGCACGTGCGGCGGCAGCGGTTCCGAATGCGCCGGTTGTACAAGCATCCGCTGCAGCTGGCCGCGCACGCGCTCCCACGCGGCGGCCGCGTAA
Source organism: Burkholderia sp. COPS (assembly GCF_019425585.1). Taxonomy (NCBI): domain Bacteria; kingdom Pseudomonadati; phylum Pseudomonadota; class Betaproteobacteria; order Burkholderiales; family Burkholderiaceae; genus Burkholderia; species Burkholderia sp. COPS. The sequence goes on along the minus strand of NZ_WIXR01000027.1, from coordinate 112,740 downwards.
TCCGGCTGGCTCGCCGCCCACGCCTGCGCCAGATCGAACACGCGCTCGATCGTCGCACCGCAGTAGGTCAGGCCCGAGCCGTCGTCCAGCGCGGCGTCGCGCAGCCGTTCGTCGAGCCACTCGGCCAGCCACGGCATCTCGGCCGCGGCCGAATCCGCATAGGCTTCCAGCGCCGCACGCGCGTGACGATCCTGCTGCGGATCGAGCTCGATACGGCTCAGTCCCGATACGCTGCGTTCCGCTCCGGACGGACTTCGAATGGTCCCTGGTCTGAAGGACATGTCCTCTCCCCGTTGTACGACGGTAGCGTCAGGCATGGCCCCCGTGCCCGCCGTAAGACGTACCGTGGCCGGCGCATCCGCTGGGAGCGGACGACCGGCCGGGTCAGTATACGCAGCCGGTCACGAAGCGAGGTTTAAGAATTGTCAGAAAAGCGCGGCCTGGCTGGCGCCAGGCGCGGCCGGCAGCATGACGCCGGCCTTCAGCGGCGGCGCATCAGGAACACGAAGGTCTTGTCCTGCGTCGTCGATTCGACGATCTCGTTGCCCGTCTGCTTGGCGAACGCGGCGAAATCGCGCTGCGAACCCGGATCGGTCGCGAGCACCTTGAGGATTTGCCCGCTTTCCATATCGGCGAGCGCTTTCTTGGCACGCAGGATCGGCAACGGGCAATTGAGCCCGCGCGCGTCCACTTCCTTGTGAATCTGCATCGGCTGTCGACCTTCGAATGTCGCGCCACACGCGGCGCGGGAAGAAGCCGCGATTTTACCGCAGCGCCGCAGCGCCTGCCCGGGCAGGCCAGGGCCCGGCCCTCGCGGGCACCGGGTTCACGCGCCGGAGAAGCCGCCCGCGAGCCGTTCCCGCAGGTGCCGCACGAGCGCGCGCACCGCGCTCGGCACGACCGGGCTGTACGGGCGGATCGCGAAGATGTGGTCGCCGAACGCCCCCGACGGCCGCCAGCCGTCGAGTAGCGCGACGAGCCGGCCGGCGTCGAGATCGCGCTGCGCGCTGAAGTCCGGCAGCAGCGCGATGCCGAGCCCGCCGAGCGCGGCTTCGCGCATCGCCTCGCTGTTGTTCGCCGCGAAACTGCCGCGCACCGGCACGCTCACGCGCTCGCGCCGCCGGCCGTCCGGCTCGAAGCTCCACGCGGCCGGCTCGTGCTCGCGCAGGTAGCACAGGCAGCTGTGCTCGACGAGTTCGCTCGGGTGCCTCGGCGCGCCGCGCGCGTCGAGGTAGTCGCGGCTCGCGACGAGCAGCGAACGCGTGTCGCACAGCTTCCACGCGACGTGGGTCTGCGGCGCTGTGGTCGTATGGCGGATCGCGAGGTCGAAACCCTCCTGCGTCAGCGAATGCAGCCGGTCCGACAGGTCGAGTTCGATATGCACGCCCGGATGCCGCCGCAGGAAATCGGGCAGGTGCGGCACGACCTGCTGGCGCCCGAGCGCGACCGGCACCGTCACGCGCAGCAGGCCGCGCGGCTCCCCGGCCAGGTCCTTCACGCGCGCGAAGTGCTGCCCGATCGACTCGAACGCGTCGCGCGTGCTGTCGACGAGCGTCTGGCCCGCGTCGGTGAGCCGCACGCTGCGCGTCGTGCGCCGCACGAGCGGCACGCCGGCCGCTTTTTCGAGATCGGCGATGCGCTGGCTCATCGCGGCCTTGCTGATGCCGAGCCGCTGCGCGGCGGCCGTGAAACTGCCCGCCGCGGCCAGCACCGTCAGCGAATGGATATGCGGCCAGAGCGCCTGGACATTTTGCTGATTCATCCGCCGATTATTCAGAATTCTGAACAGTGAATCAAGCTGCGCGGCCTTCTCCCACCCGGCGCGTTTGCCTAGACTGGGTGCCGTCCACCCTACCCGATCCCTCAGGAGACACGATGAATACGGTTCCCGCGTACACCTCCGACGCCGACGTCGGCCACTATGTCGACGGCGCGCCCGTCTCCGGCCGCAGCGGCCGCTTCCAGGACGTGCTCAATCCGGCGCTCGGCCGCGCGGTGCGCCGCGTCGCGCTCGCCGACGACAGCGAAGTGCAGCAGGCCGTCGCGTCGGCCCATGCCGCGTTCCCCGAGTGGGCGGCGACGCCGCCGATCCGCCGCGCGCGCGTCCTGCATCGCTTCCTGCAACTGATGAACGAGCACCGCGACGCACTCGCGGCGATCATCACGGCCGAGCACGGCAAGGTGTTCTCCGACGCGCAGGGCGAAGTCGCCCGCGGCATCGACATCATCGAATTCGCGTGCGGGGTGCCGCAGCTCCTGAAAGGCGACTTCACCGACCAGGTCAGCACCGGCATCGACAACTGGACGATGCGCCAGCCGCTCGGCGTCGTCGCGGGCATCACGCCGTTCAACTTCCCGTGCATGGTGCCGTGCTGGATGTTCCCGGTCGCGATCGCGACGGGCAACACGTTCGTGCTGAAGCCGAGCGAGCGCGACCCGTCGGCGGCCCTGTTCATCGCCGACCTGCTCACGCAGGCCGGGTTGCCGGCCGGCGTGTTCAACGTCGTCCAGGGCGACAAGGGAGCGGTCGACGCGCTGCTCGACCACCCGGACGTGCAGGCCGTCAGCTTCGTCGGCTCGACCCCGATCGCGGCCTACGTGCAGCAACGCGCGGTGCAGTCGGGCAAGCGCGTGCAGGCCCTCGGCGGCGCGAAGAACCATCTGGTCGTAATGCCCGATGCGAACCTCGAACAGGCCGTCGACGCGCTGATCGGCGCCGCGTACGGCTCGGCCGGCGAACGCTGCATGGCGATCAGCGTCGCGGTGCTGGTCGGCGACGTCGCGGACAAGATCGTGCCGCTGGTGGCCGAGCGCGCCCGCAAGCTCGTGATCGGCGACGGGATGTCGCCGGAAGTCGAGATGGGCCCGATCGTCACCGGCGATGCACTCAAGCGCATCGAGGGCTATATCGAGCAAGGCGTGAACGAAGGCGCGCAACTGGTGGTCGACGGCCGCGGGCTGCGCGTGCCGGGCCGCGAGGCAGGCTTCTTCACCGGCGGCACGCTGTTCGATCACGTGACCCCCGACATGCGCATCTACAAGGAAGAAATCTTCGGGCCCGTGCTCGGCTGCGTGCGCGTGAAGGACTTCGGCGAGGCGGTCGACCTGATCAACGCACACGAGTTCGGCAACGGCGTGTCGTGCTTCACGAGCGACGGCGGCATCGCGCGCGAATTCGCGCGGCGCATCCAGGTCGGGATGGTCGGCATCAACGTGCCGATTCCGGTGCCGATGGCGTGGCATGGCTTCGGCGGCTGGAAGAAGAGCCTGTTCGGCGACATGCACGCCTACGGCGAGGAAGGCGTGCGCTTCTACACGCGCCAGAAGTCGGTGATGCAGCGCTGGTCGTCGAGCATCGGCAAGGGTGCCGAATTCGCGATGCCGACCGCGAAGTAATTGCCTGAAGGCACGCCGGGTGCCGGGTGCCGGCCGCTCTCGCGGCCGGCACCCGGCAGGCGGCGTCAGCCGGCCTTCGTGCCGTGCGCGCCGTCGGCGGTCGGCAGGTACGACAGTTCGAGCCGATACGCGAGTGCGACGAACAGGCTCTGCGCGAGACCCATCGTGGCCGTCAGCGCGCGGAAGCCGAACGTCTCGCTGTCCTGCACCATCAGCGTCACCTCGGCCTCCCGTGCAAGCGGGCTCATCCGGCTGTCGGTGATCGCGATCAGCCGCGCGCCGCGTTGCACGGCCTGCTGTGCGACCTGCACGGTTTCCTCCGCATACGGCATGAACGAGATGACGATCATCACGTCGCCCTCGCGCACCGACCGGATCTGCCCGAGATGCATGCTGCCCAGCGCGCTGAACAGCCCGATGCGCTTGTCGGTGTGCTGCAGCGCGTAGTCGAGATACACGGCGATCGGAAACGCGCGCCGCGAGCCCGCGATCCAGATCGCCTGGGTTTCGGCGAGCAGGTCGACGGCCTGCGCGAGCGCCTGCGAATCGAGCGTCTGCCGCAGCTGCTGCATGCCGGCAATGCTGCCCTTGATGAACTCGTCGGCGATCTGTTCGGGCTGCAGGCTCGACGAGCCCGACTCGATCACGTCGCGCAGCCGCAGGTTGTACGCGCGCCCCGGCGCGATCTGCTGCGCGAGCCCTTCGCGGAACAGCCGCTGCATCTCGGAGAAGCCGGAAAAGCCGAAATGCTTCGCGAAGCGCACGACGGCCGACGGCTGGACGCCGCACGCCTCCGCGAGCGACTGGATGCCTTCCAGGCCAAGCTGGTCCCGATGCGTTTCCACGTGGCGCGCAATCACCTTCAGGCGATTGCTGAGGCCGTCGTACTCCTGCGTCAGGTGCTGCAGGAACTGCTCGACGGTGGCGGGAGGTTTCTCGGATGAACTCATCGGATAGCGCGAAGTTGACGGCCCCGATGCGCGCGCGACACTGACGGACGCGGCCCGGGGCTCACCTGAACACATGCATGAAGGGCGAATTTAATCACGTTTGCGGCGCGGCCCGCGCCACGTGCTCGCTCCCACGCGCTCGATCATCACTTGCCTACGCTCCACGGCGATACTGGAAGCGATTGTCCAACGCTCTCGCGGCGTCGTAAAGATTAGGGCGTCTACCAAGCCGCCATCGGGGTGAAGCGGCGAGCAACGGAAAAAGCGGCAAAGGCGGCAGAAGCAGCAGAAGCGGAAACATGCGGCAAGCAGCCTGCCCGCGCCGCCGGTTCAGCGATAGTCGATCCACACGCCGCCCGCATCGGCGGAGCGCACGCAGTTCTCCACCCAGCGCACGCCTTCCACGCCCGCATGGACATCCGGAAAACGAATGTTCTTCAACGCCGCGGCGTCGCCGCGGTCGGCCGCATCCATCGCGAGCGCGAAGCGCGCATAGAGATTCGACCAGGCCTCGAACAGCCCCTCCGGATGCCCGGCACCGATGCGATCTTCGCGCAATGCGTGCGGATGCAGATAACCCATCCCGCGATCGAGCACCTGGGCGGGCTGCCCCTGCACTTCGTAGCGCAACTGGTTCGGATGCTCGTCCCACCATTCGACGCTCGCCTTCGCGCCGATCACCCTCACCTTCTGGCCGTGCATCGAGCCCGCGTTCACCGCGCTCGACCACACGTACCCGACCGCGCCCGTGTCGTACTCCATGATCGTGAACGCGTTGTCCTCGAGCGGCGCGCGGCTCTTCACGAAGCTCTGCCGCGAGCACATCAGCCGCCGGATCTTCAGCTCGGGCGCCATCACTTCGGAGATGTACAGCGGATGCGTGCCGATGTCGCCGAGCACGTAGCTCGGGCCCGCGAACTTCGGGTCGACGCGCCAGCGCGCGGCCGCGCTCGCGGCCTCGACGCCCTCGCTGTGGAACCCGTGTGCGAACTGCATCTGCACGATGCGGATCTCGCCGAGATCGCCGCGCGCGATCATCTCGCGCGCCTGTTCGATCATCTGGTGTCCGGAATAACCGTATGCGACGCCGACGATCCGGTTCTTCTCGACCGACAGCCGCTGCAGCGCCTCGGCCTCCTCGGTCGTGAAGCACAGCGGCTTCTCGCAGACCACGTGCAGCCCCGCGTTCAGCGCGGCGCGGCAGATCTCGAAGTGCGTGTTGTTCGGCGTCGCGATCGACACCGCGCGGATGCCGTCCGGGCGGCGCGCCTCGGCGTCGAACATCGTCGCGTAGTCGGGATAACAGCGCTCGGCGGCGACGCCGAGCTTCACGCCGAACTGGCGGCCGCGTTCGGGATCGATGTCGAACGCGCCGGCGACCAGCTGGAAGCTGCCGTCGCGCAACGCGGCCGACCGGTGGCTGTAGCCGATCTGGCTGCCGAGCCCGCCGCCGACCATGCCCCAGCGAATCGAATGTCCAAGCAGAATCTGTCCGTCAATCATGATGGTGGTGTTCCTGGTCCGTGTTCAGGGGGTTCGGGGGTGCAACGCGCGATGCATCATGCGAAGCCGGCCGACGCGAGAAACGCGCGGCTCGCGGCGACGTCGCGCAGGCTCGTGCCGGCGTTGCGCGGGTCGCGCTCCTGTTCGATCGTGATGTACCCGGCGTAGCCGATGTCGTCGAGCGCGTGGCGGATCGACCGGTAGTCGAGCACGCCGGTGCCGATCGGGCACATCACGCCGCGCGCGCACGCGGCGAAGAACGCGATGTGCTCGCCCATCACCGCGTCGTACACGGCCGCGTCGATGTCCTTGAAGTGCACATAGTCGAGGCGCGCCGCATGGCGGCGCAGCCAGGTTTCCGGGTCCATGCCCGAGTAATGCAGGTGGCCGGTATCCAGACAGAGGCCGGCCGTGTCGGCCGGAATGTCGGCGACGATCCGGTCGATCTCGTCCGCGAATTCGATGTAGCCGCCCGCATGCGGATGGATCACCGCGCGCACGCCGAATTCGTCGCGCGCGATCGTCGCGATCTGCCGGATATGGTCGACCATCCGCGCCCAGTGCTCGCCGGACAGCCGCGGCGCGCGATCGCCGTGGCCGGCCGCGTAGTCGCGTTCTTCATGCCCCCAGTCGATCACGACCAGGTACGGCGCCGCGTAGCGCTGGCCGTCCTGCGTCGGCAGTTTCGGCAGCCGCGTGATCAGCGCGCAGATGTCGCGCGTCTGGCGCAGCAGGTTCGGCAGGTTCTCCGGCGCCACGAGATCGTCGAAGATCGTACCGGCGGTGATGCTCAGGCGTTGCCGCTCGAGCTCGGCGCTCACCACGTCGAGTTCGAGCGGGATGTAGCCGTACGGCCCGAGCTCGATGCCCGAGTAGCCGGCCTGCGCGGCTTCGGCGAGCACCTGCCGCCACGGCGGCAGGTGCGGGTTCTTCACGTCGTCGACACCCCAGCAGCAGGGCGCGCAGCCAATCTTCATCGTCATGTCGGTCTCTCCGGCGGGTCAGCCGCGATAGAACGCGGGGCGTTCGGCCATCGCGATCGATTCGACCGCCCCGCTCTTTTGCGCCCGCACGCATGCGTCGGCCGCGACCGCCGCCGCGTAACCGTCCCAGGCCGACGGCCCGGTGAGCGCGTGCGCGCGCACGCCGTCGATGAACGCCTGCAGCTCGACGTCGTACGATGCGATGAAACGCTCCTTCCAGTCGGTCATGATCTCGACCGACTGCCGCGCCGCATGCTTGAGCCCCACCGCCGGCGGATCGGGCAGCTTCGCGATGCCCTGCTCGCCGACCACCTCGCACTGGATGTCGTAGCCGTACTGGCAGTTCACGAAGATCTCGACGTCGATCCGCACGCCGCTCGCGGTTTCCAGCAACACGATCTGCGGATCGGCGAGATGCGACGATGCATGGCGCGTCTTCTTCGGATAGACGACCTGCGTGCTCACGTAGTCCTCGCCGAGCAGCCAGCGCAGCACGTCGAGTTCGTGAATCAGCGTGTCGGTGATCGCCATGTCGGTCGTGTAGCGCTCGCCGACCGACTGGTTGCGGTGCGCGCAATGCAGCATCAAGGGCGCGCCGATCTCGCCGCTGTCGATCACGCGCTTGAGCGCGCGATAACCTTCGTCGTACGGACGCATGAAGCCGACCTGCACGAGCCGCTTGCCGTGCGCGACTTCCGCTTCGACGATCCGCATGCAGCCTTCCGCCGTGACGGCGAGCGGCTTCTCGCAGAATACGGGCTTGCCGTGCGCGATCGCGTCGAGCACGAACGCTTCGTGCGTCGGGCCCCACGACGTGACGAGCACGGCCTGCACGTCCGCGGCCGCGACCACCTCGTGGCCGTCGGCGTAGATCTCGGCATCGAGCCCGTACTTCGTCACCGCGTCGCGCGCCTGCTGCGGATCGATGTCGTTGACGGCCACGACACGCGCGCCGGACAGCGTGCGGGTCAGTCTGCGGATGTGGTCCTGGCCGATCGCGCCGCAGCCGATCACGCCGATTTGCAAGGTCATCTAACAGTCTCCAGTCGTTCATCTGCGGTGCGACACCCGCCGCACCGGTCGGCAATAGGTCAGCGCGCGGTGCGATCGAAAAAACGATCGACGTAGCGCCGGATCGTCTCGCGCATGTAGCGCGACGACGCTTCCGCGCGGTCCTCCCACGCGAACACGCACGACGACATCACGCCGTCGAAGCCTGCCGCGCCGAGCGCGCGAAAGAACACGTCCCAGTCGATCTCGCCCTGCCCGATGTCGAGATGCTGGTGCACGCGGATCTGGTTCGAACCGGGCGGGTTCACGATGTAGCGCAGCTGGCTGCTCTTGCGGTGGTCGAAGGTGTCGGCCACGCGCACGTGCGCGAGGATCGGCGCGGCCTGCGCGATCATCGCGGCCATGTCGTCGCCGTAGTAGAACGTGTGCGGCGCGATGTACGACAGCTTCAGCGACGGCGAGCCGATGTTCGTGACGATGTCGATCGCCGGCTGCAGCTGTTCGATCCAGTCCTCCGGATGCGGCTCGACCGACAGCACGATGCGTTCGCGCTCGAGGATCGGCAGCAGCTCGTCCATCGAACGGAACCACGCGGCTTCGCACAGCTCCTTCGGGTTCGCGCCCGGCCGTTCGCCGACCGAGCGCTCGGGCGACGCGCCGCGCCCGAACTCCGACACCATCAGCGCGCACTCCATCTCGACCGCCACCTCGATCGCCTTCTTCCAGCAGCGCACGGCCCATAACCGCTCGTCCTCGAACGGGCTCGCCCAGCGGTACATCGGCTGCAGCGACGCGAGGCCGACGCCGCTTGCGCGCATCGCCTGCCGGAAAGCGGCCATCCGCTCGCGCGTCGCGCGCGGCATCACCCACCAGTCGAGAAAGTCGCTGCGCGGCGACAGCTCGATCTGGTCGTAGCCGAGCTCGGCCACCGCGTGCGGCAGGCGGTCGAGCGGCAGGTGGCGAATCATGTAGGGGTCCAGCGCGATCTTCATCGAAAATCCTCGGCGACAGTGGGTTACGGACGAACGCGGCGGCACGTGCCGCCCTCGTCCGGCGATGCACGACGGTCAGCGGCGCTTCTTCTTGTTGCGGTACTGGTCGGCGATCACGGCCGCGACGATGATCGCGCCCTTGACCATCTCCTGGTAATACGCGTCGATGCGGATGAACGTGAAGCCCGACGTCATCACGCCGAGGATCAGCACGCCGATCACGGTGCCCGTCACGCGGCCGAGCCCGCCCGACAGCGACGTGCCGCCGATCACGACGGCCGCGATCGCATCGAGTTCGTACATCACGCCCATGCCCGACTGGCCCGAGATCGCGCGCGCGGCGGTCACGGTGCCGGCGATCCCGCTCAGCAGGCCCGCGATCGCGTAGACGAAGATCAGGTGGCGCGTAACGTTGATGCCCGACACGACGGCCGCGTGACGGTTCGCGCCGATCGCGTAGGTGTACTTGCCGAAGCGCGTGTAGCGCAGCACGACGTGGAAGATCGCGGCGATCACGAGGAAGATGATCACCGGATTGGCGCCGGCGCCGATGGCCGCGAACTGGTCGGTCAGCATCGACACGGGCATCCCGTTGGTGAACCACTTCGCGAACCCGCGCGCGGCCACCATCGTGCCGAGCGTCGCGATGAACGGCGGGATGCCGGTCATCGCGATCAGCGAGCCGTTCAGCAGGCCGACCAGCAGCCCGACGCACACGCCGGCCAGCACGGGCCAGATGATCGGCAGGTCGGTCAGGTGCGGGAACACCGCGCGCGGGAAGTCGGACACCTGCGCGAGGCTTGCCGACACGACCGCCGCGGCGGCCACGACCGAGCCCGACGACAGGTCGATCCCGCTGGTGATGATCACGAGGTTCACGCCGACCGCGATGATGCCGATCACGGCCATCTGCAGCACGATGATCTCGAGCCGCTCGGTATTGAACAGGAAGCTCTGGCCGACGACGATCCAGCCGACGATCTCGAAGAACAGGCTGATGCCGACGAGCACGAGGAAGATGCTCAGTTCGGGCGGCCACTTCATGTGCCGCGCCTTGATCGTCATGGTCTGCGCATCCGCAGCCGGGTTCAGGTTGCCCATTTCGTTTGTCTCCAGTCTTGTTTCGGCTCAGCGCGACGCGAGATCCATGATGCGGACCTGGTCGGCGTCCTTGCGATCGACGATGCCGGTCATGCGCCCTTCGTGCATCACCATCACGCGATCGCTCATTCCCAGCACTTCCGGCATTTCCGACGAGATCATCAGCACCGCGACGCCCTTGCCGGCGAGCGCGCTGACGAGCCGGTGAATCTCGGCCTTCGCGCCGACGTCGATGCCGCGCGTCGGTTCGTCGAGGATCAGGATGCGCGGCTGCGTGAGCAGCCACCGGCCGATCAGCACCTTCTGCTGGTTGCCGCCCGACAGGTTCTGGATCTCCTCGTGCAGCCCGGGCGACTTCACGCGCAGCATCCGGCTCATTTCCTCGCAGTCGCGCTTCAGCTGCGCCTGCCGCACGAAATTGAACTTCACGTAGCGGTTGCTGAGCACCGCCGCTTCCATGTTCGCGAGCAGGTCGAGATTCAGGAAGCAGCCGGTGTCCTTGCGATCCTCGGTGAGGAAGGCCATCCCGTGCTTCATCGCCTGCGCGGGTGTCGCGATCCGCACCGACTTGCCGTCGATCCGGATCTCGCCCGACGTGGCCGGCACGACGCCGAACAGCGCCTCCGCGACGTTCGAGCGCCCCGAGCCGACGAGGCCGGCCACGCCGAGGATCTCGCCCGCGCGCAGCTCGAAGCTCACGTCGCGGAACACGCCGTCGACGCCGAGGTTCTTCACCGACAGCACGACGTCGCCGATCGGCACCTCCTCCTTCGGGAACATCTGCGTGATCTCGCGCCCGACCATCATGCGGATGATGTCGTCGCGCGTGACGTCGCTCGACGCATGCGTGCCGATGTACTTGCCGTCGCGGAACACCGAGAACTCGTCGGCGATCTCGAACAGCTCGTTCATCTTGTGCGTGATGTAGACGATGCCCTTGCCCTGCTCGCGCAGCTGGCGAATGATCCGGAACAGGTGCGTGACTTCCTTGTCGGTCAGCGCGGAAGTCGGCTCGTCCATGATCAGCACGTCCGAGTCGAACGACACCGCCTTCGCGATCTCGACCATCTGGCGGCTCGCGACCGTCAGCGTGCGCACGTCGGTTTCCGGATCGATGTCGATCGACAGCCGCTCGAACAGCGCGGCCGTCTGGCGGCGCAGCGCCGCGTGATCGATCAGGCCGAAGCGGTTCTTCGGTTCGCGGCGGATCCAGATGTTCTCCGCGACCGTCATGTACGGCATCAGGTTGAGTTCCTGGTGAATCATCGCGATGCCGCGATCGAGCGCATCGAGCGGGCCGTTCAGCACGACCGGCTCGCCGTTGATCAGGATTTCGCCCTCGTCGGGCGTGTAGACGCCCGCGATGATCTTCATCAGCGTCGACTTGCCCGCGCCGTTCTCGCCCATCAGTGCATGGACGGTGCCGCGACGCACGCGGAACTGCACGCCGTCGAGCGCGACGACGCCCGGAAAGGACTTGCCGACACCGCGCACCTCGAGCACGCAGTCGGCCGCGGAAGAAGCCGGCGGGGCCGACGCGCCGGACAAACCCGACGCACCGGCCGACGCATCGTCGCCGGCCATCGGGCGCGCGATCCTGGCTGTAAACATGGACGTTCCTCGACGAGTCGCGCGCGTGCCCGGTCATACCGGGCACACGCAGTTCAACGGATCACCGGTCAGTGCTTCGCGTACTGGCTCATGTTCTCGGGCGTCACGAGCTCGAACGGCACGTTCACGTAGCGGTCGACGGGCTGCTTCTTCGCGAGCTTGAGCGCGGCCGCGACGGCCTGCTGCCCCTGCCCGGACGCGTTCTGGTACACCGACACCTTCAGCTCGCCGCTCTTCATCGAGGCGAGCCCGTCGGGCGTCGCGTCGATGCCGGCGACGATCGTCTTCGGCGTCCACTTGCGCGCGGCTTTCAGCGCATTGATCGCGCCGATCGCCATCTCGTCGTTGTTGGAGATGATCGCGTCGTACTTCGTGCCCGAGCTCAGCCAGTTCATCGTGATGTCCTGGCCCTGCGTGCGGCTCCACTTTCCCTCGCGCTTGTCGACGATCTTCATGCCCGCGCAATCCTTCGTCGCGATCACGTCCTCGATGTCTTTCGTGCGGGCGCGCGCCGATTCGTTGGACAGCTCGCCCATCAGCACGAGGAGGTCGCCCTTGCCGCCGAGCAGCTTGCACACCTGGCGCGCCTGCAGCGTGCCCGACTGCTTCTCGTCGGACGCGACGACCGCGACGCCGGCCGGCAGCTTGTCGAAATCGACCGGCTTGCGGTTCACGTAGACGAGCGGGATCTTCGCGGCCGTCACCATCTTCGTGATCTTCGGCGTCGCGTCGGTATCGACCGCGTTCACGATGATCGCGTCGACCTTCTGCGCAATCATGTTCTGGACCTGGCTCAACTGCTTGCCGACGTCGTTGCCGCCGTCCTCGATCTGTACCGTCGCGCCGTCCTTCTTCGCCGAATCGGCGATGCTGTTGCGCAGGATGGTCAGGAACGTGTCGTCGAACGACGCCATCGTCACGCCGATCTTCTCGGCATGCGCGAGCGGCGCAGCCAGGATCGCGGCGGCCGCGACGGCCATCAGCTTGGTCTTCATGATCAATCTGTCTCCTCATCTCCGGGGGGCGGAAGACGGCGCGTTGCGCGCCGCCGGGCCGAGTCCGATCGAATCCGATACGGACTGAAGCATCCGGATGAAACTGTAGATCACTTCCTCGAAAATTTGGAAATTTATTTCTACGTGATTTCACCTAGGGAACTGGATTTCCAAAAAGTCTAGACTGCGTCCGTAGCCCGATTCCTGGCGGCAGGCAGTCCCGCGTCGTGCAATACACGGTGCGGACGGTCGCGACCGGATCGGCCCCCTAATCCGCCGGCATTGCCGAACGCCGGCCGCGAGCGTGACACGTGATATGAGCCTGCTGAACTTTCCGAGTGACCGCCCCATCGATCTCGCCTGCCTCGGCCGCGTGGCCGTGGATCTCTATGCGCAGCAGTACGGCAGCCGCCTCGAAGACGCGCGCAGCTTCCAGATGTACCTCGGCGGCTCGTCCGGCAACGTCGCGTTCGGCGTGGCGCGGCTCGGGCTGAAGACCGCGATGATCTCGCGCGTCGGCGACGAGCAGATGGGCCGCTTCCTGCGCGAGACGCTCGAGCGCGAAGGCTGCGACACGAGCCAGCTGCAGACCGACCGCGAACGCCTCACCGCGCTGGTGCTGCTCGGGCTGAAGGATCGCGACACGTTCCCGCTGCTGTTCGTGCGCGAGAACTGCGCGGACATGGCCGTGCGCGCCGACGAGATCAGCGAGGACTTCATCGCCGGCTGCCGGGCGCTCGCGATCACCGGCACGCATCTGTCGACGCCGGGCACGCGCGAGGCGTCGCTGACCGCGCTCGGTTATGCGCGCCGCCATGGCGTCGTGCGGGTTCTCGACATCGACTACCGGCCCGTGCTGTGGGGCCTGACCGCGCGCGGCGCGGGCGAGAACCGCTACGTGCCGGACGCGCAGGTGACGCGTCAGCTGCAGCAGGTGCTCGGCGAATTCGACCTGCTGGTCGGCACCGAGGAGGAATTCCTGATCGCGGGCGGCGTGCCGCACGACCTGATCGGGTCGTTGCAGGCAGTGCGCGCCATCACGAACGCGACGCTGGTCGTCAAGCGCGGCGCGCTCGGCTGCTGCGTGATCGAAGGCGACATTCCCGCCCGCATCGACGATGCGCCGACCTTCCTCGGCGAACGCGTCGAGGTGCTCAACGTGCTCGGCGCGGGCGACGCGTTCCTGTCGGGCCTGCTGTCGGGGCTGCTGCGCGGCCGCGACTGGGCCGAGTCGACGCGCATCGCGAACGCGTGCGGCGCGATCGTCGTATCGCGCCACGCGTGCTCCGCGGCGATGCCGACGCCGGCCGAGCTTGCGCACTGGTTCGACGGCAGCCGCAATCCGGTGGTCGATGCCGATCACACGCTCGCGCACCTGCATCGCGTGACGGTGCCGCGCCGCGAATGGGACGACCTGTGCGTGATGGCGTTCGATCATCGCAGCCAGTTCTACGAACTCGCGGTGCAGGCCGGCGCCGACGAAGCGCGGATCAGGACGCTCAAGCGCCTGCTCGTGCGCGCGGTCGAGCAGGTCGAGCGCGATCGTCATATCGAAGGCCATGTCGGGGTGCTGATCGACGGCGGCGGCTACGGCAGCGACGCGCTGGCGTCGGCCACGGGGCGCGGCTGGTGGGTCGGCCGCCCGGTCGAGCTGCCGGGCTCGCGGCCGCTGCGCTTCGACGAAACGCGCTCGGTCGGCTCGTCGCTCACGCACTGGCCGACCGAACAGGTCGTGAAGTGCCTCGTTCACTACCATCCGGACGACCAGGTCGACCTGCGCGTCGAACAGGAGCAGCGCGTGCTGGAACTGTGGGAAGCCACGCGCGCCAGCGGCAACGAACTGCTGCTCGAAATGATTCCGCCGCGCGCGGTCACGCCGGCCGGCACCGAGGACGACGCGGTGCTGCGCACGATCGCGCGCTTCTACAACCTCGGCGTGAAACCCGAATGGTGGAAACTCACGCCGCTGAGCGCCGACGGCTGGGCACGGCTCGCCGCGCTGATCGCCGAGCGCGACCCGCACTGCCGTGGCGCGGTGATCCTCGGGCTGAACCAGCCGCTGCAATACCTCGTCGACAGCTTCCGCTCGGCGACCAACCCGATCGTCAAGGGTTTCATGGTCGGGCGCACGCTGTGGGCCGATGCGTCGCTGAACTGGTTCGCCGGCCGGATCGACGACCAGGCGCTGATCGATGAAGTGGCCGGCAACTTCGCGCAGCTCGTGGATGCGTGGCTCGGCCGCCGTGCGGCGGCCGCCCGCGCCGCCGCGGCGTGACGTGACGTGACGTGACGCAACACGAAGCGACGCCCGCGATGATCCACCCGAATCCTCTTCACCGACCGACATGACCTCTACCGTAAGACTGACCGTCAGCCAGGCGCTCGTGCGCTACCTGGCCGCCCTGCGCGCCGAAGTCGTCCAGCCCGACGGCCGCGTCGAGATCCTGCCCTACTGCGGCGGCGTGTTCGCGATCTTCGGCCACGGCAACGTGGCCGGGCTCGGCGAGGCGCTGCACGCTGAAAAAGACCGGCTGCCGACGTTCCGCGCGCACAACGAGCAAGGGATGGCGAACGCGGCGGTCGCGTTCGCGAAAGCGAACTTCCGCCAGCGGATGATGGCCGCGACGTCGAGCATCGGCCCGGGCGCGACCAACATGCTGACCTCCGCCGCGCTCGCGCACGTCGGCCGCCTGCCGCTGCTGCTGCTGCCCGGCGACGTGTTCGTGTCGCGCCTGCCCGACCCCGTGCTGCAGCAGGTCGAGGATTTCGAACAGGGCGACGTCAGCGCGAACGACTGCTTCCGGCCGGTGACACGCTACTTCGACCGGATCACGTCGCCCGAGCAGTTGCTCGTCGCGCTGCCGCGTGCGATCCAGGTGATGACCGACCCCGCGCAGTGCGGCCCCGTGTGCCTCGCGTTGCCGCAGGACGTGCAGACCTTCGCGTACGACTGGCCCGAGGATTTCTTCGCGCCGCCGGTGATCCGGATGCGCCGGCCGCCGGCCGACGCGCTCGAGCTCGCCGATGCGCTCGACGTGCTGAAGGCCGCGAAGAAGCCGCTGATCGTCGCGGGTGGCGGCGTGCTGTACAGCCAGGCGTGGGACGCGCTACGTGCGTTCGCCGATACGCATGGCGTGCCGGTCGCGGAATCGCAGGCCGGCAAGGGCAGCCTCGCGTGGGACCACCCGCTGAACCTCGGCTCGATCGGCGTGACGGGCTCGCCCGCCGCGAACCGCGCGGCCGCGCAGGCCGACGTGGTGTTCGCGGTCGGCACGCGGCTGCAGGATTTCACGACCGGCTCGCATGCGCTCTACGGCAACGCGACGCTGCTGAGCCTGAACGTGCAGCCGTTCGACGCGGGCAAGAAACGCGGCCGGCAACTCGTCGCCGACGCGCGCACGGGCCTCGGCCAGTTGTCGGCCGCGCTGGCCGGCTGGCACGCCGATCCGGCATGGACGGCCGGCAACCGCGACCAGGCCGTCGCATGGAACGCGCGCGTGACCGAACTCACGACGCACGTGCCGAACGACACGCTGCCCTACGACGCGGAAGTGATCGGCGCGGTGCGCGACTCCGCGGCCGACGCGGGGCGCGACAGCGCGCGCGACGACCTCGTGGTGTGCGCGGCCGGCACGCTGCCGGCCGAACTGCACAAGCTGTGGCGCAGCGGCGTGCCGGGCAACTATCACATGGACTACGCGTACTCGTGCATGGGCTACGAGGTCGCGGGCGGCCTCGGCGCGAAGCTCGCGCGGCCCGAGCGCGAAGTGATCGTGATCGTCGGCGACGGCTCGTACATGATGCTCAACGCGGAACTCGCGACGTCGGTGATGCTCGGCCGCAAGATCGTCGTCGTGATCCTCGACAACCGCGGCTACGGCTGCATCGAGCGGCTGCAACTGAACTGCGGCGGCGCGAGCTTCAACAACATGCTCGACGACTGCGTGCCCGAAGGCGGCGCACGCTCGACGATCGACTTCGCGATGCACGCGCGCGCGATGGGTGCCGACGCCGTGCACGTGCGCGACATCGGCGAGCTGCGCAGCGAAATGAAGCGCGCCCGCGCGGCGAAGACGAGCCAGGTGCTCGTGATCGACACCACGCACAAGCGCACGACCGATGACGGCGGCGCATGGTGGGAAGTCGCCGTGCCGCAGGTGTCCGAACGCGCCGGCGTCGAGGATGCGCACCGCGCGTATCTCGACGCGAAGACCCGGCAGCGGCGCTGACGGCGCACGCTGCTCCACGCACCCTCCCCGCGAAAAACACATTCGAACCAAGGAAGCCCGTCATGAGCTGGAACGTCCGCATCGGTATCAATCCCCTGTCGTGGATGAACGACGACCTGCCGTCGCTCGGTGGCGAGACGCCGCTCGAAACGGCGCTGAAGGAAGGCGCCGAAATCGGCTATGCGGGCTTCGAGCTCGGCAACAAGTTCCCGAAGACGGGCCCCGAGCTGAAGGCGAAACTTGCCGGGTTCGGGCTCGTGTGCGTGTCGGGCTGGTATTCGGGTTTCCTCGCGGAAGTCGCGCCGGGCATGAGCGACGCCGATGCGGTCGCCGCGGAAATCGAGCGCTGCCGCGCGCACATGACGAAGCTGCAATACAACGACGTGAACGTGGTCGTGTACGGCGAATGCGCGGGCACGATCCAGGGCAACATCGACACGCCGGTCGCGAAGCGGCCGCGCTTCGTCGACGAAGACGCATGGCGGCGCTACGCGGCCCGCCTCGACGCATTCGGCGCGCATCTGCTCGACACGTACGGCATCAAGCTCGCCTACCATCACCACATGGGCGCATACGTCGAATCGCCCGACGACGTCGACCGGCTGATGGCGCTGACCGATCCGGCGAAGGTGTTCCTGCTGTTCGATACCGGCCACGCGTATTTCGGCGGCGCGGCCGACCCGGTGACGCTGTTGAAGAAACACGTATCGCGCGTGGTCCACGTGCATTGCAAGGACGTGCGGCCGCAGGTCGTCACGCAGGCGCGCAACAGCGGCTGGAGCTTCCTGAGCGGCGTGATCAACGGCACCTTCACGGTGCCCGGCGACGGCGCGCTCGACTACGAGGCGACGCTGCGCACGCTGAAGGATGCCGGCTACGAAGGCTGGCTCGTCGTCGAGGCCGAGCAGGATCCGGCCGTCGCGCCGAGTTATGCGTATGCGAAGAAGGGCTACGAATCACTGCGCGCGATCGTCGACCGGTTGAGCGCGTGAGCCCCGTCACCCCCGCTGTCACCCCATTGCGGAGCCCCACCCCATGACGATTTCTCCCCTGCTGGTCAAAGCCTCTGCCGACCGCGAAATCTGCAACGTCACGCCGGAATCGGCCGGCTGGAAGCATGTCGGCTTTCGCGCGCTGCGCCTGAAAGCCAGCGACACCGAAACGCTCGACACGGGCACGCGGGAACTGTGCGTCGTCGTGCTCACGGGCACGGTGCGCGCGGAGGTCGACGGCACGACCCACGATGCGCTCGGCAAGCGCGACAGCGTATTCGAGGACGTATCGCCCGATGCGCTGTACGTGCCGGGCGGCAAGACGGTCACGCTGGTCGCGACGCGCGATGCGGAAATCGCGCTGTGCACCGCGCCGTATGCGAGCGGCGACAAACCCGTGCAACGCCTCGACGGCGAACGGATGCGCCGCTCGGTACGCGGGCAAGGCACCAATACGCGTTACGTGTGCGACATCCTGATGGGCGACAACCCGGCGGCCGAGCGCCTCCTCGTCGTCGAGGTCGTCACGCCGGCCAGCCATTCGAGCAGCTATCCGCCGCACAAGCACGACCGCGATGCGGCGCCCGACGAAACCTCGCTCGAGGAAACCTACTACCACCGGATCGATCCGCCGCAGGGTTTCGCGTTCCAGCGCGTGTACACGGACGACCGCAGCCTCGACGAAGCGTGCGCGGTCGAGAACCACGACGTCGTGATGGTGCCGCGCGGCTACCATCCGGTGGTCGCGCCGCACGGCTACAACCTGTACTACCTGAACGTGATGGCCGGACCGAGCCGCGCGTGGGCGTTCAGGAATGACCCCGCGCACGAATGGATGCTCGACGCGGCGCCGAAGCGCTGAATGGAAAACGGGCCCGCGCGCGGCCCGTGACGATGCGATGCCCGGCACGCGCACCCAGAGCCGGGAACGCCACGGAGCCGCCATGGTGACGACCCTCTTTCGCCTCGATCCCCACCCGTTCGACGACGACGCGTCGAACCCGGCGCTGCCGCGCTTCGATGCGGCGCTTGCCCGCCGGATGGGCGAGATCGCGGTCAACCTCGCGTTGCGCCGCGGGCTGCCGATCGCGGTGAGCATCGTCGGCGAGCAGGCGCCGCTGTTCTACTGCGCGCTCGACGGCAGCCACGCGAACGACAGTCACGCGATCCGCCGGCGACAGAACACGGTGTTGCGCTTCGGCCTCAGCTCACTCGCGGTCGGCGAGCGCTTTCGTCGCGCCGGCTGGTCGCTGCAGTCGCAGGGCCTGTCGGATGACGACTATGCGCTCGACGGCGGCGGCGTGCCGTTGCGTGTTGCCGGGGCCGGCATCGTCGGCGCGATGACGATCGCGGGGCTCGACTCGGAACACAATCACGCGCTCGTCGTCGAGAGCCTGCAGTGGCACGTCGGGCGTTACGCGCTCGCGCCGCACGCGTAACGACAACGGCGGCACGACCGGCGCAAGCGCGCCGATGCACCGCCCCGCACGATCAGTTCAACCCGCCGCTCACGACGAGATGCTCGCCGGTCATCCAGCGTGCATCGTCCGACGCGAGGAACACGGCCACCGACGCGATGTCGTCCGGCTCGCCGAGACGGCCGAGCGGCGTCTCGCTGCGCACCTGCTTGTCGAGATCCGAACCGATGATGCCCGCGCTGTGCGTGCCCTCGGTCACGATCATCCCCGGGTTGATCGCGTTCACGCGAATCTTGCGCGGGCCGAGTTCGAGCGCGAGCACGCCGGTGATCGCGTCGACCGCGCCCTTGGTGCCGCTGTAGACGGCGCTGGCGGGCGGCGTGATGCTGGTCACCACCGAGCTGATGTTGATGATGCTCGCGCCTTCGCCGAGATGCTTGACGGCTGCCTGCGTCGTCAGCAGCACGCCGAACACGTTCGTGTCGAATTGACGGCGATAGTGCTCTTCGGTGATCGCCTCGATCGGCGCGAATTCGTACACGCCGGAATTGTTGACGAGCACGTCGAGACGGCCGTACGTGTCGATCGCCGTGTCGACGATGCGCTGCGCGTCGGCTGCCTTCGACACGTCGCCGCCCACCGCGACCGCGCGGCCGCCCGCTTCGACGATCGCGCCGACGACCGCGTCGGCACCCGCCTTGCTGCTCGCATAGTTGACGACGACCGACGCGCCTTCGGCGGCCAGTGCCTTCGCGATTGCCGCGCCGATGCCCTTCGATCCGCCCGTGACGATCGCGACCTTGCCTGCCAGCTTGCTCATGATTTCATTCCTCAGTCAGAAGACCTTCGATGGATGGCGCCGGTTGCCGCGACGATGCGTTGACGCGTCGACGCGTTGTGATGACGACCGGCCTGACTGGCAATGTACGGTGCGGCACCGCCGCGATAAAGCGGCTCGATACGAATTGACTGGCGGAGTTTGCCGAACAATCGATCGCGCGCCGTCAGCCGGCGCTCAGCCACGCATCGGCGACCTCGCCGCCCAGGCCGTCGAGCGCGCCGTCGTAGACGATCCGTCCGCGCCCCATCACCGCGACGCGCCGTGCGAGCCGCGGCGCGAACTGCAGCCGCTGCTCGATCAGCAGGATCGCGACGCCGTCGGCCTGCAGCGCGGCGAGGCAAGCGCCGACTTCGTCGACCGCGAGCGGCGCGAGCCCTTCGGCCGGCTCGTCGACGATCAGCACGCGCGGGCAGCCGGCCAGCGCACGCACCAGCGCGAGCACCTGCTGTTCGCCGCCAGACAGCCGCCCGGCTTTCACGTCCGCGCGCGCGGCCAGCAGCGGGAAACGCTCGAACAGGCGTTCGAGCGCCGCGCGTTCGGCCGCACCGCCGGCACCGCGCAGCCCGAGCCGCAGGTTGTCGCGCACCGTCAGCAGCGGGAACACGTCGCGGCTTTCGGCAACGTATGCGACACCGCGCCGCGCGATCTCGAACGTGCGCGCACCCGCGCATTCGGCACCGGCGATGCGCACCGAGCCGGCCGTGCGCACGAGCCCCAGCACGGCCTTCGCGAGCGTCGAGCGCCCCGAGCCGTTGCGGCCGAGCAGCGCGAGCGTCTCGCCCGGTGCCAGCGCAAGATCGACGCCGTCGAGCACGGGCTGCAATCCGTACCACGCGCGCAGGCCGCGAATGTCGAGCAGTGCGCTCATGCGCGCCCCTCTCCCAGATACGCGGCGCGCACGCGCGAATCGGCACG
Source organism: Burkholderia sp. COPS (assembly GCF_019425585.1). Taxonomy (NCBI): domain Bacteria; kingdom Pseudomonadati; phylum Pseudomonadota; class Betaproteobacteria; order Burkholderiales; family Burkholderiaceae; genus Burkholderia; species Burkholderia sp. COPS. Next base: position 91,803 of record NZ_WIXR01000027.1, on the reverse strand, counting down.
GATTGCATCGGGCGCGCCGGTCGCGACCACCGCGCCGCGCACGAGCACCGTGATGCGTTCGGCGAAACCGAACACCGCGTCCATGTCGTGCTCGATCATCAGCACCGTGCGGCCCTGCGTCGTCGCGCGGATCAGCGCGATCATCCGCGCCGCCTGCTCGCGGCTCATGCCGGCCGTCGGTTCGTCGAGCAGCAGCGTGCGCGCGCCGCTCGCGAGCGCGATCCCGAGATCGAGCGCGCGCTGTTCCGCATAGCTCAGTTCAGCGGCCAGCGCGCCGCGCCGCGCATCGAGCCCGATGTCGTGCAACACGCGCGCGGCCGCGAGATCGACCGACGCCGATTCGCGCAGCCGGTTCCACCAGCGCCGCCGTTCGGCGGGCGCATGCAGCGCCGCGCAGCGCAGGTTGTCGAATACGGTCAGCCGCGCGAACGCGCTCGTCTGCTGGAAACTGCGGCCGATGCCGAGGCGGCTCGCGACGACCGGCCCGCGCCCGCGCAGGTCGACGCCGTGCAGCACGACCCGCCCGCGCGTCGGCCGCGTCGCGCCCGCGATCACGCCGAACAGCGTCGACTTGCCCGCGCCGTTCGGCCCGATCAGCGCATGGCGCTCGCCGGCCGCGATACTCAGCTCGACGCCGTCGAGCACGGTCTGCGCACCGAAGCGCTGCACGACGCCATGCAGCGCGATCGCGTTGCCGTTCATCGCCGGTCCTCCCGCTTGCCAGGCCGCGCACCCTGCGCGAAGCGCGCGCGCCAGCCCCACAGCAGCGCACCGATGCCCGCGGCCGAACACGCGACGGCCCAGCCGGCCGGCGTATCGGCATCGATGCCCCACGCACCGAACGCGAGGCCCGAGCCGTCGTCCTGCGCGAAGCGCCACGCATAACCCAGCTCGGCCGCGCACACGACCGCGACGCCCCAGAACACGCATGCGCCGATGCCGCACAGCAGGCGCCACCGCTCGGCCCCCGGCGCGCCGCGCCGCAACGCGTGCGCGACCGCTTGCGCGATACCGGCGATCCCGCGCGGCGCGGCCACGACGATCACGACAAACAGCACGCCGAGATACAGCGCCCACGCGCGCGACACGCCCGCGACGACGACACTCAGCGCGGTCAGCACGGCGGCCCCGGCCGCCGGCCCGAAGAACGCACCGGTGCCGCCGATCACGGTCGCGATCAGCACGGTCGCGGAGCGTGCCATCGACACGCTGTCGGGCGTCGCGAGCTCGACGTCGATCAACGTCAGTGTGCCGGCGATACCCGCGAAGAACGACGCGCAGGTGACCATCGCGAGCCGCACGCGGCGCGGATCGGTGCCGAGCGCGGCGACGCGCGCCGGGTTGTCGCGCACCGCGTTCGCGAGCCGCGCGAGCGGCGTGTGCGTCAGCGCGTGCATCGCCCATGCCGACGCGACGCACCACGCAGCGATCACCGCGTACGCATGCGCCGGCGCGCCGAACTGCCAGCCGCCCCACGGCGTGCCGCCCGCGCGGTCGATCGGCACGCCGCCGAGACCGCCGAACCATGCCGGCACGCTCCACGCGGCGGCCGCGACGCATTCGCCGAGCCCGAGCGTAATCATCGCGAACGCGGTGCCGGAACGGCGTGTCGCGAGCAACCCGGCAACGAATCCGAATCCCGCGCCGGCCACGCCGCCGACGAGCGGCAACAACGGCAGCGGGCCGCCCATATGGTTGAACCAGTGCGCGGCCGCGAACGCGCCGAGGCCCGCGAACGCCGCGTGCCCGAACGACAGCAGCCCGGTCGTGCCGAGCTGCAGGTTGTACGACAGCGCGAGCACGACGAGCGCAGCCGTCTGCGCAAGATAGCCGAGCACCGCGCCATGCGGCCACAGCCACGCGGGCAGCACGAAGCACGCGGCGAACAGCGCCCAGCGCGTGCATCCGGCGAGCACGCGGCTACGCATCGACCCGTTCTCCGAACAGCCCGCGCGGCCGCGCGACCAGCACCGCGACGAGCAGCAGGTACGGCACCAGCGGCGCGAGTTGCGCGATCGACACCGCGGCCACGCTGTCGGGCAACACGATGCCAGCCCATGACGCGAGGTCGCGCAGCGACGTGTCGCTCGCGGCCGCGAAGGTCTGCGCGAAGCCGACCGCGAGCGACGCGACGAACGCGCCGCCGAGCGAGCCGAGCCCGCCGATCACGACGACCGCGAACACGACCGACCCGACGGTCTCGGCCAGCGCGGGTTCGATCACCGCCAGCGGCGCGCCGATCACGCCGGCCAGCGCCGCGAGCGCGGTGCCGGCGCCGAACAGGCCCGTCATCACGCGCGGCACGTCGTAGCCGAGCGCCTCGACGGCCGCACGATGCGTGAGCGCCGCACGCACGACGAGCCCGATGCGCGACACGCGCAGCAGCGCGCCGAGCGCGACCAGCATCGTCGCGGACATCGCCATCATGAACAGCCGGTAGCGCGGCAACGCGAGGCCGAACACGCTCACGGGCGCACCGTCGAACAGCGGCGGCACGGGCGCCGGCAACGGCGCGAGGCCCCAGACGAGTTTCGCGCCCTCGCCGATCAGGTACGCGAGCCCGAAGGTCAGCAGCAGTTCGCTCGTATGGCCGCGCGCCTGCACGCGGCGCAGCAGCGCGCGTTCGCAGCCGGCGCCGAGCAGCCCGACCGCGAGCGGCGCAAGCACGAGCGCGGGCCAGAAGCCCGCTTGCGCCGCGATGCTGTAGCCGACATACGCACCGAGCATGTAGAAGCTCGCATGCGCGAAGTTGAGCACGCCCTGCACGCTGAAGATCAGCGTGAGGCCGGCCGACAGCATGAACAGCAGCAAGCCGTAGCTGAGGCCGTTGAAGACCTGGAGCGCGAGCGCGTGCACCGCGAGCCGTCAGGCAGTGAGCGGCTCGAGCGCGGCGCGCAACGCGTCGGGCAGCGGCACGGGACGGCGTGTCCCGCGATCGACGTACACGTGCACGAAATGCCCCTGCGCGGCGGGCGCGGCATCGCCTTGCGCGAACAGCCCGACCTCGTAGCGCACGCTCGACGTGCCGAGCTTCACGACACGCAGCCCCGCATCGACCGATTGCGGGAACACGAGCGGCGCGAAGTAGTTGCACTGCGTCTCGACGACCAGCCCGATCGTCTGCCCGTGCTCGACGTCGAGCACGCCCGCGCGGATCAGGTACTCGTTCACGACGGTGTCGAAGTAGCTGTAGTAGACGACGTTGTTCACGTGCCCGTAGACGTCGTTGTCCATCCAGCGGGTCGTGATCGGCAGGAAGTGGCGGTAGGCGTCGCGCGGACGCGGTTGCGGCTTGTCGGACATGGCGATGGCGGTCAGGACGTGGGAAGCGATGCAGACGAAGCACGGCGGCCGCAGGGCACGGCGCGCCGGCAACGGGTGAAGCGCCGCGTCGCGATCGCACGCGGCACGGCGGAGAAAACCCTGTGCACGGGCCGGCCCGTCACTGCCCCGGCCGGTCGACGAACTCGAACTCGAGGCCGCGCGCGCGCATCCAGTCGGCGAGCGCGACACCGGTACCGGCGCGCCACGGGCGCAGCAGCGGCGGATCGACGAGCTTGTATTCGAGCAGTTCCGGCGACAGCACGACCGTGCCCGACGCGCGCACGTGATACGCGATGATCAGTTCGTTCTTGCGGATGAATTCGTACACGCCGACGAGCGACACGTGCTCGGCCTTCAGGCCCGTTTCCTCGAACACCTCGCGCGCGATGCCGTCCTCGGGGGTTTCGCCGTTCTCGAGGAAGCCAGTGATCAGCGCGAACATGCCTTCGGGCCAGGCCGCGTTGCGCGCGAGCAGGATCTTGCCGTCGAGTTCGACGATCGCGGCGACGACGGGCAGCGGGTTGTTCCAGTGCACGTAGCCGCAGGTGCCGTCGGGGCAGGCCTGGCGGATGCGGCCGCCTTCGTGGTCGGGATCGGCACGCTCGGTGAGCGGGCTCGCGCAGCGCGGGCAAAAGCGGTAATCGGCAGTGGTCATCGATGGAGACGGGGCGACCGGGGCCGCCTGCAACGGCGGCGCCGGTCGCGCTCGGCGCGGGAAAGTCTCGATTCTAGCGAGTTTGCGCGGCGCCGAGGATTTCCGCGACGGCCGGACGAACCGGCCGGAATCGCGCGGGCGATGCCATCCGCCGACGCCCGGCCTGCGTTCGCGCCCGGCCGGTTCGCGCACCGGGCATGCGCGTGCATGCCCGGCGAGGTGCGTCCCGCTTGCACGCGGCGGCCCGTTCCTGCGCGGGCCGCCGCGTGCGGCAGGCTTGCCGGCGATCCGATCCGGTCAGTTCAGGTCAGACCGGGCCGGGCCGCCGGCATGGGCGGCACCGGTCAGTCGCGGATCTGGCCGTAGTTGAGGTTGGCGAGCGGCATGCCCGCTGCGGCACCGGCTGCGCTGCTGCCCTTGAAAAGGCCGAAGTTCAGGGCCGCGAACGCGCCGGCTTGCTGGCGGTAACCCGGCGTCAGCGCAACGCGGGTTGCCGTCGTCGCGTTGTCGAACGTGCCGAAGTTCGCGCCGGCCAGGCCGCCGAGCCGCGCATAGTAGCCACCCGAAACCGTGCCGGCCGACGACGACGATGCGACCATGCCGCTGTTGAAGCCGACCAGGCCGCCGACATAGCTGTCGTGGCCGCCGGCCGCCGAACCGGTCGCGTTCGAGTGCTCGACCGACGCGCCAATGGCGTTCTCGCCGATCAGGCCGCCGACCGAACTGCCCCGATCGGCCAGCACGTCGCCGCTTGCGCTCGACGACGACACGCGGCCGGCGTTGAAGCCGACCAGCCCGCCGGCCTTGCCCGTCCCCGTCACGGCGACCGTGCCCTTCGCGCCGGCGTCACGCACCGTACCCGTGTTGCGGCCGACGAGCCCGCCGGCGATGCTGCCGAACCCGACCCGGACGTCGCCCGACGCGGACGATCCGTCGATCACGCCGCTGTTGGACGCCACGAGGCCGCCGACGACGCTCTCGAAATCGCTGACGACCGAACCCGTCGATGCGGACACCTGCACGGTGCCCGCATTGACGCCGACCAGACCGCCGGCCTGCGCCATCATGCCGGCCATCACGGCCCCCTTCGACGACGAACCGTGGATCGCGCCGTCGTTCACGCCGGCCAGACCGCCTGCCGTTGCGAAGTCGCCCGCGATCACGTCGCCAGCGGCCGACGACGCAAGCACTTCGCCGGTCGCCGCATTGCGGCCGACCAGCCCGCCTGCGATGCCGCTCGCCGCTGCCGTAACGTAGCTGTCGGTGCTCGACGCGTCGATCCTGCCTGCGTTGTAGCCGACCAGCCCGCCCGCCACACCTGCCATGCCGGCGTCGACGTTGACGCTGGCCGTCGAGTCGCGCACGCTCGCGAAGTTGGCGCCGACGAGGCCGCCGACGTTCGACGCGCCGCCCATTACCCTGCCGACTGCCGTCGACGCATGCACGACGCCGCGGTTTTCGCCGACGAGGCCACCCACACGCGCGCCGTCGGTCGCCGCGACGATACCCTTGAACGTCGATGCGTCCACCCGGCCCGCGTTGTGGCCGACGAGGCCGCCCACGGACGCGTTGCGGGCGCCCCGCACATCGCCGGCGGCCGTCGACGCGTTGATCACGCCGCCATTGTTGACGCCCACCAGCCCGCCGACGCGCGCGCCGCCGCCGCGTGCGTTGACGATGCCGGTCGCCGTCGACCTGTCGACGACACCGTGGTTGTCCCCGACGAGCCCGCCTGCGCTGCCGTTCGACGCACTGACGACCTGGACGTCGGCACGGCTGTCGCGGATCAGCGCATCGTCGGCACCGGGCGAGACGAACGAGATGTTTTCACCGGCCAGCCCGCCGACGTGCAGCGCATCGTTGCCGCCGTTGACGAAACCCAGCACGGATGCACGCTCGATCGATCCGCCGTAGTTGCTGCCGACGAGACCGCCGACAATCGCCATGCCTTCGCTGCTCACCGCGACGTTCGTCGCCTTCACGTCCGAGATCGTGCCGAAGTTGTAGCCCGCGAGCGTGCCGATGCTGGCCGGTGTGCGGCCGTAAGGCACGACCGCGCGCGTCGAGATCCTGTCGAGCCCGAGGTTGGCGATACGCCCGCCGTTGGCCTCGAAAAGGCCGACGGCGTTGCTGCCCGGATTGGAGATCGACAGATCGCCGATGGTGTTGCCGAGGCCGTCGAATACGCCTTCGAACGCGCGTCTCGCGCCGATGCTCCGGAACGCCGCGCCCTTGCCGTCGATCGCGTTACCCAGCACGTAGCGGCCCTTCAGGTCGAAGTCCACGTTACGCAGGCCCGCCACGTCGTGGATCACCTGATACCCTTCGCCGTTCGACGAGAACGATGCGTTGCGGCCCGACAGCGTGGCCGATGCGTTGTCCTGCGTGAACCGGTGGCCCTTCTTCGCGTTCAGCTCCAGATGCGCCTGGTCGCCCGTCAGCGCAAGTTTGTCGTCGATGCGGATTTCGCCCACGGCGTTCGCTTTCACGCTCGCCTTCGCGCCGCTCGCCGCCACTGCCTGCTTCAGCGCCACGTCGCCCTTTTGCGACGTCAGCGCCAGCGTATGGTCGCTCGCCCAGTTCACCGCGCCATTCACCGTCAGGTCGCCCGACGTGTTCGTCAATGCGACGTTCGTCGTGCCCAGCGCGCGTGACAGCGTCGCCGCGTCCAGTGCGGCGTCTGCATTCGCGACATTCGAATTCGCGCCATCGATCGTCAGGCCGCGCTGCGTGCCGTTCGTATTCGAATTGTCGACGTTCGCGTTCGCCGACTCGATCGTCCACGTACCCGTACGGCCCGACGATGAACGCGTGTCGACCTGCGTGTCGACCGCCACCTTCACCTGTTCGCCACGCGTCGTCACGTCACCGCCCGCCGCGTTCAGCTTGCCCGCGACCTGCACCAGGCCGCCGTCCAGCACGATCTTCCCGTTGCGCTCTTTCAAACCCTGCGCCTCGATCGTCCCGCTATTGTTCACCACTGCGTTCAGCAGGCCGTTCGCCGCGCGCGCCGTCATCAGCACCTCGCCGCCTTCCGCGCTCAGCAGCCCCCCGTTGTGCGCCTGCGCGTCCATCGCGCCGCCTTCCACCTGCAGGTTCAGCAGGCCGTTGCCGTCGAAGTTCACGGTGAATGCGTCGCCTGCGCCCAGCGCCACGCGTCCTGCCTTCGCACGGATCACGCCCGTGTTCGACACCCGCGCGCCCAGCAGCGCGACGCTACCGCCTTCCGCCGCCTCAATCGTCCCGGCGTTCTCCACCGAGTGCCCCGATGTGCCCGAGAACCGGTAGGTGCCTGCGAGGAAATCCTTGTCCGAGATGTCCTTCGTCGACGCCACAAGACCGCCCACATTCACCTGCGCACCCGCACCGAACACCACCCCGTTCGGGTTCACCACGAACACCTTCCCGTTCGCGTCGATCTGCCCGTGGATCTGGCTGCCGTTCGTGCCGATCACGCGGTTCAGCGCAATCGACTTGACGTCCGGCTGCTGGAACGACACGCGCTCGCCGCCGGCCACGCTGAAGTCCTGCCAGTTCGTGATCAGCTTGTCCGTGTGCTGGTTGATCGACATCGTCTTGCCGTCCGCAGACGTCGCGATGTCCGCCTTCCCAGAGGCCACCGCGCCGCCCGTCGGCAGCGCATACGCGCTCGTCGCCGCCAGGCCCAGCAGCGATACCCCGGCCGCCAGCAGGCGCTTGCCGCTACCCGTCTTGCCGCGGCGACGCGCGGTCTCGCTCACCGCGCACCAGCCGCCTTGCGCTTCGTTCCATACCAGCGAGTAGGCTTTATTCATCTGAATTCCTCTTATTTCCACATTTCAACTGGTCCATCTTCGACGGACCTCCGATCGCGCCGCCCGCCAAAGCCGGACAGCGTGAACCCTTCCGTTCGACAAGCAAGCCTTGTGTCCCTTCAGCCCGTCGCGTGGGATCGCATTCGAATCGACTTGCGATCGACAATCATCGATTCGCATTCCTATATAAAAATCGGAATGACAAACCAAAAGCGATTCGCGGTCTGCACCACGGATGTCGACCCGGCGCCTGCTATCCACGCCGACGGAGACACGAAAAATCCGGTCTTGCGTCGAATGCCGCCCCAAACGATCGGGATGGGCGGCCATCGTCACGGGGCGGCTCGATTGCCGCCCCGTGACATGCACGGCGCATCATCCCGCGCCGACGTGCGTTACCACGACTTGCCGTCGATCATGCCGATGTTGAATGCGACGAACGGCTCCTTCGATGCGGCGCCCGTCGCCTGACTCGATTCGATGCTGCCCGTATTGAGTCCGGCAAAACCGCCCGTGAACACTGGCCGTGCCTGCGCCGGGTAGTCGATCTTCGAGCTCGTACGCGACGAACGGATCGTGCCGGAGTTCTGGCCCGCAAAGCCGCCGACATACGTACCCGCCGCGTAGACCGTGCCCGACGAGTCCGAACCGTCGATCAAGCCGTCGTTCGCCCCGACGAACCCGCCGGCGTACTGTCCACCGGTAGCCGTCACCGTGCCACCTGCCGTCGAACCGCTCACGACGGCCTGCTTGCCGCGGTTTTCGCCGATCAAGCCACCGGCGTAGCTGCCGCGCAACGAAACCACGTTCGACGTCGAACTCGACGACACCACGCTGCCGCGATTCGTGCCGACCAGACCGCCGATGCTGCTCGCATCGCCCGCGCTCACGTCGCCGTACGCGTTGCCGAGCAGAATCGCGCCGGCATTCTGGCCGACCAGACCGCCGACGATGCCGCGTCCGGCATCCGCCGTGCGCCCTTTCGCCGACACGTCCGCGAGCATGCTGCCGCCGTCGTTCACGCCTGCAAAACCGCCGGTCGCCGCCGACCCGTTGCCGGTCACGTTGCCGGTCGCGTGCGACTGGCTGATCCTGCTGTTGGCATTCGTGCCGATGAAACCGCCTACCCGGCTGCCCGCCGTCGCGCTGACATTGCCGCTTGCCGACGAAGCGAGGATCGTCGCGTAATCGCTGCGGCCGACGAGACCGCCGACCTCGGCCCCGGACGTCGCGCTCACGTTGCCGCTCGCCGATACGTTCGACAGCGCGGTATAGACGTTCGAACCGACCGCCCCGCCAACCATGCCTGCGTGGCCGGCCGAGACGGCCATCGACGAATTCGAACGATCGATGGCGCCGCCGACCGCGTGGCCGACAAGGCCGCCCGCGTACATGGCGTTGCCCACGGTGATCCGGCCCGCGCTCGACGAATCCGAGATGGTCGAATCCCAGCTCAGGCCGGCGATGCCGCCTACCAGATTCGTCATGGTCGACGACGGCGACCGCACGTTCCTGATCTCGGCATCGGCACGGCTGTTCACGATGCGCGAGCTGGCGTTCGTCCCGGCAATACCGCCGATGTTGACCGTCCTGTCGTTACCGGTGATCGAGCCCTGGAAGCGCGCACCGTCGATCACCCCGGCGTTGTTCTCGCCGACGAGACCGCCTGCGACGCTATAGCCGGTGCCGGACGACGAAATGCTCATCCGCGTTGCGCGGACGTTCGAAATCGTCCCGCGGTTGACGCCGGCCAGGCCGCCGATCGTCATGCTGCTCTTGATCGACGTGCTCGCGCCGTTCACCGCGATCGAGTCGAGCGCGAGGTTGGCGATGCGCCCGCGGTTCTCGGCGAACAGGCCGACCGACGAGCCGCTGTTATTGACTTTCAGCCTGGACACCGTGTTGCCGAGACCGTCGAATACGCCCTCGAATGCGCTGTTCGCACCGATGCTCCGGAACGCCGCGCCCCTGCCGTCGATCGCGTTGCCCAGCACGTAGCGGCCGTTCAGGTCGAGGTCCACGTTACGCAGGTCCGCCACGTCGTGGATCACCTGATATCCTTCGCCGTTCGACGAGAACGATGCGTTGCGGCCCGACAGCGTGGCCGATGCGTTGTCCTTGAACCGGTGGCCCTTCTTCGCGTTCAGCTCCAGATGCGCCTGGTCGCCCGTCAGCGCAAGCTTGTCGTCCACACGGATTTCACCTGCGGCGTTCGCCTTGACGCTCGCCTTCGCGCCGCTCGCCGTCACCGCCTGCTTCAGCGCCACGTCGCCCTTTTGCGACGTCAGCGCCAGCGCGTGATCGCTCGTCCAGTTCACTGCGCCATCCACCGTCAGGTCGCCCGACGTGTTCGTCAATGCGACGTTCGTCGTGCCCAGCGTGCGCGACAGCGTTGCCGCGTCCAGTGCGGCGTCTGCATTCGCGACGCTCGCGTTCGCCGACTCGATCGTCCACGTACCCGTGCGGCCCGACGATGAACGCGTGTCGACCTGCGCGTCGCCCGCCACCTTCACCTGTTCGCCGCGCGTCGTCACGTCACCGCCCGCCGCGTTCAGCTTGCCCGCGACCTGCACCAGGCCGCCATCCAGCACGATCTTCCCGTCGCGCTCTTTCAAGCCCTGCGCCTCGATCGTCCCGCTGTTGTTCACCATCGCGTTCAGCAGGCCGTTCGCCGCGCGCGCCGTCATCAGCACCTCGCCGCCTTCCGCGCTCAGCAGCCCCCCGTTGTGCGCCTGCGCGTCCATCGCGCCGCCTTCCACCTGCAGGTTCAGCAGGCCGTTGCCGTCGAAGTTCACGGTGAATGCGTCACCTGCGCCCAACGCCACGCGTCCTGCCTTCGCACGGATCACGCCCGTGTTCGACACCCGTGCGCCCAGCAGCGCCACACTACCGCCCTCGGTCGCCGCGATCGTCCCCGCGTTCTCCACCGACTGGCCCGATGTGCCCGAGAACCGGTAGGTGCCTGCGAGGAAATCCTTGTCCGAGATGTCCTTCGTCGACGCCACCAGACCGCCCACATTCACCTGCGCACCCGCACCGAACACCACCCCGTTCGGGTTCACCACGAACACCTTCCCGTTCGCATCGATCTGCCCGTGGATCTGGCTGCCGTTCGTGCCGATCACGCGGTTCAGCGCGATCGACTTGACGTCCGGCTGCTGAAACGACACACGCTCGCCGCCGGCCACGCTGAAGTCCTGCCAGTTCGTGATCAGCTTGTCCGTGTGCTGGTTGATCGACATCGTCTTGCCGTCCGCAGACGTCGCGATGTCCGCCTTCCCGGAGGCCACCGCGCCACCTGTCGGCAGCGCATACGCGCTCGTCGCCGCCAGGCCCAGCAGTGATACCCCGGCCGCCAGCAGGCGCTTGCCGCTACCCGTCTTGCCGCGGCGACGCGCGGTCTCGCTCACCGCGCACCAACCGCCCTGCGCTTCGTTCCATACCAATGAATATGCCTTGTTCATTTGGAATCCTATTTATGTAGTTTTTGAATGCTCGTGAAACAACCGAGCAGTTGATCACGCCAACTCAGAAATACTGAGCGGCCTGAACCCATACGCTCGGTGCGCGGGTCGGCGAATCGCCCCCCCGACCAAGCGGCAATGCGGCCGTCAGCGACACCTGGCGCTTCGCGCCGAACCAGGTCGCGCCGATACCCGCCGCCTGCATGTGTTGCGTATTCCGTTCGCCCGTCCACGGATGCCGGTTGAGCTGCACCGCGCCCGCGTCGACGAACATGCTGACCTGCCACCCCGGCGCGGCGAGATAACGCAGTTCCGCACTGGCCTGCCAGCCCTGGTCGCCGCTGCCTTCGCCGAGCGCGTACGCCCGCACGCCGTATGGGCCGCCGAGGCTGAATTTCTCCGACGAATCGAGATTGCGCGACGCGAACTGCGCGCTGACCTGCCCGTACAGCTGGAAACGGCCGCCCAGCGCCTGGATCCGCTGCGCGTCCACGTTGAGCTTCTTGAAACCGCCGATCGACTTCGTCAGCGGATTCGACCCGAACACATCGTTGCTGCGCAAACGCCCGACGCCGAACATCACCGAGAAGCCGTTGCGGCCGCCGCCCAGCCAGCCGTCCTGGCTGTTGCCGCTGAGCCCGAAGGTCCACAGGCCGACGTTCTTGTCGTTCTGGAGCGAGAAAGTGCCGTAGGTGTCGTGCAGGTTCTTGTTCTCGTATTGCACCTGCGCGGTGACGCTCAAATCGCGCGCACGCACGAGCGGTTGCGCGACATAGACGGTCTGGACGCTGGCGCGCCCGCTCATCTCGAGATCGGAAAACCGCCCCGCGACCCGGTAGCGCAACGACGAATACGCGACGCCGACCCGCGTGGAGGCCGGCCCGACCGGCACCTGATAGGCGGCGCGGTAATAGCGTTGCCGTTCGTCGCTGACGAGCCCGCGCAGGCTCAGGCGATCGCCGAGCCGCAACGGCGCATTGACGTCGACGCTGCCGCCGACGCGGTAGCGCCCCGTCGACACCCCGCCGAAGTTGTCGAATTCGAGCGACCCGGATGCGGGCGGCCCGCGTTCGGCATCGACGACGAGATCGGTGGTGCCCGGAGTTTCGCCCGGGCGCAGCGTGCCGCGCGCACCGACGCCCGCCAGATCGTCGAGCAGCAGCAGGCTCCGCTCGAGGCTGGAGCCGCGGACGACGTCGCCCGGATGCAGCGCGGCAAGCGGCTGCCGCAGCACGGCGTCGAGTGCGCGGGAATGATTCTGGATCTCGATCTTGCCGTAGCGCCCTTCAGCGACTTCGATGCGCACGACACCGTCTTCGATGTCCTGCTTCGGCAAGTAGGCGCGCGCGAGCACGTAACCGCGCTCGCGATAGTAGGCGGTGATCCGCTCGGCCGCGCCTTGCAGGTCGGCAAACGTGAGCGCGTCGCCCGCCAGCCCGGCGACGAGCGCCTGCAGCGTTGCGGTGTCGAATACGGTGTTGCCGCCGATCTGGAATGCGCGCACGGCGATGCGCGGCCCGGCATCCGGTTGCGGTTGCGGGGCGCTTTCGGACGGAACGATCTCGAGATCGGGCGCGGCTTTCGGCGGCAGCGCCGGACGCGACGTTTCGACGTCGCGCATCGTCGCTCCGGCGTTCGGCACCTGTGCGTGTGCCTGCCCGGGCACGCCCGCCACGCCCGCGCCCCACAGCAACGACAGGCACAGCATGCTGCCGGCGCCCCGAAGCACGCGCGGCACACCACTGTCGGCAACCACCCCGGGCGGTGAACCGGCTGTACTTGCGCCCGCGTTGACGAAAGAGCCGATGTCGTTACGGCAACGGACGATAATTCTTCGTTGATCTACCCACATGCGCCACTGCATCCGAAGTGCAATCGCCGGACCCCTCCGGCGATCAATTTATTCGGCGGATGCTACAGACAGGCATTCCGGATGTATGTAGATCAGGTACGAAATTTGCGCAGCAATCGTCGTTAAAAATCAGTCGCGTACTAATCCGCTTCCGGGAAAAATAGTAATCCTATTAATTTACCCGGATCGAAACGGCATCGTCCCCGGGCAATCGACACGTTGCCCGCGCGCGCCGACGGCATCGTCCGTCGGTGTCACGCGCGCCGCCGATGCGCACCGGCAACCGCCGCCATCGCCATGAATCCCGCCGCCCCGGCCAGCAGCGCCGCGGCCGCGACCCACAGCGCGGGCGTGAACGACCCATATCGCGCCACCAGCGGCGCCGCGACGAGCGGCCCCGCAATCTGCCCGACGCCATACGACGCGGTCGCATAGCCCATCAGCCCAGCCGCGCGTTCGCCGTGCAGGCGCCGCGCCTCGCGCATCGCAAACAGCGTGATCGCGGTGAACGGCAGGCCGAGCAACAGGCTGCCGACCGAGAAACCGGCCGCGTTCGGCCACACGATCCCGGCCGCGATGCCGAGCGCCTGCGTCGCGCAACCGGCCGCGAGCAGCAGCCGGTTGTCCCAGTGGCCGGGCAGCCGCGAAGCGGAGACCGCGCCGACGATCAGCGCCGCGCCGAACATCGGCCAGAACAGGTCGGGCCACGGCGACCCGGCCGGCAGCGCGGCGCGCGCGATCACGGGCAGGAACGTCGCGGTGATGATGTAGCCGAAGCCCGGCATGCCGTACAGCACGACGAGCCAAGCGGCGTCCGCACGATGGCGCCGCGCGTCGTGCGGCGCCGCGACCGTCGCCGCATGCCGGGCAGTCACGGCCGGCGGCATGGCTGCCGACACCGGCGCACTGCCGAACGTGCGCCAGATCGCGACCGACAGCACGGCCGACAGCGCCGCGAAACCGAGCCAGCCCGACGCCGCGCGCTGGCCGGCCAGCGCGCTGCCGATCAGCCCCGTCACCACGATGCCCACGCCGGGCCCCGCGTAGATCACCCCGCTCCACTCCGGCGCGACCAGTTCGGCCAGCCGCCGCAGCCCCCATTGCGACATGAAGACGAAGGTCCATGCGCTGACGACGCCCGCGACGAAGCGCACCGCGAGCCACACGGGCAGCAGGTGGCCGACACCCATCGCGGCGGTGAGCAACACGGTGGCCACGAGCCCGACGCGCACCATGCGCGCGGGCGCTACCCGCAGCGCGGCGCAACTGACGGCACCGACGAAGTAACCCGCGTAGTTCGCCGATGCGAGCCAGCCGCCGGCCTTCAGGCCGATCGAACCGTCGGCGAGCATCAGCGGCAGCAGCGGCGTGAACGCGAAGCGGCCGACACCGAGCACGATCGCGAGGCCGACCATGCAGGCCAGCGCGACCGTGCGGGCGCGGCGGTCGGTATCGTCGACGGAAGGCGCGCCGGCAGCGGCGCTCGGGGCATCGGAACGGGACATGGCGGCATGGGCCGCGCGCGGAACGCGCCGGCCGGATCGGAAATCGGAACGTTTCCATCGTAGCTTGACCAAACGTTCTCGAAAAATGAATAATTGAGAATCCATTCATCGCTCGGAGAGAATCATGGATCTGGCGGCACTGGCGATATTTCGGGCCGTGGTGCGCGAGAACGGCGTGACGCGCGCGGCGGCCAAGCTCAATCGCGTGCAGTCGAACGTGACGACGCGTATCAAGCAGCTCGAGGAAGAACTCGGCGCGGCGCTGTTCGTGCGCGACGGCCGCCGGCTCGTGCTGACGCCGGCCGGGCACACGCTGCTGCCATATGCGGAGCGCCTGCTCGCGCTCGCCGACGAGGCGCGCGACGCGGTGCGCGAGGACACGCCACGCGGCCGGCTGCGGCTCGGCACGATGGAAAGCACGGCCGCGAGCCGGCTGCCGACCGTGCTCGCGCGCTATCACCACGCATGGCCCGACGTGTCGCTCGAACTGGTGACGGGCACGACGGGCTGGCTGATCGAGCGCGTGCGCGACTTCGAGATCGACGCCGCGCTGTTCGCGCGCCCGCCGGCGCCGGACACGCTGCCCGACACGTTCGAGACGGTGCCGATCTTCCGCGAGGATCTCGTGCTGCTCACGCCGCGCGGCCATCCACCGGTGCGCACGCCGCGCGACGTGATCCTGCCGACGCTGATCGCATTCGAGCGCGGCTGCACGTATCGCAAGTACGTCGAACAGTGGTATGCGGCGCACGGCGTCAAGCCGGCGCGCGTGCTCGAACTCGGCTCGTATCACGCGATCGTCGCGTGTGTCGCGGCCGGCGCGGGCGTCGCGGTCGCGCCGCGTTCGGTGCTCGACCTGCAGCCCGAAACCGGCAACATCGCCGCACACGTGATCCCCGAGCTGGAGGGCATCGACACGCTGCTCGCGTGGCGGCAGGGTTATGCGTCGGCGGCGCTCGCCGCGCTGCGCGATGCGCTTGGGGAAGCCGAGCGGCAGCAGGACGCCGTACAGAAAGCGCACGTGGCGCTGCCGGCCTGAAGCGATCCGCCAACGGGCGCGCGACGGCGCACTCACGCACCGTCCGTTTGCGTACCGGGCAACCGTTCGTGCGTCAGGCACGATGGCGGATCGGCCCCACACACGGCGGGTAAACGCAAAACGACCCGACCGGCACCGATGCCGATCGGGTCGTTTCATGCGATTCCGTCGAAAGAATCGCGCGGTGCGGGCCGGCGCTCCGCCCTTGCGGGCGCCGCGCCGGCCAGGCCGATCAGAGGCGCTCTTCGACCCAGCCCTTCACGCCCGCGAGCGCGCCCGGCAGGTTCGCCGGCTCGGTGCCGCCCGCCTGCGCCATGTCCGGACGGCCGCCGCCCTTGCCGCCGACCTGCTGCGCGACGAAGTTCACGAGCTCGCCGGCCTTGACCTTCTTGCTCGCATCCGGTGTGACGCCCGCGATCAGGCTGACCTTGCCGCCTTCGACGGCCGCCAGCACGATCGCCGCGTTCTTCAGCTTGTCCTTCAGCTTGTCGACCGTTTCGCGCAGCGTCTTCGCGTCCGCGCCGTCGAGCGTCGCCGCGAGCACGTACACGCCGCCGATTTCGACGGCCTGCTGCGCGAGTTCGTCGCCCTGGCTCGAGGCGAGCTTCGACTTCAGCGCGCCCAGCTCCTTCTCGAGCGACTTCACCTGGTCCTGCACCTGCGCGATCCGCTGCGTGAGTTCCGACGGCTGCGCCTTCAGCGCCGCTGCCGCTTCGTTCACACGCGCGTCGAGTTCCTGCACGTAGCGCAGCGCGTTGTCGCCGGTGATCGCCTCGACGCGGCGGATGCCGGCCGCGACACCGCCTTCGACGACGATCTTGAACAGGCCGATGTCGCCGGTGCGGTGCACGTGCGTGCCGCCGCACAGTTCGCGCGAGAAGCCGAGGTCGAGCACGCGCACTTCATCGCCGTACTTCTCGCCGAACAGCGCCATCGCGCCGCCCTTCACCGCTTCGTCGTACGGCATCACGCGCACGATGCCCGGCGCGTTCGCGAGGATTTCGTTGTTGACGATCTGCTCGACGCGACGGATTTCGTCGTCGGTCATCGGCGCGTTGTGCGCGAAGTCGAAACGGGTCTTTTCCGCGTCGACCAGCGAACCCTTCTGCTGCACGTGCGCGCCGAGCACTTCGCGCAGCGCCTTGTGCATCAGGTGGGTGGCCGAGTGGTTGCGCTGCGTGCGCGCACGACGGTGCGCGTCGATCTCCGCGCGCAGCACGTCGCCGACCTTCAGCGTGCCCTGCTCCAGCGTGCCGTGGTGGCCGATCACGTCGGCCTGCACCTTCAGCGTGTCGGCCACCGCGAAGCGCGTCGCGGCGTTCGCGAGCACGCCCTGGTCGCCGACCTGGCCGCCCGATTCCGCGTAGAACGGCGTGTGGTCGAGCACGACGACCGCGTCCTGGCCGGCCTTCACTTCGTTGACGGCCGAACCGTCGACGTACAGCGCGACGACCTTCGCGTCGTCGAACGCGATTTCCTCGTAACCGTGAAACGTGGTCTTCGCGCCCGTGTATTCGAGGCCCTGCGTCGCCTTGAACTTGCCGGCCGCGCGCGCCTGCTCGCGCTGGCGCGCCATCGCGTCGTCGAATGCCGGCTCGTCGACCGTCATCCCGCGTTCGCGGCACACGTCGGCCGTGAGGTCGAGCGGGAAGCCGTACGTATCGTGCAGCTTGAACGCGAGTTCGCCGTCGAGCACCTTGCCGCCCTTCGCCTCGACTTCCGCCAGCGCGGCTTCGAGGATCGACATGCCGTGCTCGATCGTCTCGAAGAAGCGCTCTTCTTCCTGACGCAGCACGTCGGTCACGCGTTGCTCGGCTTCCTTCAGCTCCGGATAGGCGACGCCCATCTCGGCGACGAGGTCGGCCACCAGCTTGTGGAAGAACGCGCCCTTGCGGCCGAGCTTGTAGCCGTGGCGGATCGCGCGGCGCACGATGCGGCGCAGCACGTAGCCGCGGCCTTCGTTGCCGGGGATCACGCCGTCGACGATCAGGAACGAGCACGCGCGGATGTGATCGGCGATCACCTTCAGCGAGTTGTTCGTGAGGTCGCTGATCTCGGTCACGCGCGCGGCGGCCTTGATCAGGTTCTGGAACAGGTCGATCTCGTAGTTGCTGTGCACGTGCTGCAGCACCGCGGCGAGACGCTCGAGGCCCATGCCGGTGTCGACCGACTGCTTCGGCAGGCGCGTCATGTTGCCTTGCGCGTCGCGGTTGAACTGCATGAACACGAGGTTCCAGATCTCGATGTAGCGATCGCCGTCTTCTTCAGGCGACCCCGGCGGCCCACCCCACACGTCCGGGCCGTGGTCGTAGAAGATTTCGGTACACGGGCCACACGGGCCGGTGTCGCCCATCGTCCAGAAGTTGTCCGACGCGTAGCGCGCGCCTTTGTTGTCGCCGATGCGGATGATGCGCTCGGTCGGCACGCCGACTTCCTTCGCCCAGATGTCGTAGGCTTCGTCGTCTTCCTGGTACACGGTCACCCACAGCTTGTCCTTCGGCAGCTGGTAGACCGTGGTCAGCAGTTCCCACGCGAACTTGATCGCGTCGTGCTTGAAGTAGTCGCCGAACGAGAAGTTGCCGAGCATCTCGAAGAACGTGTGGTGGCGCGCCGTGTAGCCGACGTTCTCGAGGTCGTTGTGCTTGCCGCCCGCGCGCACGCTGCGCTGCGCCGTCGTGGCGCGCGAGTACGGACGCGGGTCCGTGCCGAGGAACACGTCCTTGAACTGGACCATGCCGGAGTTCGTGAACATCAGCGTGGGGTCGTTACCGGGCACGAGGCTCGACGAGCGGACGATCGTGTGGCCCTTCGATTCGAAGAATTTGAGAAATTTCTCGCGGATTTCGGCAGCTTTCATGGCGTGCGGGGACAGTCTGGCAAAGACGGCTTCAAACGCCGGCGCCCTTGGGCGGCGCGCGGCGGCATGGATTCGGAAACAATCGATTATACGGGATCGGGGCCGGCTTCCGGGCAAAGCGCCGGCAAAGCGGCTCGGCCCTCCTGCCGGCCCGGCTGGGCCACTCGCGACGCCGATTCGCCTTAAGATGCTCGGCATGCCAATTCGCCTTGCCCGCCAAGGCCAGCCATGAAAGGAGACGATTCGACGATGGGTGCCCTGAGCCATATCCGCGTGCTGGACCTCACCCGCGTGCTCGCGGGCCCGTGGTGCGCGCAGACGCTTGCCGATTTCGGCGCGGACGTGATCAAGGTCGAGCGCCCGGGCGCCGGCGACGACACGCGCCACTGGGGGCCGCCGTACCTGAAGGACGCGGACGGCGCGGATACCGCCGAGGCCGCGTACTACCTGGCGGCGAACCGCAACAAGCGCTCGGTGACGGTCGACATCGCGACGCCCGAGGGCCAGCAGATCGTGCGCGAACTCGCCGCGCAAAGCGACGTCGTGCTCGAGAACTACAAGGTCGGCCAGTTGAAGAAATACGGGCTCGACTACGAATCGCTGCGCGCGGTGAAGCCGGACCTCGTCTACTGCTCGGTCACCGGCTTCGGCCAGACGGGCCCGTACGCGCATCGTGCCGGCTACGACTTCATCGTCCAGGGAATCGGCGGCTTCATGAGCATCACCGGCGAACGCGACGGCGAGCCGGGCGGCGGCCCGCAGAAGGCCGGCGTCGCGATCGCCGACCTCGCGACCGGCCTCTACTCGACGATCGCGGTGCTCGCCGCCCTCACCCACCGCGACCGGACGGGCGAAGGCCAGTACATCGACATGGCGCTGCTCGACGTGCAGGTCGCGCTGCTCGCGAACATGAACACCAACTTCCTCGCGAGCGGCAAGCCGCCGGTGCGCTGGGGCAACGCGCATCCGAACATCGTCCCGTACCAGACGTTCCAGACGAGCGACGGGTGGATCATCGTCGCGGTCGGCAACGACGGGCAGTTCCGCAAGTTCGTCGAGGCGGGCGGCCGGCCCGAGCTGGCCGACGACGAGCGTTTCGCGACGAATCCGTCGCGCGTGCGTCACCGCGACACGCTGGTGCCGATCCTCGCGGAAATGGTGAAGGCGCGCGGCAAGGCCGACTGGATCGACGTGCTCGAAGCGGCCGGCGTGCCGTGCGGGCCGATCAACGATCTCGACGAGGTGTTCGACAACGAGCAGGTCGTCGCGCGCGGGATGCAGGTGTCGCTGCCGCACCCGAGCGGCGCGAACGCGAAGCTCGTGCGCAACCCGATCCGGATGAGCGCGACGCCGCCCGACGCGCGTACCGCCCCGCCGCTGCTCGGCGCGCAGACCGACGACGTGCTGCGCGACATGCTCGGCTACGACGACGCGAAGATCGCCCGGCTGCGCGCGAAACAGGCGATCTGAGAGGCGATCTGAGAGGTGGCACGAGCACGGCGCCCGGCGCCGGTGCCGGCGGGCAGGCGGCTGCCGCAGTTGCCGCTGCCGCCCCGCCGCGCGCCGTCAGCCGCGGCGGGCGAGCGCGTCGAGCCAGCCGCGCGCCTCGGGCCAGTCGCCGAGCCCGCTGTCCGCATTGATGTGGCCACGCGGGCCGATATCGTGGAATGCGCTGCCCCATGCGTTCGCGCAACGGCGCGCGAACGCGGACGAGCCGTACGGATCGTCGCTGCTGGCGACGACGCAGGTCGGAAACGGCAGCCGTTCGAGCGGCACGGGCCCGAAGCCGTGCGCATCGGCCGGAAACGCGGGGCCGCCCGGGTCGGGCAGCGCGACGAGCAACGCGCCGCGCACCTTCGCGAGCGCGGCCGGGCGCGCATAGCGGGTCGCCCACCACGCGGTGGTGAGCGTGCCGAGACTGTGGCCGGCGATCAGCACCGGCCCGCGCGCGGCTTCGACCGCGCGATCGAGCGCGAGACACCAGCCGTTGCGGAACGCACGGTCCCAGTCGGGCATCGCGACGCGCGAGAAACGTGCATCGGCACGCTCCCAGCGGCTCTGCCAGTGAAGCGGGCCCGAATTGGCGTAACCCGGCAGGACGAGAACGGGGAATGAGCTCATGGAAGGTGCGTCGACGGGTGAAATCGTTATATGGCGTCGACGCAGTGTCGCACACCCGTTCCTCCCTGATGCTGCCTGTCTGAAACCGGAAGGATGTGCATGGGGCCGGGACGCGTGCGGGACGGCGTCGCGACCGGACGACGAGCCGCGTGGCACGCGGCTCGCGTCATGTCGTCGATCAGCGCACGTTCGCGCCGACGATACCGCCCGCCGCAGCGCCGGCGACCGTGCCGAGCGGGCCGCCCGTCACCAGGTAACCGAGCGCGCCGCCCGCGGCCGCGCCGATGCCGGCATTGCGCTGCGTATGCGTCATGGCGCACGCGCCGAGTTGCGACAGGGCCGCGACGATCACGGCGGTACGAACGATAAACGTGGTCTTCTTCATCATGATTGTTGGTGTCCTCTCGCCGCGCGGTCATGCGAGCGGCGGCATTGAATCGGTGAAGCCATCATAGGCAACGCCAAACGGCCCGGGCAATCCGATTTACGTCGTGTTACAGCCGACACA
Organism: Burkholderia sp. COPS; assembly: GCF_019425585.1. Taxonomy (NCBI): domain Bacteria; kingdom Pseudomonadati; phylum Pseudomonadota; class Betaproteobacteria; order Burkholderiales; family Burkholderiaceae; genus Burkholderia; species Burkholderia sp. COPS. The sequence continues at coordinate 70,684 of NZ_WIXR01000027.1, read as the reverse complement.
ATATCGAGATAATCCGTCGAAACCCGCGCCTGCCGCGCCGCCAGCCGCGCGGGACGGACCCCGGTCAGGTAGAATCACGGGATTAAACCGGCGCGACGCGCCGACACAACCTGACGCCATCCGCATGAGCACCGAACGCAACGACGCCCCCGCGGCTTCCAATTTCATCCGCAACATCATCGACGACGACAACCGCACCGGCAAATGGGGCGGCCGCGTCGAAACACGCTTCCCGCCCGAGCCGAACGGCTACCTGCACATCGGCCATGCCAAGAGCATCTGCCTGAACTTCAGCGTCGCACGCGACTACGGCGGCGTGTGCCACCTGCGCTTCGACGATACGAACCCGGAAAAGGAAAGCGTCGAGTACGTCGACTCGATCGTCGACGCGGTGCGCTGGCTCGGCTTCGACTGGCGCAAGGACGCGGTCGATCACCAGTACTTCGCGAGCGACTACTACGACAAGCTGTACGAATTCGCCGAGCTGCTGATCCAGCGCGGCAAGGCATACGTCGACAGCCAGAGCGCGGAAGAAATGCGCGCGAACCGCGGCTCGCTGACCGAAGGCGGCAAGCCGTCGCCGTTCCGCGACCGCACGCCGGAAGAAAACCTCGACCTGTTCCGCCGCATGAAGGCCGGCGAGTTCAAGGAAGGCGAGCACGTGCTGCGCGCGAAGATCGACATGGCTTCGCCGAACATGAACATGCGCGACCCGGTGATCTACCGGATCCGCTACGCGCATCACTACCGCACCGGCGACGCGTGGTGCGTGTACCCGATGTACGACTACACGCACTGCATCTCGGATGCGCTCGAAGGCATCACGCATTCGCTGTGCACGCTCGAATTCGAGGATCACCGCCCGCTGTACGACTGGGTGCTGAACGAACTCGCGGAAGCCGGCATGTTCACGCGCCCGCTGCCGCAACAGATCGAATTCTCGCGGCTGAACCTCACGTACGCGATCACCAGCAAGCGCAAGCTGCTGCAACTCGTCACCGAAGGCCACGTCGACGGCTGGGACGACCCGCGGATGCCGACGATCGTCGGCGTGCGCCGCCGCGGCTTCACGCCGGAGAGCATCCACCTGTTCTGCGAGCGCATCGGCGTGACGAAGATCGATTCGTGGATCGACATGAGCATCTTCGAAGGCGCGCTGCGCGACGACCTCGACGACAAGGCTGCGCGCACGGTCGCCGTGCTCGATCCGCTGAAGCTCGTGATCGACAACTACCCGGAAGACCTCGAGGAAGCGTGCACGGCGCCCGTGCATCCGCACCATCCGGATCGCGGCGTGCGCACGTTCCCGATCTCGCGCGAGCTGTGGATCGAGCGCGAGGATTTCGTCGAGAACCCGCCGAAGGGCTATTTCCGCCTGTTCCCAGGCAACAAGGTGCGCCTGCGCTACGGCTACGTGATCGAGTGCACGGGCTTCGACAAGGACGCCGACGGCAACGTGACGGCCGTGCACTGCAACTACTTCCCGGACAGCAAGTCGGGCACCGAAGGCGCGAACAACTACAAGGTCAAGGGCAACATCCACTGGGTCAGCGCGAAACATGCGCAGCCGGCCGAAGTGCGGATCTACGACCGCCTGTTCAAGGAGCCGCATCCGGACGCGGGCGGCGCGAACTTCCTCGAGGCGCTGAATCCCGATTCGAAGAAGATCGTCCAGGCATACGTCGAGCCGGGCAACAGCGACATCGCGCCGGAAACGCGCGTGCAGTTCGAGCGTCACGGCTACTTCGTGGCCGATCGTGTCGATTCGAAGCCGGGCAAGCCCGTGTTCAACCGGATCGTCGGGCTGCGCGACAGCTGGGGCAAGCCGGCCTGACGGATCGGACAGGCGCAGCGCCGGTCGCCCGCGCCTGTGCCGTTCGTCATGCGCGGCAACGGCTGCGCCGATGCGCAGCCCGACTGCCCGCTCGCCGGGGCGGCCTGCCCCGAATGCCACGTCAGGAACCGTCGCCATGCCCTATTCGCTGCAGGCCATCGTCGCCAGATCCGGCGCATTTGCGTCCGCGCCGCTGCCGCGGGGGCTGCGCGTCGTCCGCCTGCGCGGCGACATCGACATGATCCCGCTCGACACCGCGTTCCGGAACGCTCACGCGATCCCGTTCTGCCCGTTGACCGACGGGGACGACACGGTGCTGCCGCCGGCACTTCTGTCGCTGTGTGAACAGTTGAGCGCGCACGCTGCACTGGCCTATGTCGAAGCCGAATTCTTTGGCGGCAGCGGCACCCAGGCGTATGCGCGCTTCGCGGATGGCCGCGCAAGCGGCCCGCTCGTCGTGTCGGATCATGCGATCAACGAAGCGCTTCGCCATCTCGGCGTCGCCAAGGGCGACGCGTTCGACGAGTTCGAAGCGATCGGCCTCGACCAGCATCGCGACACCGATCGATGGCTGGCCTGACTCACCGGCCGCGAATCGGACGAACCATGAAAAAACCGGCTTGCGCCGGTTTTTTTATTGCATGCCGGGGTTACGCGCCCGTCAACCGCCGATGCAGATCCACCAGCGACAGCTTCGTGCGAAACAGCCGCGCGAGGCTGCGGCTCGCATACGCGTCGATGTCGGCCGGCACGGTCCAGCGATACGCATCCATCTCGGGAATCATCGAGCCGTCTCGACGGCTCGGAAACAGCGACGTGCACGTGCACTGCCCCGGATCGATCTCGCCTTCGGCCACCTGCACCGCGAACAGGTGCAGATCCTTGTCGTGCCGGTACGCAAAGCGGCCGAGATCGAGCAACCGGGCCGGCGCCAGCGCGATGCCGGTTTCCTCGAGCAGTTCGCGCAGCGCGGCGTCGGCCGGCGATTCACCCGGCTCGCCCTGCCCCTTCGGGATGTCCCAGTGCGTGGTGTCCGTCGCGTGCGCGAGGAACACGCGGCCGGCCGCATCGAGGATCACGACGCCGCACGACACCGTGCGCGGCGCGTCGCCCCGCTTCATCACACGCGTGCTCAGCGCTTCTGCAACTGCCACTTGCCCGCGTCGGTCTTGCAATAGATGGGCTTGAGCGTCATCGTCTGGCCCTTCGCGGTGATTTCGGTGGCGATTTCGCGGCAGGTCTTGCCGTCCGTCTCGGTCGTGGTCGGCGTGAGCTTCGCATCGATCTGCGTGCCGCGGCCGCTGCTCTGCCACGTCGTGGCCTCGCCGTCCTTGCCTTCATCGCGTGCTTGCACAACCGCCTTCGTGAGCGACGCACGGTCGGCCTTGCTGAAATAGCTGATCGGCGTGTCGTTCAGGAAGTTCAGGTTGTTCTGCGCATGGGCGGGCAGCATCGCGGCTGCGCACGCGGCGCCGGCCAGCACGCGCGTGACGACGGAAAGGGATGCACGCATCGACATGTTGTTCTCCTTGGATGTTCGATCAAACGGCGCAACGCGCATGCCGGCGAACCGGGGGCCGGCCCTCCGGCACGCACACTGCGCCTGTCAGCGAGCGAGGATAGCATGCGTGCCGCCCGCACCGCCTTCTAGTGGCCGGCCGGCGCGGCCGTTTGCCGATATCCGTCAGTCAGCGTGCCGAGGAAGGCGATCACGTCCTTGATCTCGGCCGCGTTCAGCGCCGGCTGCTCGCCGCGCTTGCGGTCGAACGGCGCTTCGCGGTTGATGTTCGGCCAGTAGCGTTTCGGCAGATCGTCGTAGATCTGCACCTTGCCGTGCACGACCGGATAGAACTTCTCCGGATGAATGTCGCGCTCGACGTAGAAGCGCATCACGTCCTCGAGCGTGTGATACACGCCGTTGTGGAAGAACGTCTTGCGCAGCGCGACGTTGCGCAGCGACGGCGTGCGGAACAGCCCGCAGAATTCGTCGCGGCCCTTCAGGTCGGTACGCTCGGGGCCGCACGCGCCAAGGTCGTGGAAGCGCGGGTCGCGATTGACCGGCAGCGCGCGATTGCGCGGCACCGCGATCGCGATCAGCCCGAAATCGCTGAACTGCGGCGGCGTGCCGTCGAGTGCGCGCTGGCTGATGTGGCAACTCGCGCAGTTGCCCTTCTTTTCGTCGTTGAACAATTGCAGCCCGCGCATTTCGGCCGGCGTGAGCTGCGCATGGCCCGCGAGATACGCGTCGTACTTGCTCGTGTACGGCGAGAACAGCTCGGGCGTCTGTTCGAAGGTTTCGAGCGCGCGCAGCACGGCCTTGAACGTGGCCGCATCGTCGTCGAGCACCTTCACGCCGAACACCGCGCGGAACTCCTGCGCGTACGGCGCGGCCTTCACGGCCTGCGCGACCTTCGCCGGCGAGCTGTTCATCTCGAACGGCGACGTGAGCGGAATGCGCGCCTGCTCGGCGCCCGTATCGACGCGGCCGTCCCACGTGAGGCCGCCCGTCGGGCCGGCATCGACGCTCTCGTCGCCTTCGTCGTCGGAATCGTGGAAGTGCTCGGTGAACTGCGGCACGCCCTGCAGGTACTTGAGCGACGGCACCGCACGAAAGCCCGGATGCTTCATGTCGTCGCCGCCTAATTGCACGTCCAGCGCATTGGGCGGCCCGAATGCGTGATCGGGGCTGTGACATGACGCGCACGCGAGCTTGCCGGAACCTGACAGCGTAGGGTCGAAGAAAAGTTGCTTGCCGAGGGCCGTCATCCGGCGCACGCCTTCGTAAACTTGTGCGCGCGTCTGCGGCTGGTTCGTCGCGACCACGGCGCCGCTCGCGGCAACCGTTGCGGACGCAACCGGGTGCGCACCGTCCGGCGCGCCCGACGCACTCGCGGCCTGCGCGGACGGCGTAGCGGCACCGGGCTGTCCGTCACAGCCGGCAACGGTGACGAGCGTGGCGGCCAGCGCGAATGCGCTGGCGAGATGCAGCCACGAATGCGCGAATGCGCCGGCTGTCGGTTGGCGAGGCTTCATCGATTCGTCGGAAAGTAGGTTCAGGAGCGGCCGGAGTTTATGTCAGCCGCATGACCGTTACATGACGACTCATCGACAGCCAATCGAAAGGACGCCTACACCCGCCTGTCAAATCGCACCCTCAAAATGCGTGCAGCCGGACATGCCACGGTCACCTCGCGAACCGGCGGTACACGAATGCGCCGGTTCCCCACGCGACAAGAGAGAGATAGAGAGTACAACGGATGAAAAACCACGCCTGGATTCGCTTTACACCGATCGCCGTTGCCGCGGCCGCCGCCCTCACCGCCTGCGGCGGCGACGACGTGCAGCAGCAGGGCCTGTCGACGGTCAAGAACGTCGTCGTGATCTACGCGGAAAACCGCAGCTTCGACAACCTGTACGGCAACTTCCCCGGCGCGAACGGCCTGCAGAACGTGACCGCGGCCAGCGCACAGCAGAAGGACCGCAACGGCCAGCCGCTCGCGACGCTGCCGAAGGCCTGGGGCGGCCTGACCGCGAAGGGCGTGACGCCGGCCGTGACCGAGGCGATGACGGCCAACCTGCCGAACGCGCCGTTCGCGATCGACGACCCGAACGGCTTCAACACGCCGATGAGCGTGACGACGCGCGACCTGTATCACCGCTTCTACGAGAACCAGATGCAGATCAACGGCGGCAAGAACGACATGTTCGCCGCATGGGCCGACTCGGGCGGCCTCGTGATGGGCCACTACACGCCCGACGCGACGAAGCTGCCGCTGTGGAAGATCGCGCAGCAGTTCACGCTGGCCGACAACTTCTTCATGGGTGCGTTCGGCGGTTCGTTCCTGAACCACCAGTACCTGATCTGCGCGTGCGCGCCGTTCTACGCGAACGCGGACAAGAGCCCGGCCGCCGGTTCGATCTCGGCCGTCGCCGCCGACGGCAAGTCGCTGCAGCTCGCGAGCAACTCGCCCGCTTCCGCGCTCGACGGCGCGCCGAAGTTCGTGAACTCGGGCAACCTGACGCCCGACTTCTACGCGATCAACACGATGCAGCCGCCGTACCAGCCGAGCGGCAACAAGGCGGCTTCGGGCGGCGATCCGAACCTCGCCGACCCGTCGGCCGCGACGACGCTGCCGCCGCAGTCGCAACAGAACATCGGCGACCTGCTGACCAACGCGGGCGTGTCGTGGGCGTGGTACGGCGGTGCGTGGAACCAGGCACTGCAGGCCGCGCAAAGCGGCACGGCGAACGTGATCTACGGCCCGAACATGACGGCGCCGAACTTCCAGCCGCACCACCAGCCGTTCAACTACTACGCGAACCAGGCACCGGGCAGCACGAGCCGCGCGCAGCACTTGCTCGACGGCGGCACCGACGGCAGCGAGTTCATCAAGGCGATCGACGCGGGCACGCTGCCGCAGGTCGCGTTCTACAAGCCGCAGGGCAACCTGAACGAACACCCGGGTTACACGGACGTCGCGAGCGGCGACCAGCACATCGCGAACGTGCTCGCGCACCTGCAGGCGAGCCCGCAGTGGAAGAACATGGTCGTGGTCGTCACGTACGACGAAAACGGCGGCTTCTGGGATCACGTGTCGCCGCCGAAGGGCGACCGCTGGGGCCCGGGCACGCGCATTCCGGCGCTGATCGTGTCGCCGTTCTCGAAGAAGGGTTTCGTCGACCACACGCAGTACGACACCGCGTCGATCCTGCGCTTCATCACGCGCCGCTTCTCGCTGCCGCGCCTCGCCGGCCTGCAACAGCGCGACGACGCGCTGAAGGCCAACGGCGGGCAGCCGATGGGCGACCTGACGAACGCGCTGCAACTGTCGCCGAACCTGTAACGGCATCGCGACAGGCGGGCCGGTGTCATCGCCGGCCCGAACGCACGAAGGGCGGCCTCCCGGCCGCCCTTTTTTCATCGGAACGCGCGCGTCACCCGCCGTACTTCAGCGCGACCCCGACAGGGTCCGCGTTGTGCCCGCCTGCCTCGACACGGCCGTCGTGCGGATGCCGGTCGCCCGACGCCGCATCGACCTGCTGCGCAATGCGCGGCCCGATCACGCATGCTCCCGCGCGGCGGTGCCGGCCGACATCCCAGCGCACGCCGCCAGTCCCGCAAGCGCGACGGCCGGAGCCAGCAGCGCCCAGAACCCGAGATAGCGAAAGCCCAGCGCGCCGGCCGTCGCGCCGAGCGCGAACGCGACGATCGCCGGCCACATCTTCGCGAAGCGCGCGCGTGCCGCCGTGCGCACGCTGTCGGGCGTGCCGGCGGACAGCAGGTCGACGACGTCGAGAATCGCCTGCGTGACGTTGCCGGTCATCACCGTGTTCGGCACGCCGGCGCGCGCGATCACGCGCGGATGCGCGTTCTGGATGCCCATCGCGAACGTGCCGACGATGCCGGCCAGCAGCACCGGCAGGCTGTCGGATTGCGTGACGGGCGACGCCCACACGCCGGCCGCGCAGAAGCCGAGCAGCAGCACGGCCTGGACCGCATGCAGCGCCCGCGTACCCTGCCACGCGGGCCGCCCGGAAAACGCGCGTGCGATCAGGCTGCTCGCGACGACACCGCACACGAATGCGGGAAACACGCTCAGCTTCAGCAGGATGCCCTGGCCGAACCCCGCGGCCCCCGCGCCGATCAGCACGAAGTTGCCGGTCACGTGCGCGGTGAACAGCCCGAACAGCGCGACGAAGCTCAGCGTGTCGACGAAGCCGGCCACCGCGGCAAGAATCGTGTCCTCGTGCTTCATCGCGCCGCCCCCGCGTGGATCTCGGCGACATAACCGCCGGGGAACCGGACCAGCGCCGCGTCGCGCCGGTCCGCCGTGTACGGCGGCACGAGCACGTCGACGCCGGCCGCCCTCGCTTTCTCCAGCGTTGCGGCCAGGTCCGGCACCTCGTAGCCCGTCGTCTCGTGCCCGTACGGATAAGGCAGGTGGCCGTCCGTCACGAGCACCGTCATCTTGCCGAAGCCCGACGTGATGCGAATGCGGCGATAGGTGTCATCCGGGCGGCCGATCTCGACGCCGGGCGCCTTCAGATCGTCGGACACCACCTTGCCGTTCGAGAACTTGACGAAGTCGTGCACGAACTTGCGCACGCTCTGCGGCGACACGTACACGCGGTTTTCCGGCACCGTCTGCAGCGGGTCGTACTTCGGCGCCTGCGTGTGCCAGTAGAGCTGCATCTTCACGCCGCCCGTCCACGCGATCACCGCATCGCGGCCGATCGGATCGGGGAACGTGTCGACGATCACTTCCGCGCCGTGCTCGCGCGCCACCTTCATCGCCGCGTCCATGTCGGTGACGAGATACCCCGTGCGCTCCGCGCCGAACGGCCAGGGAGTCGGCGTCTTGAAGCCGAACACGGAGATCGTGCCGGCCGGCGTGAACACGAGCTGCGACATCGTCAGGCTCGGTGTCGGCGTGACCTGGAACACGCCCTGCTTCGACTTGCTGCCGCCGAACGTCGCGACGAAGCTGTCGGTGAAGCGATCGAAATCCTCCGGCGCCACATACACGTGCGTCGTGTCGTATTGCGGCCCGACGGCGAGCGTCGGCGTGGCCGCCGGCAGGACGGGCGGCTTCGCGTACACGGCCGGCGCCGCGACGAGGCCGGCGGCGATCGCCAGCGCGAGCAAGGCGGAACGAATCGTTTTCATGACTGGATGTCCTTGTTGTTGATCGTCATCGAGTGGCACGGCTGTTGCCGGCCGGATACTTCGCATCGGCGAGCCGCGTCGCGAGCACGCATGCCGCGATCAGCCCGAGATGCGCGAAGAAGCTGTCGAGCGCCATGAAATGCGCAGCGCCCGTCCGGTTCCGGAAGTCGTGCGCCACCGCCATCGCGACGAGCGTCAGCATGCCGGGGCCGCCGTCGCCGCGCCCCGTCGATCGTCGGCAGGCGCTTCCCGGCGAACGGGGGCTCGGTGAAACCGCCGGCCACGCGCACCCATTGCGGCGCACGCGTGATCGCCACCTGCCGCTCGAGCATGCCCATTGCAAGCGCGAGCGACGGGTTTGCGCGGTCGAGGATCGTGAACCTTCCGTTGTGAAGGATCAGATCCGGTCGAGTGGCGGGTGCGTTCATCAATGTGCCTTCGATCCAGTCAGAAACCGAGCCAGTGACGGACCGGTGCGACGGCCGCGACGCCGGCCAGCATGCCGGCCAGCCCGACCAGGGCAATCAGCGGCGGTGCGGGCGAACGCACCTTGACCACGCTGTACATGACGCCGACCAGCATGCCGGCACCCAATGAAACGACATACGATTCCATACGCTCCTCACGACTGGATTAGAATGACCCCGCATTTCCGCCCGTACGGGCGCCATGCGCTCGCGGCGCGATCCGCTGCCGCCCCACCCGCTTCGCTTGCCTGCCACGCCTTCCAGCCATGCAACACCTTCCCGATCTCGAAGCCTGGGCCATCTTCGCGCGCGTCGCCGAGACCGGTTCGTTCGCCAAGGCCGCCGACCTGCTCGGCGTATCGCAACCGACCGTGTCGAAAGCGATCGCCCGCCTCGAAAAACGCCTCGGCGCGATGCTGTTGTACCGCACGTCGCGCAAGCTGTCGCTCACGCCGACCGGCGAGCTGCTGCGCGATCGCGCGGTCCGGCTGCTCGCCGATGCCGAACTGATCGAAGGCGAAGCCTCCGCGCATGCGCTCGAACCGCACGGCCTCTTGCGCGTGAACGCGCCGATGTCCTACGGCCTGTGCAATCTCGCGCCGCTGTTGCCCGCGTTTCTCGAACGCTATCCGCGCGTCGACGTCGATCTCGTGCTGACCGACCACTTCGTCGACATCGTGTCCGGCGGCTTCGACGTCGCGATCCGGATTGCCGAGCTGAACGATTCGTCGCTGCGTGCGCGCCGCCTGTGCGCGGTGCGCCGGCCGCTCGTCGCGTCGCCCGCGTATCTCGACCGGCACGGCCGGCCGACTCATCCGAGCGAACTCGACCAGCACGTATGCCTGACCTACACGAACATCCCGACGCCCGAATTCTGGCGCTTCCGCCACAAGACGTCGGGCGAGGAATTCGGCGTGCCGGTGCGCGGCCGCATTCGCGCGAACAACGCCGACGTGCTCCGCCCCGCGCTGATCGCCGGCCAGGGCCTTGCGCTGCAGCCGTCGTTCCTGGTGTGGGACGAGTTGCAAAGCGGCGCGCTCGAGGAAGTGATGCATGACTGGAAAATTCCCGATATCAACGTCAACCTCGTCACACCGCCCGGCATGCTGCGCGCCGCGCGCGTGACGGCGTTGCTCGACTTTCTCGTCGAACACCTGTCGCACGCGCCATGGGCGCTGCCGCCCGTCTGACCGCGCGGCAACACGCGGCCGGTTACTTCGCCGGCACGGCCGGAATCGACTCGTGCGGCGTCGCGGTGCGCTGGGCGGCCTTGTGGACCATCGTGTATGCGTAGTCGACGCCCATCCCGTACGCGCCCGAGTGTTCCTTCGCGATCGCCATCACCGCGTCGTAGGTGTCGCGGCGCGCCCAGTCGCGCTGCCATTCGAGCGCGACCTGCTGCCAGGTGACCGGCACGACGCCGGCCTGGATCATCCGCTGCATCGCGTAGTCGTGCGCGTCCTTCGACGTGCCGCCCGACGCATCGGCGACCATGTAGATCTCGTAGCCGCCTTCGAGCATCGCGCAAAGCGCGAACGTCGTGTTGCAGACCTCCGTCCACAGGCCGGACACGACCACCTTCTTGCGGCCGTTCGCGGCCAGCGCGTCGCGCACCTTCTGGTCGTCCCACGAGTTCATCGACGTGCGCTCGAGCGTCTTCTGGTTCGGAAACACGTCGAGCAGTTCAGGGTAGGTGTAACCCGAGAAGCTGTCGCTTTCGACCGTCGTGATCGTGGTGGGAATGTTGAATGCCTTCGCGGCCTTGGCGAGCCCGACGACGTTGTTCTTCAGCGTCTGGCGATCGATCGACTGCACACCGAACGCCATCTGCGGCTGCTGGTCGATGAAGATGATCTGGCTATTGTGGGGAGTGAGGACTTCAAGCTTGGCGTTGCTCATGTAGCGAATCATCCTTTGGTCTGGAAACGTTCAAGGCTTGCCCCGACCGGGATGGCGGAGGAGCCGGCTGTGCGTCGCCCCGGAGCGGCGTGTTCCGGTTGCAGCCATTTAATCGGAAAAGTCGCGGCCCGAACATCCAAGAAATGGAATCGATCGAATTCCGAAAGAGAGGGGCTCCGAAGGCTGTCCGCCCTTTTTTTCCGCACGTAAAACCGATACGCTTCCAGCACATTGAAGGCGCCGCCTTCGCGCCCGACCAGCCTGTCACGAGAGGTTTTCATCATGAAACCGTATTTTCTGTCGCTGTTCGCCGGCATCCTCGCCGGTGTCATCTACGGCGCGCTCGGCGTGAATTCGCCGGCGCCGCCGATCATCGCGCTCCTCGGCCTGCTCGGCATGCTGGCCGGCGAGCAGATCCTCCCGCTCGCGCGCCGGATGCTGTCCGGCTACGGGCTCAATACCGCGTGGCACGACGCACAATGCGGCCAGCACATGTTCGGTACGCTGCCGGGCGGCGCCGCCAACGACCGCAAGCCGTCGTGACGCCAGGCTCATGACCAACGTCGAACTGTTTCATTACCTGCTGCTGTTGATCTGCGGCGCGGGCGCGCTCACGTGGCTCGCCGAACGCATCTCGATTCCGCCGGCCGTCGTGCTGCTGCTCGGCGGCTGCGTGGTCGCGGTCGCCGGCAAGCGTGTACCCGACATGGACCCGGCGCTGCTGCTCGCGGCCGTGCTGCCGCCGCTGCTGATGTCGAGCGGGTTCTACACCGCGTGGAAGGAATTCCGGCAGGAGCTCGCATCGATCGCGTCGCTCGCGCTCGGCGCGGTGGTCTTCACCACCGTCGCGGTCGCGCTCGCCGTGCATGCCGTGAACCCGGCGCTGCCGTGGGCCGCCTGCTTCACGCTCGGCGCGATCGTGTCGCCGCCCGACGCGGTCGCCGCGAAGGCGATCCTGCAGCGCCACCCGCTGCCCGCGCGGCTCGTCGCGGTGCTCGAAGGCGAGAGCCTCGTCAACGATGCGTCGGGCCTGCTGCTGTACCAGATGGCCGTGTCGGCCGCGCTGGCGGTATCGATCACGGCCGCCAGCGCCACCGGCCTGTTCTTCTCGCTGACGCTGATCGGCATCGCGGTCGGCCTCGCGTGCGGCCATGCGATGTGCTGGGTGCTGCCGCGCCTGCGCGACCCGATGCTCGGCATCGTCGTGACCTTCGCGATGGCGTGGGGCAGCTACGGAATCGCGGAAGCCGTCGACGGCTCGGGCGTGCTGTCGGTGGTGACCTGCGGCCTCGTGCTCGGCGTGCGCCAGCATCGCGTGTTCGACGCCGACATGCGGATCAAGGCGAAGGCGACCTGGGAAGCGATCGTGTTCGTGCTCGACGCGCTCGTGTTCATCCTGATCGGCCTCGCGCTGCACGCGATCCTCGCACGCGTGAACCACGAAGGCGCGGTGCTGATGGCCGGCCTGCGCGTCGCGCTGCCCGCCACCGCCGCCGCGATCGGCGCGCGCGTCGTATGGGTGTTCGTCGCGATGTGGCTGCCGGGCCGCCTGCGCGCGCCGCGCGCGGGCCACGCGCCGTGGTCGTGGCGCGAAGCCGTCGTGCTCGGCTGGTCGGGCATGCGCGGTGTCGTGAGCCTCGCGGCCGCGATCGCACTGCCGGCCACCTTCCCCGGCCGCGACCTGATCCTGTTCAGCACGTTCCTGCTGATCATCGCGACGCTCGTCGTGCAGGGCGGCACGCTCGCGCCGCTGATCCGCGTACTGAAGCTGCGCCCGGCCGCGCGGCACACGATGTCCGAGCACGCGGTGCGCGCGCATACGTTCGGCGCGGCGCTCGCCGAACTCGACGCGCTCGAACAGCGCGGGTCGAGCCTCGAACGCCCTTCGCTCGACCGCCTGCTCGCCGAATACAGGAACCGCGTGACCTTCAACGAACGCGCGTTTCGTCACGGCACCGAACCGGCCAACGTGCGGGCGCGCATGCTGCGCGTCGAACTCGACCTCGTCGGCGTGTCGCGCCGCGCGCTGCTCGACCTGCATCGCGACGGCAAGGTCGACGACACGGTCCTGCACCGGATCGAATCGGAACTCGATTTCGAGGAACTGCGCCTGCAGCGCCTGCTCGAACCCTGAAGCCCGGCCAAGCTGCCGCCTCCCCCTTTCTCCTTATGGAACCGCAATGAGCGAACTGTCCGTCGAAGCAAGCATCGGCGCCGTCGATTACCTCGTCCACTTCACCGACGGCGTCCACCAGTGGCGCGCCGACGAGCCCACGCCGCTCGGCGGCGGCGACACCGCGCCGACGCCCGTCGCGCTGCTGCTGTCGAGCCTCGGCGCATGCACCGCGATCACGCTGAAGATGTATGCGCAACGCAAGGGCTGGCCGCTCGCCGAAGTGCACGTGAAGCTCGCGCACGAATCGGGCAGCGCGGGCAGCACGATCGTGCGCCGCATCACGCTCGACGGCGACCTGTCCGGCGAACAGCGCGAACGCCTGCTGCAGATCGCGAACGCCTGCCCGGTGCACAAGATCCTCTCGCATCCGATCACCATCGACACGGCGATCGCCTGACGCGCCCCGCATCGACCACGAGAATCCCCACCATGTCCGCCTCGATCAAGACCCTGCTCACGCCGCGCGAAAGCGACATCGGCAACCTCGTCGTGCGCCGCGTGCTGCCCGCGCGCGCCGCACGCCTCGTCGGCCCGTTCATCTTCTTCGACGAGATGGGGCCGGCCGTGCTGCCGGCCGGCCGCGGCATCGACGTGCTGCCGCATCCGCACATCGGCCTGGCGACCGTCACCTACCTGTTCGACGGCTCGCTGATGCATCACGACAGCCTCGGCTTCCGGCAGAAGATCGTGCCGGGCGACGTGAACTGGATGACGGCCGGCCGCGGCATCGTGCATTCGGAGCGCTCGCCCGACGAAGACCGGCCGCGCGAGCAGCCGGTGCACGGGATCCAGACCTGGGTCGCGCTGCCGGTCGAGCATGAAGACACCGCGCCCGCGTTCGTCCATCATCCGGCCGACACGCTGCCGTCGTTCACGCGTGACGGCACGACCGTGCGCGTGATCGCGGGTACCGCGTTCGGGCTCGCGTCGCCGGTCGCCGTGTTCTCGCCGACGCTCTATGCGTATGCGGAATTCGCGGCAGGCGGCACGCTCGCGCTCGATGCCGAACATGAGGAACGCGGCGTGTACCTGGTCGACGGCGACCTCGCCATCGACGGCACGCCGCTCGCCCCCGCGACGATGGCCGTGCTCGAACCCGGCGCGACCGTGGCACTCGCCAGCGCAAGCGGCGCACGCGTGATGCTGCTCGGCGGTGCGCACCTGCCGGGCGAGCGTTTCATCGAATGGAATTTCGTGTCGAGCGCGCGCGCGAAGATCGACGCGGCCCGCGCCGCGTGGGCCGATCAGACCTTCGGCAAGGTGCCGGGCGAAGAAAACGAATGGACGCGCCAGCCGGAACGCAAGGCGCAATAGGCACAATAGACAGGATCGCCCACAGGCAACCGACGGCCGGCACGCATGCCGGCCGTCGTCCCGTCCGTGTTACGCCGACGGTTTCAATCCCATCAGCTTCGCCAGTGTCGGCCAGCGGTCGAGCGACTCGATGAACGCACGGCGCGCCTGCTCGTCGACATAACGCCCGGGATCGAGCGCGGGCAGATGCCGTGCGAGGCCGAGCACGTCGTTCGGTTGCGACAGGCGGTCGTCGTCGCCGTCACCGTGCAGCATTACTGTTCGTCGATCCATACGCCATCCGGAGTCTTCACCGAGTAACCCTCGGCCGTCTGCATCGTCACCGTGCCCTCGTTCTCGCCGACCATCCGCGTGCGCGGCAGGTCGGCCGCGTATTGCGCGAGCGTCGTGCCCGGCTTGAACGGGCTGTTCGACACGAGGTTCGACAGCAGTTGCGCGAGCGCGAGGAAGCTGGTCGGCTGGTCGATCACGGTCGTCGCGCCGTGATTGCCGGCAAAGCCGACGAGCCGCACGCCCACCGGCCCGTGCACGATGCGCGGCGTCGGGATCTCGCGCAGCCCCGCGACCTGGTACTTGTCGCCGCGCAGCGCGGCGCCGTGCTCGGGCACGAACACGATCACCGCACGGCGGCCCGATTGCGCGATCAGGTCGGCGAGGCGGTCGAAGTCGTCCATCATCTTCGTCACGCGCTGCGGATACGAGTCGATGCTCGTCAGCGAACTGCCGACGATCCGGTTGCCGTCGTGCAGGCTGATCGTGTTGTAGTACAGCGCGACCGGGCCCTGCACCGACGCGCGCTGCGCGTACCAGTTCGCGAGCGTCGTGTAGTCGTCCTTGATCGCCGAGCCGTCGAACGCATGCATCGCAATGGGCGCGGCCGCGTTCGAGATCATCGGCGCGTCGGCCACGCCGATGTTGTCGTGGATCACCTGCAGGAAGTTGTCGAAGTGGCCGTCGTGGTTCAGCAGCGACTGCACCGAGTAACCGGCGCTCGCCAGTTGCGAGAACAGGTGGCACTGCTGCGGTGCGGGCTTGTACAGGTCGGCGTGCGCTTCCTGCCCGCAGCTCGCGCGCAGCACGCGGATCGCCGCCGGGCCGCTGTAGCTCGCGGCCGTGCTGAAGTTCGAGAACAGGTAGTCGAAATGGCTCAGCATCGGATGGTTGCGCGCCTTCGCGGCATCGAGGTCGTCCCACGACAGCGAGCAGATGTGCAGCACGATCACGTCGAACTGGGCGGCCGGATCGCTGCCTAGGTGGCCGAACGCGACCTGTCGCTGCGACTCCTGCGTGCGGAACGTCGCGAGCGCGGCGTTGTGGTCCTCGGGCTGGCCGGCGAGCGTCGTGCCTGCCGCGTTCGCCTGCTGCGGAAGCGGTGCGACGACGCGCGCCATCAGCCCGCTGCCGGCCTGCCACAGCGGCATCACGACCAGCACGGCCAGCACGAAGGTCGCGACGCGCAGCCAGCGGTTGACGATGAAGTAGACGATCAGCACACCGGCCACCGTCAGCACCAGCACGGGCGGCAGCAGGCGCGGCAGCAGCTCCATCCAGTAGTCGAGGCGGAACGTGCTGACTTCCTGCGCGGCCTCGGCGAGACGGGCAAGCGGCGGCGCATGCAGTTCGCGCGCGAGCAGCGGCACGGCGATCGCGATCGCGACGACCTGCCGGACGATGCGCCACGCACGCCGCCGGATCGGCGCGCTCATCGCGAGCGCCACCGCGAACGCGAGGTTCGCGAGCCAGAACGGCTGCAGGTGCCCGGTCGCGAACAGCGCGAACTTCAGGATGAAATACAGATTCCAGAACGTCATCTAACCCACTCCATGATGAGCGCCGCGTCAGTCGCGCGCCCGATCGAGTTTCGGCGCCAGCATGGCCTGCAGGCCGCGCGCCGCACCCTTCCACATCCGTACATAGCCGTCCAGGCCGATGCGCAGCACTTCCTTCAGCCCGCCGAGCGGCGTGTCGACGCGCTGGCCTTCGTGCCAGTCGAGCCACGCGTCCGCGCGCCCGAACGTGCATTGCACGAGCTGGCGCTCCTGTTCGAGCGTCAGTTCCTCGAAGCTCACGCCGATATGGGTCGGCGTCACGCGGGTCACGCGCACCGGGAACGGGAACGGCCGGTCGCCGCGCGTCACGCACACCGTCAGCGTGTCGCCGACGGCGACCGGGAGCCCCGGCACAGCTTCGAGGCCGAGGCCGCCGGTCGAGTAGTCGCTCGTGAAGCATGCGGCCGTCGAGCCGTCGGCGAGCAGCAGCGTGGCCGGCACGCGCATCGCGATCCGGTGCGTGACGCGCACCTGCCTGGTCTCGCGCGCAACGGCCAGCGCGGCGCCGAGCATCGCGAGGTTGTACACGGTCCAGCCGAGCGTGATCAGGATCGTCGACGCCTCGTCGCCCTGGTCGGCCACGAGCCGCCAGATGCCGGCGAGGATCGCGAGCACGTTCAGCCCGAACAGCACGAGATACGGCTTCGACGTCGACCAGTCGACGTAACCTTCGTCGATCTTGCCGCCCTTGTCGGTCACGTTGAACTTGCCGTGCTTCGGGCTGAAGAACGCGACGGTGGTCGGCAGCGCGATGTACCACGCGAGCACCGACTCGTAGACCTCGGCCCAGAACGAATGGCGGTAGCGCCCCTGCATCCGCGAGTTCGCGACGTTCGCGAGCACCAGGTACGGGATCACGTAACTCGCGAGCGCGAGCGACGACGCGTTGATGAAGTACAGGTGGAAGAACAGGTACGCGAGCGGGATCGTCAGGAACACGAGCCGCGGAATCCCGTAGAAGAAATGCAGCATCGCGTTGCCGTAGCAGATCCGCTGGATCAGGCCGAGCCCGCGCCCGAGGAACGGGTTGTCGATGCGGAAGATCTGCGCCATCCCGCGCGCCCAGCGCGTGCGCTGCTTCACGTGGCCCGCTAGGCTTTCGGTCGCGAGGCCGGCCGCCTGCACGGTCGGCAGGTACGCCGACGTATAGCCGCGCCGGTGCAGCTTGAGCGCCGTGTGCGCATCCTCGGTCACGGTCTCGACCGCGACGCCGCCCACCTCTTCCAGCGCGCTGCGCTTGAGCACCGCGCACGAGCCGCAGAAGAACGTCGCGTTCCACAGGTCGTTGCCCGACTGCACTAGGCCGTAGAACAGGTTGCCCTCGTTCGGGATCTCGCGGAACGTGCCGAGGTTGCGCTCGAACGGATCGGGCGAGAAGAAATGGTGCGGCGTCTGCACCAGCGCGCACTTCGGGTCGCGCAGGAACACGCCCATCGTCGTCTGCAGGAACGAGCGCGTCGGCACGTGATCGCAGTCGAAGATCGCGATGTATTCGCCGTGCGTCTTCGGCAGCGCGCGGTTGATGTTGCCGGCCTTCGCGTGGCGGTTGTCGTCGCGCGTCAGGTAGTCGATGCCGGCCTCGGCCGCGAACGCCGCGAACTCGGGGCGCCGGCCGTCGTCGAGCAGGTACACGCGCAGCTTCGCGCTCGGCCAGTCGATGCTCTGCGCGGCGAATACCGTCGGCTTCACGACCGACAGCGGCTCGTTGTAGGTCGGGATGTAGATGTCGACGGTCGGCCAGGTGTCGGGATCGTCGGGCAGCGGCACGATCGGCCGGTCGAGCGGCCAGGCCGTCTGCACGAAGCCGAGCAGCAGGATCATCCACGTATAGGCTTCCGCGCCGTACAGCAGGTAACCCGCGACGGCCTCGACGGGGCCGCGGAAATCGAGCGTCTGCGTGGTGCGCCACCACACGTAGCGCACCGTCGCGAGCAGCGCGAGCGACGCGAGCGCGAGCGTCGGCAGATGGCCCGGCAGGCGGCGCAGCGTGAGCGCCAGCACCGCGACGATCGCGAAGAACGCGAACTGCGCGCCGGGCATCAGCGGCGACATGCCGGCCGCGGCCCACAGCAGTGCGCCGGCCACCAGCAGCAGCGGCGCGAGCCAGCGGCGCCGGCCGACGCCGTTCGCGCGCGCGTCGAGCCAGCCGCCCCAGCGCACCCATGGCAGACGCTCGAGCAACGCGTTGACGCGCCGGCCGACCGCGCGCCCGGCCACGTAGACGGGCACGACGTACTTGTCGAACCAGGCGAGCGGATCACGCGCGGGGCGGCCGTCGGCCGCGCGCGGCGCCCGCACGATCGCGCGCCACAGCCATTCGCGCGGGCTGAGCGGCTGCAGCACGCCCCACTCCTGCGCGAGCCGCAGCGACGCGACACGCACCCAGCGGCGCACGTGATCGGGCCGGCCGGGCGGCGGGGCGTGGAAGAACAGCCGCACGAGCCAGTCGACCAGCGTGCGTTGCGCGGGCAAGCCGATGCCGCGCGCGATCCAGTCGGCCGTGCGGCGTCCGAATGCGCGCAGGCGCGACGCGATGCGCGCGTTCATCGCTCCGCTCCGCGGCGAACGGCCGCGCGTGCCGCCAGCCAGGTATCGACCCAGTTCGCGACGCCGTTCAGGTCGTGCGACGCCTGCGAATACGGCGCGTCGTCGAAGATCCAGCTGCCGCGCGCGAGCGCTTCGGGCACGGCCGCATCGACGTGGATGCGCTGCTCGAGCATCGACGCCGGCCCCGCGACCGCACGCAGCATCGCGAGCGCGTCGCGCTGCATGTCGCGCGCCGGATTCAGCCGGTTCACGACGATGTGCAGTTCGCCACCCGCCCCGAGCGCCCCGAGCCGCGCGGCCGTCGTCGCACAGGCGGCCGGCTCGGGCGGCACGACGACGAGCGTCAGGTCCGCGCGGCGAATCGCCTGCTCGGCCTGCGTCGACGGATAACGCGCGGTGTCGATCAGCACGACGCCGTCGGCCGGCAACGCGATCTCGTCGAGCGCGCGCGACAGCCACGCCGGATCCGCCGCGAGCCGCGCATCGCATGCGGCCGCGCCGGCCGCGTCGACCTGCCCGTAAGGCACGAACAGCACGCCATCGGCGTTGCGCCACGTGTGCGCATGCCACGGCTCGGCGCCGCCGAGCACGCTCTGCGCGAGGCCGTGCTCGGCCAGCGTGTCGAGGCCGAGCGTCGCGCCCATCAGGTTCTGCGCATCGAATTCGACGGCGACGACCGGCCGGCCGCGGCGCGCCAGCAGCACCGCGAGCGCGGCCGTGAGCGTCGTGCGGCCCGCCCCCCCGGTCGTCGACGTAATGGCGATCGTCTTCATCGGGCCGCCTCACCGTGACGTTCGTCATGCTCGCCACGCTCGCGCCCGGCGTCCGGGAGCAGCCGCCCGCGATGCGCGACCGGCACGAGTTCGCACGGCACCGCGTCACGCCGGTCGATCCCGCGCGGCGCTTGAAAGCCGCGGCCGATGCCGAGATGCTGCGCGACGATCCACACGGGCACCGCGATCGTGATGCCGACGATGAATCCGATGACGAGTTCGGCGATCATGCGACCCCCTCCTTGCGCAGCGGCATCGCGCTGCGGATGGCGCTGCGCTTGCGCGCGGCGAGTATGACGGGTTCCGGTGCCGAAGCGTCGGCGGCCGCGGCCGCCGCAGCCGCAGCCGCCGGCATCGCACCGATCGCCTCGAGCGCGACGATCGTATCGATCGCGTCGATCGCACCGCTCACTTCACCCGCGTCGGGCAACGCGTCGCCGGGCCCGGTGCGCGCGAGCGGGGCGCGACTGGCGCCCGCCGGCTGCGCGGCCCCGAACAAATCGCTGTAGTCGGCGATCGGCGCGCGCCGGTTCTCGGCCTTCAGCGCGTTGAGTTCGGTATCGATGCTGCCCTGCCCGAGACACACGACGCGGTCGGACAGCGTGTCGACCGGCACGTCGAAGATACGCGCGAGCGCGTCCTCCGCGTCCGCCGGTTCGCACGCGAACAGGAACACGTACAGGTGCGCGGCATCGGCCGTCACGACGTCGCCCGCGCGGCGCGGGCGGCAATGCCGCAGCGCGTCGACGTGCGACACGCCGGGCAGCAGCGCGATCTTCGCGAGCGTGTGCGGCAGCGCGAGCACGGCGCCGCGATCGAGCACCGCGCGAATCCGCAGGCAGAACGCGCCGACCGGCAGATAACCGAGCACCGAATCGCCGAGCGCGGCCGCGAGCGCCGCACGATAGTCGGCCGCGACGGGCCGCGCATAAAGCTGGCCGCGCAGCGCATGCACGGCCCCCTGCAGTCGCGATACCGGCAGGTCGCGTGCGATGACGCGGCTCGCGCCGACGCTCAGCACGAGCATCTCGAACTGCTGGCGCAGCACTTCGCCGCGCTCGACGACCGCGATCTTCAGCGCACCGCCGCACTGCCGGCGCAGCGTGTGCACGTCCGCGCAGAGCGCTTCGAGCTGCGCATGCGAACGGAACACGAGCACTGCGGTCGCGGCCTGCGCATGCGCACAGGCGGCAACGACGGCCGCGTTGTCCTCGACGATTTCCCAGCCCTGCGGCGCGCGGTTCGTGCCGTCGAGCACCGCGCGGCTGACGACGACGCGATCCTCGTCGCTCGCGAGCTTCATCCGGTTGGCCGGCTCGGTCGCGCCGCCGTCGATGCTCGCCGACAGCCGGCCGCCCGGCGCGAAACGCAGCGGCCGTACCTCGCCGGCCGCGAGCGTATCGCCCGCGCGCCAGAAGTCGACGATCCACAGCAGCTCGCCGTGGGTGCGCTGCAACTGCGCGACGCCCGAGCAGATACCGTGGAAACCGCTGCGCGGCGTGCGATCCGCATCGCGCACGAGCGGTGCATCGTCGGTGCGTGCCGCGTCGTCCGCGCGGGTCGCTTCGGGATCGAGCAGCAGCACGAGCGCGATCCGGCGCGTGCGGCACCAGTCGGCGAGCGCGTGCGCCTCGTCGGCGAGCGCGATCGGGTCGTCCCAGCTGAACCAGCGCTGCGCGCCCTCGACGAAATACAGCGAGCGTGCACGAAAGCCGTAACGCTTCATCGCGCGCAGGCCGCCGGTCAGCCGCGCGAACGGGCCCGGCGCCGCGCGACGCGATGCGTCGGCGGTCGCGCCCGTGCCGGTGCCGTCACCGCCGGCCGGCTCGGCCGCGGGCGGCATCGCCAGCACGTTCAGGTTGCGCGGCCAGCCGGCCGGATGCGCGCCGTCCGCGAAACCGCGCGCCCGCATCTGCCCGGCAACGTGCGCCGCGTCGCGCGCGAGCACGACCGTCACGTCGCGCGTGCGCGCCTGCCGCGCGCTCTCCCACACGAGCGCATCGCAGGCCGGCGTGCCGCCGGCCGCGTAGATCGCGTACAGGCCGCCGGCTTCCAGCTGTGTCCACGCGTCGGGCAAGCCGTCGATCGCGAGCCGGCTCACCGTGCCGGCGCGGCCGCCGGCCGGCCCCGCGCCCAGCAGCGCACGCAGGCGGCCCAGCAGGCCGGCGGCGCCGAGCGCGGGACGGGTGGCATCGATTTCCGTATTCACGGCGCGTTCCCCTAGTAATCCGAATAAAGCCGCACGGGTGTCGGCGTGACGAGCCAGCTGCGTTGCGCACGGGCGTCGAACGCATAGCGCAGGTACACGAGCGCCGAACTCGGCGCGTAGTCGTGCGACCGGTCGACGTGCAGCTGCGCGCCGACGCTCAGGTGCGGGTTCACGCGATACTCGACGATCCCGTTGATGCCGTACGAGAACGACACGCCGCGCGTCGAGCTGCCCGCGTACACGAACCCGGCCGCCACCTGCGCGGCCCGCTGGTCCGAGAACGTCGGGTAATACAGCGAATCCTTCTCGTAGCTGTTCGAGATCCCGCCCGTGACGGTCAGGTCCCACGACAGTGCATCGTGCCGCCCCGCCCATTCGATCGGCACGCCGAGCGACAGGTAGCGCTGCGGGCTGTAGTAACCGCCCTGCCCGTACGTGTAGTAGCGCAGGTTCTGCGCGTAATGCCACGCGTTGCCGACGAGCCCCGTGCTGACCTTCATCGTCGCGCGTTCGTACACGGGCACCGTGAAGCCGGTGCGCAGCGTGACTTCCGCGTTGCGCTCGACGTTTCGGCCGGACAGCACGCCCGCGCCGAGTTCCGCGAACAGGTTCGTGCGGCCGACGTCGACCGACGCGCGCAGGTTCACGCCGTCGCGGCGCACGCCGCCCCAGACCGCGCCCGTCCACGGGTCGCGCATCCCCGCGTACGACAGCACGCTGCTTGTTTCCGGCCGCCGCGACGCGTTCACCGAGAAGCTGGCCGGGCCCGCGTCGAACCGGTAACGCACGCCGCCGACGAGGTAATGCACGGGAAAACCGAGCGGCGACGTGCCGAGGTCGACGCGCCATGCGTCCGACAGATAACCGGCGCCGAGCGCGACGCCCGTCGTCGACTGGTGCCGCGAACCCGGCGGATTCGCGATCGATGCGGGCGTCAGCGCGTTCTGCGCCTTGAGCGCCGCGAACGTGCCGAAGGTCTTGAGCGAATACGCATTCGCGTCGCTCGTATCGAGCGTGCCCGGATCGAGATGCACGGTATCGATCTGCGCGAACACGTGGCCGTCGTAGCGGACCGGCATCTGCATGTAGATCGGCACCTGCTGCGCGCGATACGAAGAGATGCCTTCGTCGCCCGACTTGTAGGCAGGCGTCCAGCCGGTCTCGATCTCGGGATTGCGCCGCTGCTCGAGATCCGCGAACGCGGCCTGCGCGGGCGTCAGGCCGTCACGGCCCGGGCTCACGCCCGTCGCGCGCTCCTGCGATTGCGACAACCGGTACAGCGACGCCGCGTCGTCATAGCGGCCCTGTGCCTCGGCCACGCGCCCGGCCGCGACCGTCACGTCGGCGCGCGCCGGATACGCGGCATGCAGCCGGTCGGCCACTTGCGCGGCTTCGTCCGCGCGGCGCAGCGCGTTCAGGCGGCGCACGGCCGACAGTTGCGTGTCGACGTCGTCGTCCGGCGTGCGCGCGAGTACCGCCTGCACGCGCGCCAGCGCAGCGGCACGGTTGCCGCTGTCCTCGTCGATGCGTGCCAGCGCGAGCTGCGTATCGGCATCGTCCGGCGTGCGCGCGACGACCGGCGCGAGCGCATCGCGCGCCGCGTCGTAACGGCCTTGCGCGCGTTCGAGATCGGCCCGTTCGAGCGCATGACGCTTGTCCGCGCGGCCGGCCGGGCTCGCACGATCGAGCAGCTTGCGCGCCTGTGCGTAGTCCTGCCGGGCGATCGCATCGTCGGTCTGCCGCAACACGAGCCGCAACGACTGGTCCTCGATCCGCGCGGTCTGCGCGGGCGTCAGCGACGGTTCCCGGCGCAGCGTGTCGAGCCACGCGGCAAGCGCGTCGTCGCGCCCCGCGCTGCCGAGCAGGTCGCCATAGCGCAGCCGCACGTCCGTATCGGCTTCACGCGGGTGCGCGGCGATCCAGTCGTGCAGCGGTGCGAGGCCGCGATCCGGTTCGCCCGCGTCGATCCACTGCGCGCCGATCGCGGCGAGCATGTCGGGATCGTCCGGCGCGCTCGCCTGGGCCTGCGCGAGCGACGCGGCGAACGCCGTGCGGTCGCCGCGCGCGAGCGCATCGCGTGCGTCGGCCAGCGCGCGTTGCGCATCGAGCTTGCGCGCGAGCGCGCGCATTCCGTCCGTACGATGCGCGTCGTCGACCGGCGCGAGCGCGGCCTGCGCGCCCGCCGCGTCGTCGACGGAGTTGCGATACAGCGCGGTCGCGTAGCGCATCTCGGGCGTCGCGCCTTGCGCGAGCCCGTCGTCCATCACCGTGCGGCCGAGCTGCGGCAGCCCCATGTCGCGATAGAGGCGCGCGAGCGCGAAGCGCGTCCACGGCGCGTCGGGCGCCGCGCGCACGGCCGCCTCGTAACGCTGCGCGGCGGGCCCGCGTTCGCCCTTGTCCGCCAGCGCGCGCGCCTGGTCCGCGAGCAGGTCGGCACGCAGGCCGTCGAGCGCGTGCCGGTCGTCGCGGCCCGTCACGCGGCCTTGCAGCGCGTCGAGCAGCGGGCCGATCCGGTCCGCGCGGCTGGTGTTCTGATACAGCGTGGCCGTGTCGCGCACGGCCGCGAGGCTCGGCGAACGCGCGGCCAGCAGCTCGCGCAGCAATGGCTCCGCGCGCGCCCAGTCGCGCTGCGCGAGCAACGCATCGGCAAGCTGCAGCTTCGCGTCCGGACTGTCCGGCTGCATCGCGAGTGCCGCACGCGCCGCGCGCTCCGCGTCCTGCGGACGTCCCGCGGCGGCCGCCGCGCGGCCTTGCGCGAGCAGCCCCCAGAACTGCGCGGTGCGCGCGAGGCCCTGCCATTTGCCACGCTGGTCGGTCGCGAGCGTCGCGGCGCGCGTGAACAGCGCGCGCGCCTCGTCGTGCCGCCCTTCGCGCAGGCGCAGCAGGCCGAGCCCGCCGACCGCGTCGGCGTCGTCCGCGCGTGCGCGCGCGGCGCGCGTCAGCAGCGGATCGGCGCCGGCCAGGTCGCCGCGCGCGAGCGCCTGCAGGCCGCGCTGCTGCGCGATGTAGTCGGGATTGCGCTCGAGCCGGCGCTGCGCGTCGCGCTGACGATCCAGTGCCGCCGCGCGATCGACGAATTCGGTGTCGTCCGGCACGAGCACGAGATACGCATGCAGCGCATCGAGATACGCGGGATCGCTGCCGGCCGCCTGCAGCACGCGCCGCCACTGCGCCATCGCCTCCGTATGGTCGGCGTCGGCGCGCTTCGCGAGCGCCCACGCGAGCCGGTTCGCCTCCGGCCGCGTGTCGGCACGCTGGTTCAGGAGCCGCACGAGCGCCATCGCCGCGCTCGTGTCCTGCGGATCGGCCGCGACCGCGCGGCGCAGCGCGGCGATCGCCGGCTCGCGCCCGCCCGGCGCATTCGACACGATCTGGTAGTACTCGGCGCCGAGCGCGCCGTCCGGCGCACCGTTCGGAAACAGCGCGACGATCCGCCGTGCCGCCTCGTCGGCACGGCCGCTGCGCGCGAGCAGGCGAATCTGCGCCATCTCGCCGCGCCCGCTCGTCGCGACGCGATATTCGTCGGCGACCCGCCGCGCGGCGGGCACATTCGGCGACTGTGCCTGCAGGCGCGCGAGCGAGGCCTGCGCGCCTTTCGCATCGCCGAGCCGCAACAGCACGCGAACCTGTTCGGCCAGCAGCTCGGGATCGCCCGGCGCGATCAGCAGCCCCTTGCGCAGCGCGTCGCGCGCAAGGTCGTCGCGATGCTTGACGCCCCACATCCGCGCGGTGTCGAGCTGGCGCTGCGCATCGGTGGACGCGGCGGCCGCCGGCGTCGCGGAGGATGCCATCGTCATGCCCGGCGCGGTGCCCGGCGCCGCCGCGCACACCGACGACGCGAGCCACGCGAATCCCGCGACGTGCGGCGCGGCGCGCTTCAGCGGGCGGCGCACGAGCGGCCTCCCCAGCGGGCGTCGAGCGTGCCGTCCGCGCCGAACCGGTAGCGCCCGTCGCGCCAGCCGAGCCCGAACAGCGTCAGCACGCTCGTGTAGTAACCGGGCGCCGACTGGCGCGCGAGCGTATCGACACGCGCCGCCTGCGCATCGGCGAGCGCACGCTGGCCGCGCGCGTCGAGGAACGGCACGGCGGCCGCCGAAAACCCGCCGTTGCCGTCGTTCGGCCCCGCAACGCCCGTCGTCGTGTCGACCTTCTCGGGCGGCGCGCCATGCGCGGCGATGTAGTCGGCGAACGGCGCAAAGCGTGCGAGCAACGGCGCGGCGAGCGGATCGGCGCGGTCGAGCATGCCGGCCCACAGATACACGCGGATCGCGTTGTACGCGCTCTCCGCATGCGTGTCGCGATCGGGCCCGAAACCCGTGCCCGCGCGATACAGCGCCCAGTCGGGCGAAAAGCCCTTCGGTGCCGTGTCGAGCAGCACGCGACCGGTGCTGGCGGCGAGCGCGGCCCAGCGCCGGTCGTCGGGCAGGCGCGCGCCGAGCGCGCGGATCACCTGCGGCGGCGAATAGCTCGGGTTCACGCGCCACTGGCCGTCGGCCAGCTTGAACCCCGTCGGCCCCGGCAGCAGCGTGAGGCCGAGGCCCGGCACGGTCGCGGTCTCGTCGTCGAGCACGCGCTTCGCGAGCAGCGCGCCGCGCGCCGTGTAGCTGCGCTCGTGCCACAGCCGTCCGGCTTCCACGAGTGCATACGCGATCCACAGGTCGGCGTCCGACGCCGCGTTCGCGTCGAGCACGCGCCACGCGCCGTCGGGCGCACGGCCCCACAGCCACGCCGGCAGGTGCGCGCTCAGGTCGCCCTGCGCGAGATTGTTCTCGGTCCATGCGAGGATCGTGTCGAACATGCGCCGGTCGTTCGCGACCAGCGCGAAGAAGAGTCCATACGCCTGCCCCTCCGACACCGTGCGTGAATCGGCCGAGCCGACGTCGATCACGCGGCCGTCGGCCGAGATGAAATCGCGCTTGAACGCGTCCCAGCGCGGCCACGCGGCGCCGCATCCCGCGTCGGCCGCGTCAGCCGTGCCCGCGGCGTGCGCGCGCGCGGCCATGCCGGCTGCCGTGCACGTCATCGCCACCGCCAGCGCGAGTGCCGCGCCGACGCGCCGCGCCGGCCGCGTTGCCCGTCGCTTCGCCATAACCCGCGCCATCCGTTACATCCCCCGTCGACGCGCGGCGATTCTCTGCAGCACGCTGAACACGCCGAGCGCGAGCAACAGCCCCGCGACCACGCCGACCGCGCCGAGCACGACCGGATGCCGCGCCGCTTCCGTCCACACGCGCGCATACCACGGCACGAAGCCGACCACGTAAGGCTCGCCGACGCGCAGGCTGTCGACCTGCCCCGGCCGCACCAGCGCGAGGTCGCCCTGCAGCTGCGACACGAGCCCGGCGTTCTCGAACACGTCGAGCAGGTCGCCGAGGCGCGGCTGGTCGGTCGCCGTCAGCGCGACCACGCTGCGCCCCCGGCTGCCCGGCAGCTCGAACCCGGCAAGCGCCGCGAGCGAGCCGGTCTGCTCGATGTGCGCGCCGCCTTCGGCCAGGCCGACGCCGTTGCGCCAGCGCTCCTTCACGGAGAACGCGATGCGCGCGGTGCCTTCGCTGCCCGCGCCGCCCTGCTCGCCGATCACGAGCGGCAGCGCCGAGCGCCAGTGCGCGAGCAGCGGCGACGCGGGCGAGCCGTCGATCACGAGCAGGTCCTTGCTGCCCGACAGCGCGGCGACGTCGCCGGGCCGCGCGACCTGCACGCGCAGGGCCGGAAACCCGGTCCATTCGCCCATGTGGCCGAGCATCGTCAGGTAGGCCTCGAGCTCCTGCGGCGACGGCCGGTCGGGCATCACGACGGCCGTCTGCGACAGGTCGGCGAAGCGCGTGAACGGGAAGCCGCTGTTCGCGAAGAACGCGAGGTTCGGCAATTGCGCGTAATGGACGAAGTGCGAGAAGTCGATCGTCGAATCGGGATCGATCGCCGCGCGCTGCGGCTCGGTCGCCGTGCTCGAGCACAGGCCCGTCTTCTGCGAGTCGAGCGTGAAGCGGAACTGCAGCTGGTTGCCGCTGCCGACCCGGAACGCCGGGATGTCGACGTCGCTCGTCACGCGCCCTTCGGGCACCGACAGCAGCGGCAGCTGCATGCGGCCGTGCGCGTCCTCGGCATGGGACGGCCCGAGCCGGTACGACTTCACGAGCTGCTCGTTGATCTCGACGGCGAGCGTCGAGTTGTCCTGCACGGTCGGCGCCGTGTAGCGGTAGCGCAGCGTGATCGGCACGCCCGCGCCGTTCCACGAATGCAGATCGGCCGGCACGCGCAGGTTCAGGCGGATGGCGTCGGGCGTCGTGCCGCGCACTTCCAGCTGGCGCGTATCGGATACGAGCTCGCGGAACGCGATCGGCCGGTTCACGGGCAACCAGCGCGGCGCGTCGTACGGCTTGCGCGGCGCGCCGGGATCGACGTGCGCGACCGTCGCCGCCGGCCCCGACAGCGCCGCGCGGCCCAGCACGAGCGTCGCGACCGCGTCGTCGACCTCGGCCGCCGTGCGGCCCGTGACGACGAGCAGCTTGCGCCCCGGCGCAGCCGGGTTGTCGGCCACCGCGAGCAGCGGGCCGTTGATCGACGGCAGCGCGAGGCCGGCCGGCAGCGTCGCGGCCGTGCCGATCACCACCGCCTGGTCGTCCGTCGGCAGCCCGGACGACACCGGGAACCGCGCATGCCGGTAGTCGGCCAGCGCGCCGAACCACGACGCGAGCACGCCCGCGCTGCGCAGCGTCGCCGAATCCGGCGACGCCGGCAGCACGAACGGCAGGCGCACGCGGCCGTTGTCGCGCCGGTCGAAGAACGGCGCGGGCAGCAGCGCGAGATCGTTCGGCAGGCGCACCGGCGACTCGTCGAGGATCAGCTCGCTCTTCGGGCTCACGTCGGCCCATAGCGCCGAGTTCGACGGATCCTCGCAATGGTCGAGCGTGTAGTGCGCGATCAGGCGCAGGCCGATCTGGTTGAAATCCGAGAAATAGCGCGGATCGATCGGGATTTCCTGCGTGACCGTCCGGCCCGCCTGCGCGGCGTCGAACGGAACGGTCGCGATCACCTCGCCGTTCACCGACACCTTCAGGTGCGACATCGGGAACACCAGCGACGGCGAATAGGCGTAGGTCAGGCGCAGCCGCGCGCCAGTGACCACGCGGTCGAGCCGCACGCCTGCGTTGATCGTGCGCGCGTCGTCGGCGCCGCGCAGGCGCAGCGGATCGAACGCACCGAGCGACGCGAACGGCAGATGCACCGTCGTCGCCGGCAAGCCGGCGGACGGCGCACTGGCCGCCGCGGGCGCAGCCGCGGCCGCGAGCACCGGCGCCGGCATCGCGCCCGAGGCCGCGGCGGCCGGCACGGCCGGCATCGGCGCGGCCGACAGCGCGGCCGTGTGAAATGCGCCGACCATGGCGGCCGACAGGACGAACAGCGACACGGCCGGCTTCATGCGCCGCTCCGTTTCGTCAGGATCGTCAGGTCATCCGTTGCATCGGAACCGATGCGCGCAAAGCAGCTATGCCCGTGAGTGAACAATCCCACTGCTTCCCCTCATATCTATCCAACTGGCCTGATTCATTTATCGAAACGATGCGGCGATTTCTTTAATCGCCTGTCATCATGCTGCGCGCGCGCCTGGCACCGGCACACGCTCATTCGTCACACTATCTCAAAAATAGGACAAAACTTACCCCGATTCGCGACGATGAAGCGAAAAAAACCTCAATCCAGTCGAAAATGCTGCGCGAGAGGGAGGAATGGTAAGAATTGCGCCGTTGTCGCCCGACGGGCCGAACGGCATACTGCCGGCGCGGTTCGGCCGGCCGGCGGCGGTCCGTTGCAGACCGCCCCGGAACGCGCCGCCGCGAAGCGGCGCGTATGCTACCGCAATCCCGTGCCGCCGGACGTGCTTTCTTTCACGGAAAACTGACTTGAATCAAATCGCCGACACCGTCACTCCGTCCCCCGACACCCTGCTGCGCATCATTGCCGCCCAGACCGAGATCGCGAAGCTCGGCCTCGACCTCGGCAGCGTGATGGCGTATGTGGCCGAGCAGGTGCCGCAGCTCACCGGCGCGAGCGCCGCCGCGGTCGAATTCGCCGAGGGTGACGACATGGTGTACCGCGCCGCGTCGGGCACCGCGGCCGGGATGCTCGGCCTGCGGCTGCGGCGCTCGGGCAGCCTGTCCGGCCTGTGCGTGCAGCAAGGCGAGTTGCTCCACTGCATCGATTCGGAAACCGACCCGCGCGTCGATCGCGACGCATGCCGGCGTGTCGGCCTGCGTTCGATGCTCGTGATGCCGCTCACCCATGCCGACACGACGGTCGGCGTGCTGAAGGTGATGTCGCCGGAAGTCGACGGCTTTTCGCCAGCCGATGCCGGCACGCTGCGGCTGACGGCCGACCTGATCGCCGCCGCGATGTTCCACGCGGCACGCAACGAGGCGAACGAACTCTACATGCGCGCGACGCACGACGCGCTCACGGGGCTGCCGAACCGCGCGCTGTTCTACGACCGCCTGCGCCAGTCGATGCACACGACGCTGCGCGCGAACGGCCGGCTCGGCATCCTCAACATCGACATGGACGGGCTGAAGCCGATCAACGACGGGTTCGGCCACCGCGCGGGCGACGCGGCGCTGCGCGAGATCGCCACGCGGATGCAGGGCGCGGTGCGGCGCTCGGACACGGTCGCGCGTATCGGCGGCGACGAATTCGCGGTGATCCTGCCGAACATCGGCAACCGCGACGACGCGCATGCGCAAAGCACGCGGCTCGCGCGGCAGGTCAGCGAACCGTTCGAATTCGAGGGCCGCCCGCTGCGGCTCGGCGTCAGCGTCGGGATCGCGCTGCTGCCCGACGACGGCACCGACATGACCGCGCTGATCGAGCATGCGGACCAGGCGATGTATGAGGTGAAGCGCACGCGGTCGCAGCGGACGGCTCACGCGTAACGCAGATCCCGAGGCGGCTTCCTCGATGAACCCGTAGCCGGAACGACAGCGTCGACCACGCACGGCGGGTTCGCACGGCCGCTGACTAGCCCACCTGCGGAACAGCGATCGCAAGCCCGACCACGAGCCACTGCACGATCGCGACGAGCACGCCGGCCCGGCACAGCCCGACCGCGCCGCGCACGCGTGCGTCGAGCGCGCGGCCGGCCTTCGATGCGTCGATCCAGCCGAGATCGGCGAGCGCGCGGTCGAGCGCGGCGAGGGCGTCGTCGACCGACGCGTCGCCGGCCGCCGCGCGCGCAAGCGCGGCGAACAGCCGGCGGTCGATCTCGATCCGCACCGCGACCCACAGCGCCGCGATCCCCGACCCGGTGCTGACGACGGCCAGCAGCACGCGCGCGACCGTCGCCGGCGCCCAGCCCGACGCGATCCACCAGCCCGCGCCGGCCGCGGCCAGCGCGGCCGCGATCGCCCAC
This sequence comes from Burkholderia sp. COPS, assembly GCF_019425585.1. Lineage (NCBI taxonomy): Bacteria > Pseudomonadati > Pseudomonadota > Betaproteobacteria > Burkholderiales > Burkholderiaceae > Burkholderia > Burkholderia sp. COPS. The sequence goes on along the minus strand of NZ_WIXR01000027.1, from coordinate 39,569 downwards.
GCGCCCGCATCGAGCGCGCCGCGCGCGGCGGCAATCCTGAATGGCGCGGACGGGTCGCGCATCACACGCCTCCCGCGCCGCGCCGGCGATCGATCCAGTGCTGCAGCACGGCCACGCCGTCGTCCGACCACACCGCATGCGGCCGCACCGCGCGCACCGCGGCCAGCGCGTCGCGCGCATCGCCGATCCCGCGTCGCGCCGCCAGCCACGCGGCCGCGCACAGCACGCTGCGCCCGTAGCCGAGCGCGCAGCAGACCAGCACGTCGTGCCCTTCCCCGTGCAGGCGTTCGAGCGCCGCGACGGCCTGCGCGAGTTGCGCGGCCGTCGGCGCGACGAGGTCGAGCTGCGGCACGCTCGCATAGGCGAGCGATGCGTCGGCCGCCGCCCAGCGGGGCATTTCGGCCGTCAGGTCGACCAGTGCCGTGAAACCGTGGCGGCGCACGTCGGATGTGGTCGGCGTGCGGCCAAGCGACACGCGTTCGTCGATCCGCACCGGCGCCGGCTGCCGGAACGTCCAAAGCCGCGAATTGACGAATGCGCCGGCAATCGTCGGCGCAAGCAGCCAGCGGATGACGACCGGGAAACGCCCGTGCGCGTCCTTCTGGAACGCGCCGGGTGCGCCGCGCCGGTAGATCCACGCGACACACGCGAGCGCCAGCGCGACCCACCCGGCCGCCAGCGCCCAGCCGGGCGCGCGCGGCACGCACCAGAGCGCCACCAGCGCGACCGCCGCCGCGCCGAGCGCATAACGACGCGCAAGCGTGCGGCCGGCCGCGCCCGGCGATGCATCGGCGCCCGGCAGCCGGCCCGCGGCATCGCGCAGCGGAAACAGGAACAGCGCAAGACAGCCGACGGCCGCACCGGTCGGCACGTCGATCGCGTGATGCTGGTAGGTCGTCAGCACCGACACGCCGATCGCCGCGAACCACAGGTGGAGCACGACGCGCGCGAGCGTGCCGCGCACGTGTTTCGCATAGACGGCCCACAGCACGACGAGCAGCCCGATGTGCAGCGACGGCGCCTGGTTGAACGGCTTGTCGAACCCCATCAGCAGCGTGAACAGCGCACCGGCCACGCCGCCCGCGTCGGGCCGCTCGAACCCGAAGCGCAGCGGCCACGCGATGAAGCACGCAACCGAAACCAGTTGCACGGTCAACAGCCGTTTCACGTGATCGAGCAGGTCGGCGCGGCGCGTCCAGAAGAAGAACGACAGCGCATACAGCAGATCGATCGACCAGTACGGCACGATCGTCCACGGCACGAACGGGATCGCGTGCTCCCAGCCGAACGCGAAGGTCGGCACCGCCGCACGGCGCGCGGCGAGCCAGTTCGCGAAGCCGTAGGTCGAGAAGAACACGGCGCCCATCACCGCGAGCCAGCCGACACGCAGCGCGAACGACGCGTCGCGTGCGCCGGCCGCCGACGCCTGCGCCGTCAGGCCGCGCGCGTCGCCGCCGAACTCGCTCATGACGCGTCGACCCGCTGCGCGAGGCTGACCGTGAAAATGCCCATTTCGTCGATCCGCTGGTCGAGCTTGCGGAACCCCGCGCGCGCGACGAGTTCGTCCATCTCGGCCTGCGAGCGGCGGCGCATCACCCAGGTTGCCTCGCCGCGGTGATTGTTCAGTGCGCGCGCGATGAATTCGAGCTGCGGATGCCACGGCTGCCCCGTATAAACGAGATACCCGCCCGGCGGCACGGCCTGCGCGAGCCCGCGCAGCGAGCGCTCGATCAGCGCGTTCTCGCCGAACAGTTCGTAGAGGCCCGACACGATCGCGAGCGTCGGACGCGGCTCGAGCGTCGCGAGCGACGCCTCGTCGAACGCGTCGCCGCGCTCGAAGCGCGCGATCGGCTCGAGGCCGCGCTGCGCGATCAGCACGCGCCCGGCCTCGACGTTCGGCGGGCTGTAGTCGCGCAGCGTGATGTCGTCGGGCGCCGCGCCGTCGCGCTCGGCGGCCGACGCGATCGCGTCGAGCACGTAGCGCCCGTGCCCGGCCGCGATGTCGACGATCCGCACCGGCGTGCCGTGGCCGCGCAGGCGGCCGATCGCCGCGCCGATCAGCTCCTGCAGATGCACCTTGCGCTGGCGGATGCCGACCCAGCCCGGCGAATCGAGATACGTGCGGTCGATCAGTGCACCGATGCCGAGCCGCCCTTGCGCGCGATTGCGGTACACGTAATCGAGCGTCGAGCCCGAATCGAAACCGAGCCGCAGCCCGAGCGCGATACCGTCCGACAGCGCGCCGCCGGCCTTCAGGCCGGCTCGCGTGAGCGCCCAGTACGCACGCGCGAACGCATTCGCGGGCGGGCGACCGAGTGCCGCGTATTCGTCGTGGAACGCGCCGCGCCGGTCGGCATCGGCGAGCGACACGCGCGGGCTCGGCGCATCGAATTCGCGCAGCACGAATGCGCGCAGCGGCGCGAGCGCCTGCGCGCGATCGCGTTCGCCGAGCGTGTCGTGATAGAAGCCCGGCAGCACGATGCGCTCCTTGCGCGCGGCGCCGAGGCGTTCGAAGAAGCGGTCCTGCGGGCCGCGATGCACGACCCAGTCGGCGCCCGAGATCAGCAGTTGCGTCGGCACGGTAATCGCGGCCGCATCGGCGACGATCCGCTGCGCGGTGTCGTGCAGGTCGAGCAGCATGTTGACCGCGATCGGCCGCGTGATCAGCGGATCGGACGCATAACTCGCGATCCGCTCGGGATCGTGCGTGAGGAATTTCGGCTTCACGTAGCTGTTCACGTAGAACAGCCCGCGCAGCTTGTGCATCAGCCGCAGGCCCGGCCGCGCGAACGGCACGTAGAGCTTGATGTGAAACGCCGGCGACGCGACGACGAGCGCGCGGATCGGCGGCGCGTAGTCGTGCACCCAGGTGGCCGCGAGCACCGCGCCGACGCTCTGGCCGACCACGGCCATGTCCTCGATCGCGATGCCGTGCGTGTCGCGGATATGTTCGACGAAGGTCTGCAGGTCGCGTACCGACGCGGCCGCGCTCGGGCTGTAGCCGCGCGCGCCGGGCGAGCGGCCGTGGCCGCGCGCATCCCACGCGAAGAACGCGAAATCCGGCAGGTCGAGCTCGTCGACGAGATGCGCGACGCGCGCCGAATGTTCGTGGCCGCGATGCAGCAGCACGATGGCGCCGCGGCAACGCGGGCCCGTCGCGGGCCAGTGACGATAGAACAGCGTTTCGCCGTCGTGCGTGATGAAATCGGCCTCACGTGCCGTGCGTGCGCTCATGTATTTTTCTCTCGTTTCGTTATTCGAATCTTGGTGCGCCACCCTCCGGCGCCCGGTACCGCCACTGCTTCAACTACCCTTGACTACCCTTTTCCGCGATGCCGGCCTGCACGCGCCGCACTACGGTCACGATCGACAGCACGATCAGCAGCCGCCACAGCCACGCGGCGACGCCGCCGACCGGAAAGCCGAGCCCGATCCACAACGCGAACGCGCCGAGGGCGAGCGCGCGGTCGCTCTTGCCGAACGGGCCGTCGTAGCGGCGGCTCACGCCGACCAGCGGGCCGATCAGCCCCGCGCATTCGACGATCACCGCCGTCAGCGCGAACAGCCAGACGTCTGCCGGAGCGAACGCCGGAATCGCGAGAAACGGCAGCACCAGCGCGATATCGGACACGACGTCGCCGAGTTCGTTGAGGTACGCGCCGAGCGTGCTCTTCTGGTTGTGCTCGCGCGCGAGCATCCCGTCGATCGCATTGAGCGCCATCCGCACGAACAGCCACAGCGGGATCAGCAGGAACAGCGCACGGGCAAATACGCCAAGGCCGGCGAGCGCGCCGACGACGATCGAGCCGCCGGCCGCGAACAGCGTGACCTGGTTGGCCGTGACGCCACGCTCGGCGAGCGAGTTCGCGAACGGGCGCAGGCGGTTCTGGAATTTGGGTTTGAGTGCGTAGAGGCTCATCGTTTCGTATTCGTTCTATTCACGCGGCACAGTCGGACACATTTCCCGCCGCCATGCCCCGGGCGGCGAAACGGCCCTGGACGGCCTTCCATGGACGGCCCTAATCGTCGCCGAGCGGCCCCGATGCGTCAAGCAGCGCCCGGCCCGCCAGCACGGCGCCAATCTGGCGTTTTTGACGGAAACTCGCGATAATCCGCTGGCCCGAACGCAGCACGATCCATTCGAACTGCAAACGGGCACTCGTGCAACAGCCGATTATCACGCCGCCGACCGGCGCATTCGCCGCGACGCAACAGCGTGTGGCGGCGAATCGTCCGATTATCGCGGACCTGCGACAGGCAGCCACGAATTTGAAAAAATTTAAACAAGGGCCGTCCGGCGCGCATCCTGCCGCGCCGGCATTCCGGGGTCCCGCCCGCCGCGCAAGCGCCGCGGGCCATGCATGCAGGCAGGAGGCGCAGCGCCGATGAACATTCTCAACGTCTGGCAGCGCGACTTCCTGCTGTCCATCGTGCGGCTCGTCGCCGGCGCGTATCCGGTCTGGCATCAGGGGCCGCCGTCCCCGACGCAGAAGATCTATTTCTCGAACCACACGAGCCACATCGACACGCTCGCGATCCTCGCCGCGCTGCCGCGCGACGTGCGCGCGGTCGTACGGCCCGTCGCCGCGCGCGACTACTGGGACAGCAGCGACGCAAAGCGCCACATCGCGCAGAAGCTGCTGAACGTCGTGCTGATCGATCGCCACCGCGAGTCCGGCGGCGACCCGCTCGACCCTGTGCGCGACGCGCTCCGGCAGGGCCATTCGATCATCATCTTCCCGGAAGGCACGCGCGGCGCCGAGATCCTGCCGCAGCCGTTCAAGAGCGGGCTGTTCCACCTCGCGACCGAGTTTCCGGACGTCGCGCTCGCGCCCGTCTATCTCGAGAACCTGCAACGGATCATGCCGAAGGGTGCGATCTGGCCGGTGCCGCTGATCTGCAAGGTGCACTTCGGCGCGAACGATGCGCTCGGTGCCCAGGAAGACAAGCCGACGTTCCTCGCCCGCATGCGCGACGCGATCGTCGCGCTCGCGCCGCCGCAGCGGCCGGCCGGCTGAACGCAGCCCCCCCTTCTCCCCTTTTCCGGATATCCCTCATGCGAACTCTCTTCTGGGAACTGGTCGCGGGCGTCACGGGCGTGCTCGTCATCGCCACCGTGATCGGCGCGATCCTCGGCGCGCGCAGCGGCGGCACGAGCGCGACCATCGTCAACCTGAACCAGCGCATCCGTGCGTGGTGGGCGATGATCGCGATCATGGTCATCGCGATCAGCCTCGGCAACAACGTCACGTATCTCGTGTTCGCGGTGCTGTCCTACCTGACGCTGCGCGAATTCATCACGCTCACGCCGACGACAGCGAGCGACCACACGACGCTGTTCATCGCGTTCTTCGTCGCGATCCCCGTGCAATACCTGCTGCTCGGGATCGACTGGTACGGGATGTACTCGATCTTCGTGCCCGTGCACTTGTTCTTCGCGATGTCGCTCGTGTCGGCGCTCACGCAGGACACGCGCGAATTCCTGAGCCGCAACGCGAAGATCAACTGGGCGCTGATGGTGTGCGTGTACGGGCTGAGCCACGCGCCGGCCGTGCTGATCCTCGACATTCCGCGCTACACGGGACAGAACGCGCTGCTGCTGTTCTTCTTCCTGTTCGTCGTGCAGATCAGCGACGTGCTGCAGTATGTCGTCGGCAAGCTGTTCGGGCGCCGCAAGATCGCGCCGCAGCTGTCGCCGTCCAAGACGATCGAGGGGTTCGTCGGCGGCGGGCTGCTCGCGACGCTGTGCGGCGCGTCGCTGTATCGCGTGACGCCGTTCAGTTTCGGCGCCGCGTTCGGGATCTCGCTCGCGATCGTGATCGCGGGCTTCGTCGGCGGCCTCGTGCTGTCGGCCGTCAAGCGCTCGCTCGGCACCAAGGACTGGGGTTCGATGATCGCGGGCCACGGCGGGATGCTCGATCGCGTCGACTCGATCTGCTTCGCCGCGCCGGTGTTCTTTCACCTCGTACGGTACCTGTACGTGTGACGCTCGGGCGGCACCGCGCCGCCCGCTCCTTCGCGCGAACGGTCAGTATCCTGCGCGCAATGCCTTCGGTACCACGTAGCGGCCGCGTGCCGCGTCGAACTTCACCGTGTAGCGCGCGTGAATCTCCTTGTCGCCGCGCGAGCCCGTTTCCGTGACCGTCAACGGATAGACGTCGCCGGTGCCGGTCGTGTCGGGCACGATCGAAAACGTGCGGCTCTCGCAACGGGACTTCGCGTTCCCGCAATCGAGCGACCCCGTGTTGTCGAGCGCTTCGTCGATGCGCGCCGCCGCCTCGACGATCGCGTTGCCGACCGGCAGCCAGATCGATCGCATCGCCATCGTATAGCCCTGCAGCGTGACGCCGTCGCCGATCGTGAAGCCGAACAGGTGCGGGCCGTACCGCTCGATGCGCACCGTACCCGGCTCGCCGCGCTTGCCGGACGCGATATCCGTCTTCTTCACCACCGGCTCGAGCGTCTTGCCGTCCGCCGCGGGCTTCAGCACGTACAGGTCGATGGTGCCCGTCGTGCCGTCCGAATCCATCCCCGGCGTGCCGTCCTGCACGGCTGCCTCGGTCTCGCCGCACACCGCGAGCAGATACCGCGGGCCGTCGGCGGTCGCGACGCGCAGCGACCCGCACGGCGAATAAATGAAATCGCCCGCGTCCGACTGCCAGCCCTTGCGGTCCGCGCGCCAGTTGCCGTAGTGGTCGTGGAGGAACGTGCGCAGCAAGCGGTCGGCCGCGACCGGCTCGACCGCCTGCGCCGTCGCGGGCAGCACCGACGCCGGCACCGCACACGCAACGGACAGCGCCAGGCGTCGCAACAGGGGATGAACGGATGAAATCATGTCGGCGTCGGCGGAAACGGAAAGCGGCATGCGAAGTGAACGGCTGGCGGCATCGACGCGTCACCGAGCTTGCGCGACCGGTTCGGGATCGAACGCCGCCAGCCCCGGCCATGCCGCCCGCCCCCACGCACCGTCACCCGGTGCAAGCCAGCGCTGCAGCGTGGCGTCGTCGAACGCCTTGCCGAACGGATCGGCGCGAAACCCGGCCACCCACTGCTTGCGGCCCGCGATATACGCGCTACCGAAATCCGTCCAGCTGTCGAAACAATCCTGCGCGCGCTGCGCGTTGAGCAACAGCACACGCCATGCGGTGTCCGGCTCGGTCCAGCCCATCAGCATCGCCACGCGCGCGAGGAACGCCATCCGCGCACAGGCGAACGCGAGTGCGGCACGCGGGTCGTCGGTCGGCTGCAGCGCATGCAGGTCGGCCCGAAACCATTGCGTCTCGAGCACGCGTGCGAGGTGCGCGCGCGCATCGTCGTCCGTCGCGTCGGTGCGCAACTCCATCTGATGCAGCATCTGCGCGCGCAGGAACTTGCGCGACGTGTCGTTCAGGTGGCTCGTATCCGCATCGTCGAAACCCGAGAACCCGGTCGCCTCCACGTACGGATGCGCGAGCAGCAGCGCCCAGTGCTTGCGGGCGGACAAGGTCGAATGGCGCGCACCGCGCCGGCGGAAGTAGCGCACGATACGCCACAAAATGAACAACGCGACGATCAGCTTGAATGTCATGGTCTTCGCCCCGTCATTCGCCGGCACTGGCGCCATGCGGCGCGTCGTAGCCGGGCCAGCGCACGTTCTCGGTTGCAAAGGCGGGCCGTGTGTCGTCCCGCTGCGCGGACGGCACCGCGGGCGCCAGCGTCGCACGCACCGCGTAACGCACCGAGCCGGCACGCGGCGGCCGCGCCTGCAACAGTTCGGGCTGCCGCGCGGCGACCAGCCACTCGACGGTCGGCGTCGGCTCGGCGAGCCGCCCGAACAATTGCGGATGGCGCGCGACGAGCCGTGCTTGCGACGCGGCATCCGTCACGTCCTCGATCCTGCACCACCCCGACGCCGTATGGACCACACCGAGCGCGATGCAGTCGGGCGGCGTGTTATCCGTCGTCCCCAGCGTATTCAGGCACGCCAGTACGTCGTCGACATAGCGCTCGACCGGCGGCCGGTTCTGCTTGCCCTTGACCTGATCGACGTCGAGGCCGCCGTCCGCGCGCACCGCGACACCGATCGTGATGTGCGGCTGGCCGCTCGCGTCCCGGAAGCTCAGCAGCCGCAACGTGCGCGCCTCGATCGCTTCCGCGTAGCGCCCGCCGTAGCCGCCCGTCAGCGCCTGCCGGTCGGCGAACTGCCCGAGGCAATGGCGCATCACGTAACTCTCGAACGCCATTTCGGCGCGCAGCAGCGCGCTGTCGGGCAGGAATTCGACGAAGCGGCCGTTCGCGGTTTCACACCAGGTGCGCAGCGCGTCGGGCTGGCTCTCGCGCCAGCCGCGCGCAATCCGGGCCGCCATCTCCGCATGCTCGCGTTCCCACATCGCGAGCGCCTGCGGGCAATTGACACGGTCGAGCTTGCCGTCGAGCCCGGTCCCCTTGCGCGACTCGAGGAACTCGACGAGCGTGGTTTCGAGCGCGAGAAGCTGCGGATCGCCCGGGTCGACCCAGACGACGGGCGCCAGCCTGCCGGCGTCGGCCTCGCCGATCGTCTTCGCGTCCGCACCGAAGCGCCGCGCGACCCACGCCGGCGGCGCGGCGTTACCGAGCGCCTGCCGCGCGTCGTCGAGCGACCCGATCGTGCGTGCCGGCTCGAAGTTCGCGACGACGTGCCGGTAGAAATGGTTGAGCAGCCACGCGCGCACCGCGTCGGCATCGCCTCGCGCGGTGCTGCGCGCGGCGATCGCCGCTTTCAGCGCATCGGCGTTCAGCGCGTTGCGCGGCGCATAGCCTGTCCGCCGACCGACGGCCGTCATTGCCAGAACTTCCACCAGCGCTTGCCCGGCGCGGCCGTCGCCGGGCCCGGCGACGCGGGCGGCGCACCGGCCTCGCTGATCCGCCGCTCGATCACGTCCACCTTCAGGTCGAGCGGTTCGGCGGCGTGCCGGTTGCCGGCGAGCACCCGTTCGTAGAAATATTTCACGTCCGGCTGGCGGCCCAGTTCGTACGCCGCGTCGGCGGCCCGGAGCAGCACGTCCAGATCGCGCGACGCGTCGGCCTGCGCACGCGCGGCGTCGTACAGCGCCGATGCCTGGTCCGGATGCGACTCCGACATGTGGGCCGCGAACACGAGGCGGGCAATCAGTGCCTCGTTGGGCAACCTGCCGTCGAGCTGGTCGTGCTCGCGCTGCCAGCCGACCAGGCGCTCGAGCCAGATCGGCAATTCGTTGCAGCGATCGACGCGGTACAGCGCGCGCACCACGTCGCGCACGTACCAGTTCGGCTCGTGCCGGCTGTAACCGAATTCGGCGGCGTAGTGCCACAGCTGCTCGGCGGCTTCGAGCATCTCCTCATCCTTCCCCTGGCACGCGAGCACATAGCGCACGCCGTCGTAATGCTCGGCAAACGAACTCGCCGCGATCCCGCTGCGATGCAGGACCAGCGCTTCGTCGTAGCGCTCCTCGTCGCGATAGAGGATCGCGAGATTGTTGCAGAGCATCGAATACAGGTGCGCGCACGCATCGTACGGATGGCCGTTGCCCGTCTCGAAGAAGCGCTCCATGCAGGCGCGGCCCTGCTCGTACACGGCGATCTTCAGGCGCTCGAGATCGGCGCGCACCGGCGCCTGTTCCGCGGCCGGCAGCGCGTCGATCGCCTCCTCGGCCCTGTCCTCGATCGAGCACGCGTAGCCGTAGCTCCACAAGCCGCTGCGCAGCGGCGGCGGCGGCAGCTTCATCGCGGCGGCGACACCCAGCGCCCGAATGCGCGCATCGGTCAGCATGAACCCGGTGCGTTTGTCGTACATCTCGCCTTCCTGCGCGGCCGCGAGCAGGCGCGCGGCCTGGGTCGTCGCGTCGATGCGGCCGGTTTCGCCGTCGTAGACGGCCGCGAGCCGCGCGATCCACGGATGGCCGGGCGCGCGCCGCAGTGCGACCTCGCGCGCGGCGTCGGCGATCGCGTAGCGCAATGCGTCGCCTTCGAGCGAGCCGAACGCGGCAAAGATCTCGCCATGCGTCGGCGAACGCGCGGCCAGCGCGTCGGGCCCTTCCGCGCCGAGTTCGACGAACCGCTCGAGCGTCGGCTGGAAACCCGCTGCGCGCATCGCGCACAGCGGCCACCAGACCGACGTGTCGGTCGGCTCGGCCAGGCGCGCATGGATGATCTGCCCGACCAGGTCGAGCATGCCGCTTTCGATCTGGTACACGTGGAAGAACGCCCGGCGCCCCGCGTCGTCGAAACGGCCCGCCTCGAGCAGCCACGGCAGTTCGTATTCGATGAAGTCGTCGCTGCCATCCGATTCGAGGCTGTGGCGCGCCATCTCGCAACGGGCCAGCGCGCCCGCGAGATCGCCTTGCGCGTGTGCGGCCCGCGCGGCGAGCCGCGCCAGCCTCACCTCGGCCTCGCGGCGCGGCGGCAGCGCCCAGTCGGCAATGCGCGACTCGACGGCCTGGCGAATGGTGTCGAGCTGCAGCGGCGCGATCTCGATCATCGCCCGGCCGATCCGCAGCCAGTCGTCGGCGTCGATGTCCTGGTCCGCGCCGGCCGATGCCATCGCAGCCACCGCGGCCTCGGCCGCCGCACGCGCGTCGTCGTCCCGGTCGAGACGCCGCAGTGCCCACGCACGCAGGCATTGCCGGTTCGCCTCGTCCCACGCGCGAAACGTGGCGCGGTCGGCAATCGCGCGGTTCAGCGCATGCCGCAGTTCGATCGCGTCGAGCGCATGCTCCGCGTGGTCGAATTCGAGCGTATCGAGAATGCGTGCGCGGACGTAGCGATCGGCATCGAGCGTCGGCGACGTGCGCAGGACGTCGTGCATCTGGCCGATCGCCTCGGTGACGGCGTCGTTCTCGCCCAGGTGCCGGGCGACCTGCAGCCGGTATAGCGCGAGTTGCATGCGGATGTCGGGCCGCGCCTCGGGCGGCGCCGCGTCGTGCACGCCCGCGCCGTCCTCGTCGAGCACGGCGCGTGCGGCGGCCGGATCGCCGGCGCGCATCCACAGCGTGTGCAGGCGCGCGATCGCGTCGAGCGAATCGGCACGCAACGGCTGCGCACGCAGTCGAGCCGCAAGGTCGCTCTCGCGGCTCGAATCGCTTTCCTCGAGATCGGCTTCGAGCCGGTTCATCAGTGTGTCGAGCGGCTGGCCCGTCAGGGGCATCGTCGTCATATCGATATTGGAATGGGCGTTTGTAGTTGTATTGGCGCTGGGAGTCATCGACTTCTCCATCTCGGAATCGCGATAGCTTATCAGGAGACGGCGACCGTGCGCGGCCTCGCCATTCGCGTCGCCCGGCGTTACGATCTCGTTCTTCATCCTTGGACAGGTCGATGCGCACGGCGCGACGGCGCGACGCGCGCCGACCGGTCCCCCGCCCCGGAAACCGCATGAACCTCACCTTGCAGGATGTCGCGTGGCATCGTTCGGTCGGGCGGCTCATCGAGTCGCTCGACCAGCCGGGCTTCTGGCTGGCGCTGATCCGGCTGATCGAGGAATACGTCGCGGTCGACAGCTGGGTCGTGCTGACCTTCGGCGACGGCCGCCCGCAGGTGTTCGCCGAATGCCCGTACGAAGGCGGCGGCCCCGACCCGCTGTTCCGCGACTACGTGCAGGGCCTGTACCAGCTCGACCCGTTCTACATCGCGAACCGCGACGCGCCGAGGAGCGGCCTGTTCCGGCTGTCGGACGTCGCCCCCGAATGCTTTCGCGATACCGAGTACTACACGCTCTATTTCACGCACAACGTCGTCGAGGACGAGGTGCAGTTCAACGTCGTGCTCGACGATGCGCGCACGCTGTGCCTGTCGCTCGGCAGCAAACGACGCTTCAGCCCCGGGCAGGTCGCGCTGCTCGACCTGATCCGGCCGTGGGTGGCCGGGCTGATGCGGCAGCGGCTCGCGTTCGAGCCCGCCTCCGCGGAGCAAGCGCCGCCGCGCCGGGCCGGCCCGCACGATGGCTTCGAGCAGGCGATGGCGCGGCTCGGCACGCCGCTCACCGCGCGCGAACTCGACGTGATCCGGCTGATCCTCAGCGGCTGCTCGAACAAGGAAGTCGCGAACAAGCTGTCGATTTCCGCCGAAACGGTCAAGGTGCACCGGCGCAACATCTACGGGAAGCTCGCGATCAATTCGCAATCGGAACTGTTTTCACTGTTCCTGAAGGCGCAGGCCGACGGATAGCGCGCTCCGTCGCGCCCGTTTTCGCCCTCCTTCGTGCCTCTTTGCGGCGGCCTTCGGCGGCCGCGGCGGGATCATGCCGATGCCGTCGCGGCCCGTTGCGAACCCGCGAGCTTGAATTCGCCGACCGTCTGCGCGAGCTGAGCCGCCTGCTCGCGCAACAGCGCGGCGGCCGCAGCCGACTCCTCGACGAGGGCGGCGTTCTGCTGCGTCGAGTGATCGAGCTGCGACACGGCCTGGTTCACCTGCGCGAGCCCGGTGCTCTGCTCGTTCGCCGCGACCGTCATTTCCGCGATCACGCTCGTGATGCCGCGCACGCCCTCGACGATCTCGTCCATCGTCGTGCCGGCCGTCTTCACGAGCCCCGATCCGCCTTCGATCTTCTCGACGGACGACTGGATCAACTGCTTGATCTCCCTGGCGGCCACCGCGCTGCGTTGCGCGAGCGTGCGCACCTCGCCCGCGACGACCGCGAAGCCTCGCCCGTGCTCGTGCGCGCGCGCCGCCTCGACGGCCGCGTTCAGCGCGAGGATGTTGGTCTGGAACGCGATGCCGTCGATCACGCCGATGATGTTCGAGATCTCGGCCGACGCCTTCGTGATCTCGTCCATCGTCGCGACCACTTCGCTCACCACCTCGCCGCCGCGTACGGCAACGCCCGACGCCGATTCCGCCAGCCGGCTCACCTGCGTGGCCGCATCGGCCGAGTTGCGCGCCGTGCCGGCGATCTCCTCGAGTGCCGCCGCGGTCTCCTGCAGGCTCGATGCCGCGTGTTCGGTGCGGCTCGACAGGTCCTGGTTGCCCTGCGCGATCTCCGCGCTCGCCACGCTCACGGATTCGCTGAATCCGCGTATCTGCAGCAGGATCGCGCTGATCTTTTCGGCGAACAGGTTGAAGGCCCGCGCGATCTGCGCGGCCTCGTCCCCGCCGTCGGCCGGCAGCCGCTTCGTCAGGTCCCCGCTGCCGCTCGCGACGTCGGTCAGCGCGTCGCGCACGAGCAGCACGCGCTTGAATGCCGCGTTCGTCAACGCGCCGACGAGTGCCGCCGCGACGCAGGCGACGACGAGGATCGCAATGAGCGTCGTCGTCGCGACGGCGCGCATGCCGGCCGTCACGTCCGACCGGTCGAGCGCCATGACGAGCGACCAGTCCGTCCCGGCGATCGGGCGCGCGCGGACCAGCTTGGTCACGCCGTCCACGTCGATCGCCACCGGTTCGGTCGCCGTCTGCAGGCCGGCGAGCCGCTCCGGCGTCAGTTCGGGCGACAGCTCGGCGGCCGGCTTCATGATCAGATCGGTCTTCGCGCCCGCGATCAGGCGCCCGCTCCTGTCGACCAGGAACGCGAAGCTCGACGGCGTCGGATGCATCGACGCCACGATCGCGCTCGCGCGCTCCATGTAGAGGCTCGCCGCGAGCACGCCCTTCAGCGTGCCGCCGCGAACGATCGGGGCGGCGAACGCGAACGCGGGCTTGCCGGTCGACGCGTCGCGGTACAACGCCGTGACGACGAGCCGGCCCGCGTCGACCGCCTGCCTGAACCACGGGCGCGCGGTCGGATCGTAGCCGGCCGCGAGCGGAACGTTCGAATACGCGGTGCGATCCGGCAGGCCGAGCGTGAGCACCTGGAAACCGCCCGATTTGCCGAGCAGGGTCAGCGCCGGCAGCGGATCGCCTTCGCCCGGCGTGAGCGTGTCCGCGAGCGCCTGGGTCTGCTGCGCGCGGCTCGCGACCCACTCGTCGAGCGCGAGCGCGTGGCCGGTCAGGACGGACTGCAGGTTCTGGTCGATGGTCGTGTCGTTGTGCTGCTTGACGACGTAGTACACAAGGCCGCCTGTCACGGCCAGGGCCGTGACCACGATGGCGACGCAGGTCGCCAGAATCCGAGCGCGAATCGATGACAGCATGATGACGGTGATCTCCGGTTGCCGCGTTGTTTTCGGTTGGTCAAATGGGCACTCAACCGTCCTTAACGACCGCACGCGATGCAACTTGAGGTTCGACTGGTCAGACCAGCAAAAAAAGTTGAGCCCCGGCCGGCGACAGTACGCGGGATCAATACCCCTGACGGGTTAACACGCCGGCGGGATGGGAAAACCGGCGGTTCGGCGCATACTCGGGCGTTCCGACGTCCAACGTTGCGGAGCCGGCCGCGCCGGCCCCACCCACCGAAATCGCCCATGAAACTGAAGCTCGACATCGTCCAGCTCGCCGGCCGCGACGGCGACACGCACTACAACCTGCAGCGCACGCTCGACGCGATCGCGACCTGCGCACCGGGCACCGACATCGTGATGTTTCCGGAAGCGCAGCTCACCGGCTTCCTCGATCCGTCGAACCTGGCCGAATGCGCCGAGCCGCTCGACGGCCCGAGCGTCGGCGCGGTCATCGCGGCCGCACGCGCGCGCGACGTTGCCGTCGTGGTCGGGCTGATCGAGAACGACGGCGGCCGCTTCTACAACACCACCGTGTTCGTCACGCCGGACGGCATCGCGCTGCGCTACCGCAAGACGCACCTGTGGGTGAGCGAGCACGGCGTCGTGCTGCCCGGCGACCGCTACGCGACGATCGAATGGCACGGCGTGCGGATCGGCCTGCTGATCTGCTACGACAACGAATTCCCCGAAACCGGCCGCGCGCTCGCCGAACTCGGCGCCGAGCTGATCCTCATCACCGACGGCAACATGGAACCGTACCGCCCGGTCCACCGCACGTCGGCAACGGCGCGGGCGATGGAGAACCAGGTGTTCACGGTGGTCGCCAACCGCGTCGGCGGCAGCTCGCACGACGTCGTGTTCGCGGGGGGCAGCCTCGCGGCCGATCCGTTCGGCAACCTGATCTTCGAGGCCGGCAACCGCGAATCGCGTCACGCGATCGAGCTCGATTTCGACCAGCTCGCCGCGTCGCGCGCGGTTTACGACTATCGCAGGGACCAGCGCCTGCACATCGCCGGCGAACGTATCGAGCATCCGGACGGGCTTCGCGAGTTGCTGATTCCGTGACGGGGCTCGCCCGCCCGGGCGGCGCCATCCGTCACGCCCGTCACGCCCGTCACGCCCGTCACGCCCGTCACGCCCGTCACGCCCGTCACGCCGGCTCCGGCACCTCGATCGCCAGCAGCGCCGAACTGACCGACTTGCCGTGCGCGTCGAGCGCGAGCGAGCGCGTGACGCCGCCACCGAGCGCATCGCGCAGCACGAAATTGAATGCCCCGAGCGCCGGCAGTTCGTACCGCACGACGTCGCCGTGCACGATACCCGCGAGCCACGCCTTCACCGCATCGGCACCCAGATGCGTGCGCAGATGATCGTAATGGCGCGGATCGCGGCAGATCACCGACACGTTCAGCGTATTGCCCTTGTCGCCGGTGCGCGCATGCGCGAGTTCACGCAGTTGCATCATGCCTCCACGAATGAAAACGACGGCGCCACGGCCGCGCGCGGCAGCAGCACCGACTGCACGGCGATCACCTCGCGCGTCGACTTGAACGCGCCGCCGCCGCCGGCCGGCCCGTTCGTATAGAGCGTCTCGACTTCATTGCCGATCCGCGCCGCTTCGCCGGCGCTCGCCGCGCGGCCGGCCACCCGCACACGCACCTCGGCCGGCTCGCCGCGCACGGCCGGCGTCGCGTCGCCATACAGCGCATCGACGCCGATCAGGTCGAAGCGCAGCTCGGTCGCGGCGACGCCGGTCAACGCCAGCCGCTCGCGGACGATCCCGAGCGCGAGACGCGCGCGTTCGAGCGCGCCCGGGCCGCCGTACGAGATCTGGCCTTCGCCGATCCAGCCGTCGACATACGCCACCGACACCTTGAGCGTGTCGGGCCGCGCCGTGCCGCGCCCGCCCGTCACGCGCACACGGTCCGCCGCCTCCTCGGCGACGGTGACTTGCGTGAAATCCGCAACGACGTCGGGCTGCAGGTACCGCGCCGGATCGTGTATCTCGTAAAGCAGCTGTTCCTTGCAGGTCGCCGCGCTCACGCGGCCGCCCGCGTGCGGCACCTTGGTGATCACGACCGAGCCGTCCGCCGCGACTTCGCCGATCGGAAACCCGAGCCGCGCGAGGTTCGGCACGTCCTTGTAGCCAGGATCGGCGAAATAACCGCCCGTCACCTGCCCCGCGCATTCGAGCAGGTGGCCGACGACCGTCGCGGCCCCGAGGGTGTCCCAGTCGTCCATCCGCCAGCCGAACGCATGGATCAGCGGCGCGGCGAACAGCGACGGATCGGCGACGCGACCGGTCAGCACGACGTCCGCGCCGGCCGCGAGCGCGTCGACGATCGGCGCGGCGCCGAGATACGCGTTCGCGGACACGATGCGGTCGCGATAGGCGGCGACGTCGTCGCCCGATTCCTCGAAGCGGAACGCGCCGCGCAGTACGACGTCGAGCACGTCGTCGCCTTCGACGGCCGCGACCTTCAGCCCGGCGACGCCGAGCGATTGCGCGATCCGGGCGGTGCGCCGTGCGGCCGCACGCGGATTCGCCGCGCCCATGTTCGACACGATGCGCACGCCCTTCGGCGCGGCGACCGGCAGCACGGCGCGCATCCGCGCGTCGAGCAGCGGGTCGTAGCCGAGCGACGGGTCCTGGCGCCGCGCCTGCTGCGCGATCGCGATCGTGCGCTCGGCCAGGCATTCGAAGACGAGATAGTCGAGCTGCCCGTGTTCGGCCAGCTCGACCGCGGGCTCGATCCGGTCGCCCGAGTAGCCGGCGCCCGCGCCGATGCGCACGCGCCGTTCAGGTTGCTTTGCTGTCATGTCCATACCGTCGTCGTCCGGCGGGTGCGCCGCCGGTGAAAATCAAAAGATGCCCAGCACGACGCACGCGACCGTCATCACGATCGACGCGCCGAACAGCAGCGGAAACGTGAACTTCTGGTGCTCGGCCAGCTCGATGCCGCACAGGCCGACGACGAGGAAGGTCGCGGGCGTCAGCGGGCTGACCGGGAAACCGGTGGTCATCTGGCCGAGCAGCGCGGCCTGCCCGACCTGCACGGCCGGCACGCCGAGCTGGCCGGCCACCTCCGCGATCACGGGCAGCACGCCGAAGTAGAACGAATCGGGATCGAACAGCATGCTGAGTGGCATCGACGCGAGGCCGAGCGCGACCGGGATGTGGCCGGCCATCGACGGCGGCACGAAGCCGACCGCCGCCTGCGCCATCGCCTTCAGCATCCCGCTGCCCTGCATGATCCCCGTGAACACGCCGGCCGCGAGCAGGATGCCGGCCATCATCAGCGCCGCGCGCGCATGCGCGTCGATGCGCTTCCTCTGCATGTCGACGTCCGGGTAGTTCACCATCAGCGCGATGCACAGCCCGACCATGAACATGATCGCCGGCGGGATCTTCTCGCCCATCACGACCATCGTGCCGAGCACGACGAGCGTCAGCACGAGGTTGAACCAGAACAGGTGCGGCCGGCGCAGCGCCTGCTCGTCGGGCGTCAGCTCGCGGGTCGGCAACGGAATCGACGCATCGTCGCGCGACAGGCCGAGCCGCTTCTCCTCGCGCCGCCCGAGCCAGTACGCGACGCCGAACACGAACACGAGCCCGATCGCCTGCACCGGGATCAGCGGATTGAACAGCGCCGACACCGGCAGGTGCAGCGAAGCGGACGCACGGATCATCGGCCCCGTCCACGGCAGGAAGTTGATGCCCGCGGCCATCGACACCGCGGCGGCCAGCACGCGCCGGTCCATCTTCAGCCGGTCGTACAGCGGCAGCACGGCCGGAATCGTCACGAGGAAACATACGGCGCCCGAGCCGTCGAGGTGGATCAGCAGCGCGAGCAGCGTCGTGCCCATCACGATCCGCGTCGGCCGCGTGCCGACCGCGCGCAGGATGCGGTCGATGATCGGGTCGAGCATGCCCGCGTCGGTGATCGTCCCGAAATAGAGGATCGCGAACACGAACATGCCGACCACGGGCGCGAGGCCCTTCAGCCCGTCGACGACGAACTTGCTGGTGTGCAGCCCGAAGCCGCCGATCAGCGATGCGGCGATCGGCACGATGATCAGCGCGACGAGCGGCGACATCCGCTTCGACAGAATTGCGGCCAGCAGCACGACGATCGTGCCAAGCCCGAGTAACGGCAGCATCCGTGTCTCCTACCTTGTCTTTTGTTGGAGACGAGCGTAAGGTCGGCGCAGCGATAGCACAATTGAAATGATTTGATCGCAGCAATCACGAATCGTTATGGATCTGAATCTTCGCGACATTCGCGCGTTCGTCACCGTCGCGCACGCCGGCAACTTCACACGCGCCGCCGCGCGGCTGCACCTGTCGCAGCCGGCGCTGACCGTGCAGATCCGCCGGCTCGAGGAAATCGTCGGCGCGCGCCTGTTCGACCGCAACAGCCGCAGCGTCGCGCTCACGCAGACCGGGCGCGAGCTGCTGCCGCTGCTGCAGCGTTCGCTCGACGACATGGAGCGCGTGCTGCGTGACGCGCGCGCGCTCGGCGAAGGCACGAGCGGCACGGTGCGGCTCGCGTGCCTGCCGACCTTCGCGTCCAGCGTGCTGCCGGAGCTGATCCAGTCGTTCCGGCGCGACGTGCCGCGCGCGGCCTTCGAGATCCGCGACGGCGTCGCGAGCCTCGTCACCGCGCTCGTGCGCAACGAGGAAGCCGATCTCGGACTGACGGGCGGCGACACGTTCGATGCGTCGCTGGAGGTGCTGTATGCGGGCGCCGACCGGCTCGTCGCCGTGTGCCCGAAGGATCATCCGCTCGCGCGCAAGCGCCGCGTGAGCACCGCCGATGTCGCGGCCGTGCCGCTCGTGCTCACCGCGCAGGGCACGAGCGTGCGCAGCGTCGTCGATGCCGCGCTGGACGCGGCCGGCTGCACGCCCGACATCGCGTGCGAGCCGACCCACATGATGACGGCCGTCGCGATGGTGCGCGGCGGGCTCGGCGTGACGATCCTGCCCGCGACCGCGCGCGAGGTGCGCGCCGAGCCCGAGCTGGTGGCGAAGCCGATCGACGATCCCGCGTTCGTGCGGCCGATAGCGCTCGTCACGAAGCGCGGCCGCACGCTGCCGCGCGTCGCGCAGGCGTTCGCGGAAACCATGCTGACGGAAATGAAAAAGCGCGCGTGAACCGCGCGCCCGGATCGGGACAGCCCGCCCGCGCGTGATGCCGGGTTCGGCTTATTGCGCGTCCGGATCGACGTGCAGCGATTCGCCGATCGCATAGAAATTGCCGCCCGCGATGTAGTGCAGGCTGCGCAGCGCCGGATCGGCCGATTCGAAATACCAGTGACCGTCGCGGAACACGCGCGTGTCGGACCACGCCGCGACCACCTCGCCGATGAACAGGTCGTAGGTCTGCTGGTTGTGCGGCTCCGGAACCAGCCTGCAAGCTAGCCAGCCCGAGCAGCCGGCGACGAACGGCAGGTCGTGGCCCTCGACGTCGAACAGCGTGACGCCCGCCTCGCGCAGCTTGTCCGGACGCTCGGCGAGACTGTGGCTGCCGACCGCGTGCGTGAGCTGCAGTTGCGCGGCCGTCGGCACCTGGATCACGAACGTGCCGCTGCGCTCGACGAGCTCGCGCGTCTTCGCGGACTTGTCGAGCACGACCGTCAGCTTCGGCGGCAGGAAGTCCAGCGCGCACGCCCACGCGGCGGCCATCACGTTGTCGACGCCGTCGTGGCGGGCCGACACGAGCACGGTCGGGCCGTGGTTGAGGAGACGGTAGGCTTTCTTCAGCTCCACCGGAGCGATGTGACTGTCCATACGGATTCCCTGGAGAACGGCGCGCACGGACGGATGTCGTGCGGCGCGGCGCCGGCCGGTGCGCAGGTGGGCATGTGCGCAACCGGCCCGAAGGCCGCATTCTCGCACCCAATTTCAATCGGTGCCGACAACGCCGCCGGTCACTTCGCGAACAACTGGCCGATATCGCGGAACGCCTTGAATTCGAGTGCGTTGCCGCACGGATCGAACAGGAACATCGTCGCCTGTTCGCCGACCTGCCCCTGGAAGCGCACATACGGCTCGATCACGAAGGTCACGCCGAACGATCTCAGCCGCTCGGCCAGCGCTTCCCAGCTCGCCCAGTCGAGCACGATCCCGAAATGCGGCACCGGCACGTCGTGACCGTCGACCGCGTTCGTATGCGCGCCTTCCTGCGATGCGGTCTTCGGATGCTCGTGGATCACGAGCTGATGCCCGTAGAAGTCGAAGTCGACCCACTGCGCGCTCGAACGCCCCTCTTCCAGCCCGAACACACGGCCGTAGAAATCGCGCGCGGCCGCCAGGTCGTAGACCGGGATCGCCAGGTGAAACGGGGAAAGACTCATGGTTGCCTCGTGATGGAACGCTCGCGTGGCGCGAGGACGGCACCATGGTAGTCAAGGTCGAGCGAAAATTAAATCAATATATAGTTTCGTCATTCACAAACGGAATTGATGAATGATCCGCGAACTGAGAACCCTCGTCGCCGTCGCCCGGGAAGGCACGTTCGCCGCGGCCGGCCACCGTATCGGGCTCACGCAGGCGGCCGTCAGCGCGCAGATGCAGCGCCTCGAAGCCGAGCTCGGCTTCGCGCTGTTCGACCGGCAGGGCCGGTCGGCGCGGCTCAACGAAATGGGCCATCACGTGCTCGGCCAGGCGCAGGCGCTGCTCGGCCTGTACGAGAACCTGAGCTCGACGGCCCCCGGCTCGCCGGCCGCCGTGCGCGTGACGATCGGCGCGATCGCGTCGGTGCAGAGCGCACTGCTGCCGGCCGCGCTCGCCGACTTCCATCGCCGGCATCCCGCGTGCCGCACGCGCGTGATACCGGGGCTGTCGATCGAGCTGGTCAACCGGGTCGACGCTGGCGAGATCGACATGGCCGCGATCATCCGGCCGCCGTTTTCGCTGCAGAGCGACCTGCACTGGACGACGCTCGCGCAGGAACCGTTCCGCCTGATCGTGCCGCGCGGCATGAAAGGCAACGACTGGGCCGAACTGCTCGCGCGCGAACCGTTCGTGCGCTACGACCGCGCATCGTTCGGCGGGCGCCAGGTCGATCGTTTCCTGAGAAAGATGCACCTCGCGGTGCGCGACACGTGTGAGCTCGACGAGCTCGACGCGATCGTCAAGCTGGTCGCGAACGGCGTCGGCGTCGCGATCGTCCCGCAGACCGCCGTCTATCGCCGCTGGCCGGCCGGCGTGCGCGCGATCGACCTTGGACACCACACGTTCCACCGCGACATCGGGCTCGTGCACCGCGCGCGGCGGACGATGTCGGAGCCGGCCCAGCAGCTCGCGCAACTGATCGAGGCGGCGTCACGACGGCGCGCGCCGCCGCAGCCGGCATAAAGCCGACGTCGTCGGTCAACGCCGCCCGGCCGCCCAGTCGACCGCCGCATCGAACAGCGCGACACCGGCCGGCGACAGGTTCGCGAACGTATCGTTGTCGAGGAAGAACATCACGCGGCGCGCCGGCGCGAGCGCTTCGTAGTCCATCGTCGCGCCCTTCTCGTACGCGAAGATCGCGGCCTTGTCGGGTTGGCCGTACACGGTCGCGATCGTGACCGCACCGAGCCCCGGCTTGCCCCAGCTCATCGGCGCCTGCTTGCCGTACACGTTCGTCGCGCCGGCCGGCAGCCCGGCCGAGATCGGGTGCGGCGCATTGACGAGCCACAGGTAGCGCTCCTTGCCCGTTTCGCCGAAGTCGACGTCATGACGCTTGCCCGTCATCGCGAGATCGTCGAGCAGGTCGTTTTCCCACGTGACGAGCGGCTTGTCGAGCGTGCGCCAGCCGGGGCGCACGTTCTTCGACGACACCGTCGACGAGATCACGACGAGGTCGGCGTCGCGCGCCGCGTCTGGCGTCGAGGACTCGTCGATCAGGCGCACCGCGTAGCCGCGTTCGCCGAGATGCTGGCCGATGCGTTCGTCGACCTTCAGGTTCGGGCCGCGCAGCTGCACGAGCATCGCGACGCGCGTGACGGCCTGCGGTGCATCGGCCGCCCGCGCGGGCGCAGCCGCCCCTGCCCCGAGGCCCAGGCCCGCGCCGATCGCGAGCACCGAGCCCGCGATCGCGCGCAACGCGCGGCGCCGCGCACCGGCGACACCGGTGGCAAAGGCGCGCACGGCGCCGGTTTTCATGTTCCGGTTCATCTGGATCTTCTCCGAAGCCGCGCGCCGCCGGGACGGCCGCGCGGCGATTGCGTGGTCAGAACTGCAGCGTGGTGAGCAGCGACACCTGTCGCGCATCGCCGATCGCGACGAAATAACGGTTCGCGCTCGACGGGTAATAGGTGCGGTTGAAGAGGTTCTTCACGTTGAGCTGGAACGACAGCTTCTGCTTGCCGATCCGCGTGTCGTAGGTCGCGAACGCGTCGGCGAGCACGTACGACGGCAGCGTGAAGCTGTTCGCCGAATCGCCGGGCCGCGCGCCGACGTAACGCACGTCCGCGCCGATGCGCAGGTCGTCGCCGCCGACCAGCGTGCCGAAATCGTAGACGGCCGCGAGCGATGCCGTGTGGCGCGCGACGTTCCACAGCTGGTTGCCCGCGTAAAGCGGGTCCTCGGTCGTCTTCGCGTCGATGTACGCGTAGCTCGCGATCACGTTCACGCGCTCGCCGATCCGGCCCGACACGTCGAGCTCGATCCCGCGCGAGCGCGCCTTGCCCGACGTGCGCCAGTCGGTCAGCTTGGTCGCGTCGTTGTATTGCGACACGAGCACGTTCTTCTTGTCGATGTTGAAGAATGCCAGCGTGCCCGTCATCCCGCCCGGCAGGTCGAGCTTGCCGCCCACTTCCCACGCGGTCGCTTCCTCGGGCGGCGTCGCGCCGTCGATGATGTAGCCCGTCATCGGCGCGATCGACGAGGACGGCTTCAGCGACTGCGAATAGCTGCCGTACAGCGAGAACGTATCGGTCCACTTGTAGACGACGCCCGCGCGCGGCAGCCACTTCGAGCCGCTGAGATCGGTGTTCGCGGTAAACGGCCGGCCGCGCCCCGCGACCTGGTTGTACGTGATGTAGCGCAGCCCGCCCGACACGATCCACTTGTCGGTCAGGTGGATCGTGTCCTGCACGAACGCGGACGCATCGTGCAGCGTGTCGGTCTGGTCGCTGTCGCTCGCGGACACCGTGCTCGACGGCGGCAGCAGCCCGTAGACGGGATCGACATAGCTGAACGGCGTCTTCACGGCCTGCCGCAGCATGTCCTTGCGGTAGATGCGACGGTATTCGGTATCGAAGCCGACCTGCACGTCGTGCCGCATCCCGCCGAGCGACAGCTTGCCGTTCACGTAGCCGATCCCGTAGCTGTCGGTGCTGAGCGAGCCGTGCGTCGCATCGTTGCTGCGCGACAGCGTGCCCTTCACCGGATCGACGCCCGTCGTGCGCAACTGGTTCGCGTCGTAGGTCTCGCGGTTGTAGCTGTAACCGAGATGCGCGCTCCAGTCCGCGTTGAACTGGTGATCGACGCTCAGCTGCGCGAGGTGCGATTCGCCGTCCATGTTGTTGAACGGCTCGTCGAGGCGCCGCCGCGCGGGAATGTCGAGCGGCGCGTTGGTACGCGGGTCGAGCGCCGTGCCGCGATCGAACGGCGAATGGAAGGTCCGGTACTGGTAGGACACCACGACCTGCGTATCGCGGCCGTACCACGCGAGCGACGGGGCGACGAAGGTCTGCCGGTATTCGCCGAAGTTGCGCCAGTACTGCTCGTTCGATTGATCGACGATCAGCCGGTACGCGAGCCGCGAATCGCCGACCGGCCCCGTCGAATCGAAGGTCGCGCTGCCGCCGTTCTTGCCGTGCCCGAACGTCGACGCGCCGAGCGAGATCGCGTTGTAGCGCACGAGCTGCGGCTGTTTCGTGACGACGTTGACCACGCCGCCCGGGTCCATCAGCCCGTACAGCAGCGACGTCGGCCCCTTCAGCACCTCGACGCTGTCGACCGCCGCGTTGAACGCGCGCCCCTGCACGAGCGGCATCCCGTTCTGCATGACCGAGCCGTCGCGATTGCCGCCGAAGCCGCGCTTCATGATCGTGTCCTGCGTGCCCGCGAGCGTGTTGCCCTGCGTGATGCCGCTGACGTTGCCGAGCGCGTCGTCCAGATTGCGCGGACGCTGGTCGCGCAGCACCTGCGCCGGCACGATGTTGACGGCCTGCGCGGTGTCGAGCAGCGGGATGTCGGAACGCAGCACGCCCGCCTCCTTCGGCGCGCGATAGCTTTCGGCGCGCAGCGCGCTGTCGCGCACCATGATCGCCGGCAACTCGGCGCCCGCGGCCACGCCGGCCGCCACGGGTCGTGCGACCGTGCCGTCCGCACGCTTCAGCGTGTAGCCGCCGCCGGGCTGCCGCAACGCGACGAGCCCCGTGCCTGCCAGCAGGCGGTCGAGCGCCCCGTCGACGTCGAAGCGGCCCTGCACGCCGCCGCTCGTCAGGCCGGCCGTCAGCTCGGCCGGAAACGCGAGCAGGATGCCCGCGTCGCGGCCGAACCGGTTCAGCGCCGCTTCGAGCGGCCCGGCCGGAATGTCGAACGCACGGCGTGCCGCGCGCTGCGCGGCCGGCGCCGCATCGGTGCCGGTGTCGGCCAGCGCGGGCAGCGGCAGCAGCGCGGACATCAGCACGGCACCGGCGAGCCGGCGCGCGAGGTGCCCGGGCGCGGCGGGTGCGGCCGGGCGCGCGGCGCGCGGCAGATGTCGGTCGGGCGCCGGACGGCGCCGATACGTGAGACGGATGGAAACCATGATCGGGAAGTCGGTGGACGATGGGCCAGTGCTGCTTTCATTACCCATGTCACGCGAACATCGAGAAACAGCTCAGGTCGGCGGAAATTTTTTTCGACACGCTCAGGAACGGGCCGGCACGACCGTCGCCCAGTAGCGCGTCAGGTAGTGCACATCGATCGGCAACGTCGCCTTCAGCGTGTCGAGCACACGCGCGGGATCGTCGAGCGGATAGGTGCCCGACACGCGCAGGTCGGCCACGGCCGCATCGCAGCGCAGGCTGCCGCGGCGATAGCGGTCGAGCTCGGCGACGAGGTCGGCCAGCCGCATGCGCGACGCGACCAGCATGCCGCCCGTCCACGCGGACGCATACGCATCGAGCGGTGCCGGCACGCCGATCGCATCGCGCGTGAAATCCGCACCCTCCCCGGCCGCGATCACGCGCGCGCGTGCCGCCGCGTCGTCCGGCTGCACGCGCACGGCACCGGCGAACACTTCGATTCGCGTCGCGCCGTCGCGCTGCCGCACCGCGAAGCGTGTGCCGAGCGGCCGCAACTCGCCTTGCGCGGTCGCGACGACGAGCGGCCGCGCGGGCACGCGATCGTCGTGGCCGCTCGTCACCATGATCGTGCCGCGCAGCAGGCGCAGGCGGCGCGCGGCGGCGTCGAAGCGCACGTCGAGCGCCGTGTCGGTATCGAGGACGACGACCGTGCGATCCGCGAGCGTCACCGTGCGCCGCTCGCCGACCGCCGTTCGCAGGTCCACCGGCCAGATCGCCGCGCGCCGCGCGGGCTCGGCCATCCATGCGGCGCCGCCCGCGAACAGCAGCACGGCCAGCGCCTTCACGGCCGCGCGGCGGCGGCCCGCACGCGGCGACAGCAGCGCCGCGTGCGCGGCCTGCGGGTCGAGCCCGGCCGTGAGCCCGCCCAACCTCTGCTGCATCGTTTCGATATGGCGCCATGCCGCGTCGTGCGCCGGATCCTCCGCGCGCCAGCGCGCGAGCGCGGCGTCGAACGCTTCGCCGGTGCGGCCGGCCTGCCGGTCGACCCACCATTCGACCGCGCGACGCGCAACCTGCGGCGGCACCGCCGGCGCTCCCGGGGCGGCCATCGGTCAGGCCGCCATCGCGAAGAAACACTGCGTGCCGGCCTTCACGAGATAACGCTTCACCGTCGCGAGCGACACGCCGAGTTCGCGCGCGATCTCGGCCTGCGTGAGCCCGTCGAGTTGCGCAAGCAGGAACGCACGCTTCGCCGCGAGCGGCAGGCCGTCGAGCAGCCGGTCGATTTCGAGCAGCGTCTCGAGCACGACAGCCCGCTCCTCCGGCGACGGCGCATACGCTTCGGGGCGCTGCGCGAGCGCATCGAGATACGCGCGCTCGATCAGCTCGCGCCGCCAGTGGTTGCTCAACACGCGCTGCGCGACCGTGGTCAGGAACGCGCGCGGCTCGTCGGCGCCGATCGGCTCGTCGCGTGCGAGCAGGCGCATGAAGGTGTCGTGCGCCAGGTCGGCCGCGCGGTGCGCGCAACCGAGCTTCCGGCTCAACCAGCCGCGCAGCCACGCGTGGTGGCCGGTATAGAGGGCGTCGATTTCTCGATGGAGAGACAGCTGGTCAGCAGACATGGCCGGGTTCCGGGGTGCGCAGGCGTCAACGATCTTGTAAATGAGAATGATTATTATATACAAAACCGGATCGACGACCGGCGTGCCATGCGCGCCGCGACAACACGACAGGAAGGGTGGCGCCGCCGCGATGCCGTCGCCCGACGCGTCGTTAACACATTCATTACACCGCGGCCAAATCGATTCATTAAATAGTTATTTGACGGATCGATAACAATATCCGAACCACCTCGACTCCCCGTCGAATCGGTCGAAATTATCGCGAGATATGCAAGCCGGAATGGCCAAATCGCGAAATGACAATCAATTGATACGCAATTTTCAATAATTCAAATCCCTCGATCGTCGAGACTGGAGCACATCCCTGTCTGCCTCAAGCCACAAAAGAGAATTTCGTTTTTCCGTTTCAATCGCACTCGGTAGTCTCCTGCCATTCCGGATCACGAACACAAGCCAATGCGCAAGGAGATGAAATGAAACGCACGACCCTCTCGCTGATTTCGATCGCGTCATTCGCGGCGATACCCGTCGCGCATGCGCAGTCGAGCGTCACGCTGTATGGCGTGATCGACACGTCGATCACCTACGTGAACCATGCGCAGGGCAAGGACAACGCGTGGATGCTCGGCAACAGCAGCGCGGGCAACCTTGCCGGCAGCCGCTTTGGCGTGAAAGGCACCGAGGATCTCGGCGGCGGGCTGAAGGCGCTGTTCCAGCTCGAGAACGGCTTCGACCCGAGCAACGGCCGGCAGGGCCAGGGCGGCCGCATGTTCGGCCGGCAGGCGTTCGTCGGCCTGACGAGCGACCGCTACGGCACGCTCACGTTCGGCCGCCAGTACGATCCGCTCGTCGATCTCGTGCAGAGCATCACCGCCGACAATTATCTCGGCAGCGTGTTCGCAACGCCCGGCGACGTCGACAACTACGACAACAGCTTCCGCGTCGACAACGCGGTGAAGTACACGTCGGCCGTCTATGCGGGCCTGCAGTTCTCCGCGATGTATTCGTTCGGCGGCATCGCCGGCAGCACCGGCGCCGCGCAATCGTATTCGGCCGCCGTGTCGTACAACAACGGGCCGTTCAGCGTCGCGGGCGGGTACTTCCACGCGACCAACAGCCCCGCGTCGAACACGCTGCGCAACGGCTGGACCAGCTCGTCGGACGGCACCTTCGACGGCCCGATCAACAACGGTTATGCGAGCGCGCACTCGATCGGCATCGCGCGCATCGCGGGCCAGTACGTCGCCGGCCCGTTCACGTTCGGCGTCGGCTACAGCAACGCGCAGTACCGCCGCGATGCGAGCTCCGTATTCAACTCGAACGAGCACTACAACACCGGGCAAGGCTTCATGAACTACCAGGCGACGAACGCGCTGCTGGTCGGCGTCGGCTACAGCTATACGCGCTCGGGCGGCGACACGTCGGCCACCTATCACCAGGTATCGGCCGGCGCGGACTACAACCTGTCGAAGCGCACCGACGTCTACCTGACTGCCGCGTACCAGCACGCAAGCGGCCGGACCGGCGACGGCAACGGCGGCTCGATGGCCGCGCAGGCGTCGATCGGTTCGTATGGCTACGCGGGCATGAGCTCGCAGACGATGGTCAACCTCGGCCTGCGTCACCGCTTCTGATGCAGAACGGCCGGCTGTCCGCCGTGCGGCCGGCCGAATCCGCATCGGCCGATACGGCGGCACCGGCCGCCGGCGTGTTTACCGATCGCCTTTTCATCGCCCGTTTCACCGCGGGTATCGGCTGCCTGCCGATTTTCATCCGGTTTGATTCAGCACCGGTTTCCCGGGATGAATGACGCGATGCGTCAGTATTCCGGCGCCGCCATTGCCCCGGCATTCACCGGGAAATCCGGCCATATTTACCGATAATGCTTCGCCGGACGCCGTGATCGGACACGATAAAAAGGCGTGTCGGGCGCATGCGCAAATGCAAAGGAAAGTTTGACGCGAGCCATTTGCCTGCTCGCTATGGCAAACTTCGCGTCTCGCGTAATTTCCTTGCACCGGGCGCCCGGATTCCGCCCCATCCTGCCATGCCGCGTCAGACCACCCGTTCGATCAGCCGAGAAACGCTGAAAATCGCCTCGACGATTGCGCTGTCGTGCGCACTGCACGGCGTCGCGCGGGCCGATTGCCTCGACGACGCGGCCGCGTTCCAGCATGTGAGCGTCAGCCTGATGCGCGGCATCGCGCAGGTCGAGTCGGGCATGAACCCGAACGCCGTCAACACCAACACGAACGGCACGGTCGACATCGGGCTGATGCAGATCAACAGCACCTGGCTGCCGACGCTCGCGCGCGAAGGCATCACGCGGGAGAGCCTGTTCGATGCGTGCACGA
Source organism: Burkholderia sp. COPS (assembly GCF_019425585.1). Classification (NCBI taxonomy): domain Bacteria; kingdom Pseudomonadati; phylum Pseudomonadota; class Betaproteobacteria; order Burkholderiales; family Burkholderiaceae; genus Burkholderia; species Burkholderia sp. COPS. Next base: position 10,775 of record NZ_WIXR01000027.1, on the reverse strand, counting down.
ACGCGTATGTCGGCGCGTGGATCCTGTCGCAGAACATCCGCCAGCTCGGCGCCAACTGGAACGCGATCGGCGCGTACAACTCCGCGTCGCCCGACAAGCGCCTCGCGTATGCGCGCAAGGTCTATGATGCAATCCGGACCATGCCGGATTCGCCGGATACTCCCATGCCCATCCTTCCACCGTCCTTTACGCCGCCGCAACAGGCCCAGGCGTACAACCCGTTCGCGAGCCTGAGCGTGTCCGCCCCGCAGCAGGTCACGCGCCCGCGCACGATCTCGTCGGCTCCGCCGCCGGCGCCCCCGCAGGGCGGCCCCGCCGGCCCGGCCGGCACGTACAACTTCGGCTGGACGGTCACCGGAGCGGACCAGGCCAAGCCGACCCAGGTGTTCGACGACGGCGCACGGGTCTACGTGCAGTTCAGCGACATGAAGCACCTGCCGGCGATCTTCACCGAAACGTCGTCGGGACGCGTGCTGATGTCGTGGGAGCTGCAGTTCCCGTATGCCGTCCTGACGCGTCCCGCGCAAACGTTAATCTTCCAGCTCGGGCCGTTCGAGGCGCGTGCGCAGCGTGGCGGAGCCGGGACGACGGCGCAGGCAACGGCTGCGGCGGGAACGCCGCGTTCGGGCGCGACGGCGGCAACGGCTGCCGCCGCGCCGGCTGCGAAACAGGCGGCAGCGAATGCGTCGACCAGGCGGACCGCATCGTCCGATGCGCTCTGGTACATCGACACGGCGTCGACGTCGGGTTCGGCACCGACCGCGAGTACCGCCAATGCGTCGACGGCATCGCCCCCGTCGACTACGCCGGCGACGTGGCCCACCGCGGTGACGTCGAACACGCCGCCCCCCGTTGCGACGCCTCAGGTGCCGGCCACGACGAAGCCGGCCGCGCGCGTCAGCACCGACGCGCTCTGGTACATCTCGAAGTAACGCACGGGCCGGCCGCGCGTCGGCGGCCGGCGTGGGTCGGCGGCCGGCCGACTATCGAACGACCGTCGTGCCGGACGGTGCGGATACGGTCGACACCAGCGAGTGGTACACGTCCGCGACGCGATCCAGGAAGGACTTGTCGGGCGCGGTCGCGATCTTCTGCATCGCCCGCGTATTCATGTAGTTCTTGATCGACACCAGGTGGCTCCACACGGCCTCGATATCGCTCTCGGCCATGCTGTCGTGCACGTGCTTCACGAACAGCGGATACATCGCTTCGACTTGCGGCAGGCGCTCGCCAGGATTGTTCCACAGCCAGAACAGCGCCTGCGCCTGCGGGTCGGTATTGAACATCGACGCCGGCAACTCGCCGTCGAGCTGCTTCATCGCCTGCTTCCGATCGAACCCGTATCCCGGGCGCGTGCCGTGCTGCTTCTGGTAGTCGATTTCGCGCACCAGCTTCTCGTAACGGCCGTACGCCAGCGGATTCGCCGCGCCACCGAGCCACCCCGGCTTGCGCTGTGTCGCGGCCGTGCGATTCTCGGCCCGGTCGTACCACATGCGCAGCCACTGGATGTACACGACCATGTGGCCCTTGAGCTCGCCCTGGATGTCCTTCGGCAGGTCGGTCACGACGACCGGGCGCGGCGGCGTCCGGTCGGGCACACGGCAACCGTCCGTCATGTCGGGCAGCGGCTTCGGATTGAGAAAATCGAGCGGCCCGGTCGACGGCCTGGGCGCCGCCGACGGATAGCCGATGCCGGCGCCCAGCGGCGACAGCGGCGGAATCTCGCGCGTCGTCGCCACGAGCTTCTTGACGGTCACCCGGTAGTCGAGCTGGAAGGCCTGGACCTCCTGCGGCGCGACGATCTGCTGATACAGTGCGCCGTCCTCGTTCGCCAGCGCGGTCAGGCTCGGCATTGGAATGCCCGCGCCGTATGCGCGGTGGTACATCATCTCGAGCGGCACGCGCGCAAGCTTGTCGGAAATGCCGTCCTCGCCTTCGATCGCGCCGCCGCCCACGTCCACCTGCGCGCCGGGAAAGAGGCGCTCCTGCCGCCTGCCGCGCATGTCGGCCGGATCGACGCCGAGCATCGTCAACGGCTTGTACACGCGCAGTTCATGCGCGGCCGCATAGTGCACGCATTTCTCGATGTCCGGCGACAAGATCAGATCCGAAGACACCGCGTTGCTCAACGGAATGTAGCCCGTCAGCAGGTTGTCGTCGAAACGGTTCGTCACGCAGTCGAACAGGCCCATGAACTTGATCTTGACCGCCACGCCGTCGTACTTCCCGCCTTTGCAGGTTTCCTCGAGCAACCGTTTGGCAAAGGCCAGCGCGAGGCCGCCGCCCATGTCGTAACCGAAGATCGCGACATGAATCTTGTTGATCGTGCCCGCCTGCTTCGCGCCCGCCACGGCCGCCTTGAAATCTTCGTCCGCCGCCTTCAGGCGCGTATCGACGCCGGTATTGAACAGCGCGGCGCCGAGCTTCGTGTCGCGCGAGAGCTGGAACGACTCGGCCAGCGCGCCGAGCGTTTCCTTGCCGACCTCCTTCAGGACCGTCTTCGGAATCCGGTACGGATACTTGACGACATCGCGCCAGAACCCTCGCCATTCGCGCTTCAGGTAACGCAACGCGCGGTTCTTTTCCGCCCCCGGCCGCGCGACCGCTCGCTCGAGCCGCTTCCGTGCGTCGCCCACGCCTTCCTTCGCCTTGTCGAACACCGTGCCGACCGTGTCGCCGACGCGGCCGCTCAGCGTGGAATTTCCCTTCCTGCCGCTCTGCTTCCACGCGTCCTCGACCGTCTTCATGCCCTTCTCCTTGGCCTTGTCGACGGTCGTCTCCTTGAGCTTGTCGCCGGCCTTTTCGCCGGCGGTGTCGAGCGCCTTGTCCTTCAATACCTGCCGAAGGACGCCGGCTTCCGGGTCGAAATCGGCGCCGAGCCCCGGATAGTAGAAGCGCCGCATGTTCTTGTTCTTCTTGTCGTATGCGGCGTTGAACAGCTTCAGGATATTGGTTCGTGGTCCTTCCTTGTCGCCGAAACCGAATCCGTCGAAATAGAAGCTGACCCACAGCATGTGCTCGCATGCGGGGCACATCTGCTCGGCTTCCGCCTTGACGCGATCCGTCTCCGCGCTTGCGGCGTCCTTCTTCAGGTTGATTTCGGCCATGGCGCTCACTTCTCCTGGGTCGGCTTGAGCTCGGGTGCGTTCATGTCGTCGACCCACTGCAGCTCGGCGGTACCGTTCTTGCGGAAATACACGCGCAGATAGCGCGACGTCGGCGATTCCGGCTGCGGAATGGTCACGTCGATCGTCTTGCGCTCCGGCTGGATGCCGCGCTGAATGTCGGCCAGCGGTTGCGCGAATTCCCAGTACAGCTTCACCTTCTGCCCCGGCGTCACCTTGCAGCCACACGCGAAGCCGCCGCCGCCGCCGAATGCCTCGCCGTCCTCGCGCGCCGCCGGATTGCCGAAGCACCCGGACTTGTGCTCGTTGTCGAGCCAGAATTCGTGCAGCTTGCGGCCGTACTCGTTGTATCCGGTGACGCACACGTTATGCGGCTCCGCCGACACGTCGACGCCGTGCTTGCTGCATGCGGCGAGCACACCGAGCCCGACCAGCGCCAAAACGTGCATCCCTGCCCTGAATTTCATCGATACCCTCGCAAACTTGCGTCGTTGTTGCCTTCACCGCGCGACGGCGGATCGAACCGGTTATGTACGTCGTCGCCACGGACGAACCCGTTCATCGCGATCGCGACGAACGCGCCGACGACGGGAATTGCATGGACGAGCGTCCACCACCCGGACTTGCCGATGTCGTGCCAGCGCCGCACGGACACCGCGACCAGCAGCCAGATCATCACGATCGCGAATGCCCATCCGGCAAGGTCGACGATCGTCTGCGCACGCTGCGCGGCGGGCAGATCGGCGAGCCCGTCGAACACCGAACCGACGACCAGCAACGGCACCGTCACGCTCCACCATTGCATGCGCCCGGCCCGGCCGCGCAACGAAAACAGCGCGGGCACGTTCATCGCTGCGCCTCCTGTTCCGTCGCGGCATTCGCTGCCTCGCCGTGCTCGAGCAGGCGATCCAGCAATGCGTCGCACAACGCGTCGTGATCGTGCCGATGCGCGGCGATGCACTCGGCGACACTCGCATCGTCGAGCCGCACGTGGCCGACCATCGCGAGCGTCGCGCCAATCCGGTAGGCGAGCCTGTCGTCGTTCAGCCCCTGTGCATCCAGCATGCCGAACAGTGTGAGCATGCGCGCGTATGTGTCGAACGGATCCGCGTCGGCCGGGATCCGGCCGTTGCGCCGCAACTCGGCCAGCACGGCGTCCGGCCGGCTGCCGCGGCGCAATGCGTCGAGCTCGCGGGCGTCCACGCGCGCGTAGAAGATCCGCTCGTGCCGGCGAGGATGCCGTACCGTACCGACGGTTCCATCGCGACACACCCAGGTCCACGACACGCACGGCGACAACAGCGCCTGATAGCGCGACCCGGACAGTGCGCCGGCCAGCGTCTGGAACACCGCCGCATCGTAGAACCGCAGCAGGCCGTCGCGATCGTCGGGCAACGTCACGCGCGTCCGGATACCAAGTTTCGGCGCGAGTTCGTCGAGCGGATAGATGCTGACCAGCGACAGAAACGCGAACGGCCGCCGCGCGAACTGCCGTTCGAGCAACGCCGACACGTGCGGCGCACGATAGTCGCACACCAGCGCGCAGACTTCCGGGTTGCTCGCTTCCGGCTGACCGGCGAGCAGGTTGTGAACCCGCCCTTGCGCGATCAGCTCGCGCCACGGCGCCGCGTTGATCGGCAGTTGCGAAGCATCGGCCAGCAGATAGCGATGGGTATCCGGAAACGCCATGTGCTCCGCGGCGGCCGTCGTTTCCCAGGTCTGAAGCAGCGTTGTCATCGGCGTCACCCGCGCGTGGCGATCGCTTCGTGGCGATGCGCGAGATCCCGCATGCATTCGACGCACGCGGGCTTGTTCATCGACGGCAGCTGCACGTTCGCGGAACGCGGCCCGGCCAGCGTGTGCTGGGCCGCATGAAACGTCGCCTTGCCGGGCGCGCCGATCACGATGTCGTTGCCTTCCATCTTCAGGAACGCGTTGGCGGCCGTCAGCAGCAGCCGCTTCGGCGACTGCAGCGCGACGCTCGCCTGCGCGCTCGACACCGTCACCGCGCGCTGCGCATTGGCGTCGAGCGTCCCGGCGTTCTGCGCCTGCACGGTGACGGCGCCCGTCGCCGCGTGCAGCGCGATGCCGACGGCCGGCACCGGGCGGCTGCCGCCCGAGGTGCCGTGCGTGTACAGCGCGATGCCTTCCTTCGCGACGATGCTCGACTTGCCGTGGACCGTAACCTGCACGTCGCATCCTGCGCTCAGCGCGGTTTGCGTGCCCGACGCCCACACGTGGCTTCGCGCGGTCATCGCGACGACGCCGGCCTCGCCGTGCGCGACGAGATGCGGATGCTGCCACGCAACCGCACCGCCGCCGCCGGCGCCGCCCGCGCCGTTGCCTTCGCGCGTCGCGCCGATCGACACCTCGCTCTGCTGCAGCCCGTCGATCGCCGCGAGCGGTGACGCGGCGCTCGCGCCGGCACTCGCGACACCGGGCTGCACCGTGCTCACACCCGGCTCCGCCCCCTGCTTGCGCGCGAAATCCGCGAGCCCCTGAAGCATCTCGCGTTGCTGCGCGAGCACCTGGCTCGCCGTGCTCGCGTCCATCTGGTTCACGCCCGGCGCCGTGCTGATCAGCAGGCCGGCACCGGCGCGCAGCGCAGCGGCCGCCTGCGTCGACAATTCGGCGCCGTAGCCGCGATCGGCCAGACGCCGGTTGTCCTGCACCTGCTTGATGTGGCCGAGCGTCAGGCCACTGCCGTGATCGGTCGTGTAAAGGCGCGCACTCGACTGGCCCGCCGTATCGTCGAGCATGAATTGCCGCGAGCCGCCCGCACCGGTCTGGCTCGCGCTCATGTCCTGCGTCTTGAAGCCGGTCAGCACGGCCGCATGGTCGTTGCCGGCAAACCAGGCCGCCGCATTGGCCGTGCTGCCGCTCGGGCCGCCCGCGAGCGCATTGTGCTGCGCGTCGGCGTTGCCCCGCCCGTTGTACAGCGCGGCGACCGCAACCGGCCGGTCCGGCTGGCCTTCCAGCCACTCGGTCCAGACTTCCTGGCCGACGCGCGGTACGCTCACGCCGCCCCAGTTGTCGCCGCCGACCGGTGTCACCATGCGCGTCCAGGTGCCGGCGCCACGATCGGCCGGCGCATTCGCCGCGCGCGGATGCGCTTCGCGACTCGCGGAATTCTGCCCACGCTGCGCGTGATGCTGGATCCGGATCCGGTGATCGCGTTCGGTGTGAACCGGATCGCCCGCGCCGACCACGACGGTTGTCTGTGCGCCCGGCATCACCGCGACCGGATGCACGCGCGCACCGTGCCCGTTCGACGCCAGCGGCCGATAGGCCTGGTCGAACGGCAACGCGGCGAAGCGGTTCCGGTACACCTCGTTGCCGTCCACGAGCGCGCCGCCAGCGTGCGTCGTGGCGTCGATTGCCGCATGCAGCGCCTGCGCGCCGCCGTATCCGACTGCCTCGCCGGGTGCGGCGTCGGGCATCGACGGAATCTCGCCCAGTCGCTGCGCGATCGCACCGTGCACGTCGGCGCCCACGTTCGCACGCGCGTCGTGCTCGACACGCAGGCACACGAACGTGCGCGACGCATCGAGCGACGGATGCTGCGACATCGCGAAGTGCAGCCCCGGCCGCAGATCACGACGCGTACCGCTGCCTTCGGCCTGCAGCGCCGCCACGCGCTGCGCGTCGAGTTGCTGCTGTGCGCGCTGTTCGCCGATCCCGGTGGTCTGGAACGCGTACGGGCCGGCGACGTCGCGATCCTCGCCCGGCACGACCGCGCCGTTCGCGCGCACGCCGGATGGACGAGTCGACAGGCTTCGATGATCCCAGCTGGCGCGCGCGACGCTGCCGATGCGCCAGCGGCGCGCGTTCAGGAAGTGCCGGATGCCGCCGCGCGGATCGCCGTCGCTCGTCTGGTGGAACCCGACGACCTCGGGTTCAGCCGGGTCGAAACGCTGGTTCGTATCGGCGAGAACGAGCGTGTGCTTGCCGAGGTTCGTCGACTGCGCGTCGCCCTCGTGTTCGAACCAGTAGAAGATGCCCTCTTCCGCCCACAGACGTTCGAGAAACGCGAAGTCCGATTCGCCGGCCTGTGCGGTCAGGCTGCGGTTCGCATATCGCGTGGGGGCGGCGAGCGCCCAGCGCCAGGCCGGGGCGACCGCGCCACGCGCGTAGTGCGCGAAAACCTGTTCACTGATCTCGACCACGCTCGCGTTCACGAAGTTGTAGCTGTCGACGCGCTGCTGCAGCAGCGCGAGCCACGGTTCGACGACGAGCTGCACGCGCGCGAGCCCGCCGTTGTAGCCGACAAGCTCCGCGGCCATCACATGGCCGTGGAACGGGCGCCGTGCGTCCTGCCCGTCGGCGGCCTGCCATTCGATCAGGATCGGCGCACCGATCAGCTTGTCGAGCGGCACGTCGGGACGCTCGGTCAGCGCGGTGACCTGGAACCGGAAGCCGCCGTGATCGAGCGACTCCCATCCGTGCAGGCTCTCGGCGACGAGCTTGTCCGCGCCGAGCGGCGTGGTCAGCCACAGAAACCGGTCGTGCTGCGACCAGCCGCGGAAGAACGCCTGGATGAGGTCAGATTGGGTCGGCATGATGGGTGGGTTCGGGGTTCACGGGGGGGGTACGTTCAGTTCCTGGAGTCGAAGCATCGGGTTACGCATTACCGTTCGGTCAAATCGACGTCGGACAGTTTGTCCATCCGTATGAATGCTTTGCCTTTCATTTCCGAGGGCGACTGGATGTTGACATTCGCTTCGCCAAACATCTGATAGGTGCCCCCGGGGATCTGTTGCCGCGATGCGCCCGGATCGAACGTCAACGCATCGTGCGGCACGACGAATTCGACCTTCACCGACTGCCCCGGTTTGACCGAAATCACCGACGCATAGGCGCGGGAAGCGGCACTCAGGTACTTCTCGACCAGTGCGACCTGGAAGCGCGCTCCAGCGTCGTTGCGCGCGCTGGTCAGAAAGTATTGCCCGTTCAGGAGCGCGCGCCGCGGCAACCACTTCTCCGGGCCATCGATGACCACTTCCTGCGTCCCGTCGTTCCCGAACACGACATCGACCACCAGATTCCCCGCTTCGGAACGCGCGGCGAACGTCGGGTGCAGATTGATTTCCGGCGTGCCGTGATCCAGCAGATCCTGCGCAAGTTCGTAAAGAAACGACAGCTTTCCGTTGATCTCGTCGCTGGATCGATATTGAAGCTGCCCCTGGTAATGCGTTCCATTCCGATCGAACGAATATGCGAGGACCGATCCGACATTCCGGCCCGGAACCGAAGCGATCTCGTTATTGGCCAGAATCCGCTGCATCTGCTCGATTTCCGGCCGGTAACGATCGTTCAGTTCTCCCGTGTATTTTCCGATTCCCACATACTTCGCCGGCGGCATGAGATCAAGATCCAGCCCATGCGAATAGTAGGCGACACGATTGCCGTCAAACGTGAAACCCAATGGAGGCGCAGGCTTGATCTGCCCCGGGCTGCTCCGGATTTCGAAATGACCATGCTCGTCGCGCGCAGACGCCATGTCCGTCGCGCAAGGAAGCAATGCCACCAACACCAGGATTCGTATAACGCGCATCACGTCAGGGTCACTTCCCCGTCAGGTTCACGTTTTCCAACCGATTCGTCGGCGTGAAGATCCGTCCGTCCATTTCCTGCGGACGCAGGATGTCGACGTTCATCTTGCCGGCGAAGACGTAGGTGCCGGGCTCGACACGGCGCATCGGCGAATTGGCGTCATAGGTCAGATCCGCGTAAGGCACGAGGAATTCCATCTTCTCGGGCTGACCGGGCTTGACGACGATTTCGCGCCGATTACGACGCGATGCGTCGTTCAGATATTTGCTGACAAGCCTGACGTCGAAACCCACGAGTTTGTTGCCGCCGCTGATCTCCATGTATTGCACATCGGGCCTCGCCAGATCTGGCGACCAACGATCAGGACCGTCGATCGCCACATCCTGCTTGCCATCGTTTGCGAACGTCACGTCGACGACAAGATGGTCGGCAGTGGATCGCACCGAAAATTCCGGACGAAAATTGATCTCGTGCGTACCACGCGCCAGCAAATCGTGGGCAAGGTCATAAAGCACCGAAAGGTTCTTGTTGAATTGATCGTCGAACTGATAGTTGTACGTGCCCTCGTAATGGTGGCCGTCCTTGTTGAACGAATAGACAAGCACGGACCCCTTGTTGATTTCGCGGATCTGGGGGATTGTCCTGCTGCTCAACGTCGCCTTGACCATATCGACATGCTGGCGATAGGTTCCCGTGAGATCCGCCGTATATTTCCCGATTCCGACGTAACTCGATGGCGGCAGCGGGTCGATGTCCCGCCCACGCGAAAAGTACGACACCGTTCGACCATCGGCCGTGAAGACCATCGATGGCGAAGGATTGAGCTGTCCCTGTCCGCTACGAATCTCGAAATAATCCGGACGATCATGTGCAAGCGTCATTTCCGCCACCCCGAAAGAAATCGTTGACATCACCAGGAACAAGATCGAGCGCTTCATTTCAGCACCTCCCATTCAATCCCGGTTTTCTTGTTGAACCAGTTGCGGAAGCCGTACATGTAGTACTTCGCAATTTCCGGCTTCTCCGTGTACACCCCCCGGCCCATCAAGTTCGTGGGGGTCTCGCGCTGCCAGTTGTCGACAAGCTGGGCCATCTTCACGTCGACCAGGTGTTGCGAGTTGATGTATTTGCCATACACCGACCCGCCATCCAGGAAATACTCATCGGGCCAGCCGAACAGGTGGCCGGCCTCGTGCACGATCGTATGTTGCGTTTTCAGCGGCACGTACCGATTCTCCCGGCCGTTCCACTGGACGTTCACTTCCCCCCAGTTCCCCGAATCCGCCCGGGTTGCCATCGGAAACAGATTGACCTCCGCATGGCATCGCCCAATTTGAACCAGTTCGACTTCCAGTCTCAGCTTGACCTTGCACGTACATGCACTACCCAGCGGGCATTCTTTCGGCTGCATCGAATAGTTCCCTCTATTCAGCCCGTCCTCGATGCGCTTCTTGAAGCTCGACGATATGGGACCCAGACCACCCGGCCGGTCCACGATCTTAATCACCAGGTCTTTACGGTTTCCATCGCTATTGAACGGCACCGAGAACGGTTTTCCTGTCGATGGATCCATGTAGACGGTTCCATCTTTGATCCAGTACTGGTCCTTCAGGTTGATCTTGATATAGATCATCGCCGTTACGGTCGCCGTCGCGGGTGCGTATCCGATGTCGTACGAATCCTCCGTGCCGGACATATTCAGCCAGATTCGCTTCTTGTCCTTGAGTACCGCCTTGCCGTCCTCTCCCGTCTGGAAATAGCTGACGCATCCGGCATCAACGGTATGAAGCTCGGTGGGAATCGCGGGGACGTGAAGATTGCACGGCCCGCTTTGCGCTGCCGGGCCTTTCTTCGGCATGCCTTCCAGTTCGCTGGACACCGGCGGCGGAGTCGAATAACCGAGCGACGGGCCGGGCGCCGCATTTTGTCCCGACGAAGCGGGTACCGGTGCAGGCATGGATCGACTCGACTCATCTGCCAACGCGTGCGGGACAAGCGGCAAGCTACCTGCTCCCGGAGCCGGCATGTCGGCCATCAAAGCCGTCGCGCCCGACGCTGCCCCGCTCCATGCCGCCCCGCCTGCCGCCCCCGCCGCAC